>NZ_LJPA01000011.1:0-212841 GCF_001414035.1 Frankia sp. ACN1ag | reverse complement strand
TCCCCCATCGTCCGTGCAGCACGCACGTGTCAAGAACTGACCTGCCTACCTTCAGACAGCTCCCTTCCTCGCGCTCGGGGCGCAACAATGCCACTTCCACTAGTTGGATCTTGGGGGTCGTTGGTGTGCTGGTTGTGGTGGTTCTGTGCGGGTAGCGGCATGATCGAACGCTGTGGCGGACACTCGGGTGGTGGCGGACCGCCGGCTGACGGACTGGATCTCGCTGGGAGTCCTGACGTCGTTCGTCCCGCGTGACGCGGTCGACGAGGCCATCGCGGCGACCGGGAGAGGCGCCCGGCGTAGCGACGTGACGATCCCGCCGCATGTCGTGGCCTACTTCGTGATGGCGCTGGCACTGTTCGCCGAGGACGACTACGAGGCGGTCGCGCGCCGGCTCGCCGGGACGTTGGACGATCTCGATGTCACCGGGCCGGTGTGGGACCCGAGTTCGGGTGGGCTGACCAAGGGCCGCCAGCGGCTCGGCGCGGCGCCGATGGCCGCACTGTTCTCCCAGGTCGCGGCGCCGGTCGCGGACCTGGACACGGTCGGGGCGTTCCGCGGGCCGTGGCGGCTGATGAGCATCGACGGGCTGGAGTGGGACGTGGCGGCGTCCAAGGAGAACATTGCCGCGTTCGGCCTGCCGGCCGGCCGCGCCGACGCGCCGGGAGTGTTACCGAAGGTCCGGGCGGTCACCGTGTCGGAGTGCGCGTCGCACGCGGCGGTGCTCGCGGCCCTCGGCCCGGCCGGCGGGGCGAAGGTCGCCAGCGAGCAGGCCCTCGCCCGCCAGCTTTACCCACGTCTCGAGTCCGGCTGGTTGTTGCTGGCAGACCGGAACTTCTACTCCTGGGCGGACTGGTGCACGGCCGCGGACACCGGCGCGGCGCTGCTGTGGCGGGCGAAAGCGAACCTGCGGCCCCCGCCGCTGCGGGCACTGCCGGACGGTTCCTACCTGACGGTGCTGGTCAACCCGAAGGTCACCGGCGCGGCGCGTGAGGCGCTGCTCGCCGCCGCGCGGGCTGGCACGCCGCTGGACCCGGCGAAGGCCCGCTACGCCCGCCTCGTCGAGTACGACGTCCCGGACCGTGAGGGCGACGGGAAACACGAGATCATCGGACTGATCACCACGATCTGTGACCCGCGGGAGGCGACCGCCACCGCCCTGGCCGGGGCGTACCAGCAGCGGTGGGAACACGAGACCGGGAACAGGCAGCTCAAAACCTACCTACGCGGTCCGGGCCGGGTCCTGCGCTCGAAGCATCCCGACACCGTCTACCAGGAGATCTGGGGCTACCTGCTCACCCACCACGCGATCAGTGCCCTGACCTGCCAGGCCGCGACCGCCGCCGGGATCGACCCCGACCGGATCAAGTGCAAGCGCACCGTCAGGATCATCCGCGACCGGGTCACCGACCCGGCTTTTCCCCCCCTGACCAGCGCCGCCGGACCCTCGACCTGATCGCCGCCGACATCACCCGGCCGACCAGGCTCAACACCCGCCGCGAACGCACCTACCCCCGCGCCGTCCGCCGCGCCCGCCACAACCAGTACCCCGTCAAGAAACCCGGCCAGCACGGCGTCCGCCACAACACCCCAGCCACGATCAGACTCGCCAACCCCCTGAAATCCCAGGTCGCAGCTTGATCCAACTAGCGGAAGTGGCATTGGGCTATGACCTGACCGACAGGCGTGTTCAACAGCACCGCCGCGCGTCTCTGGGCCCGTTATTAGTCTCCGTAGCGGCCTGGTCGCCGCGGGGACCTACTCGGTGCTCACCAGGCTGCCGGGCGACGCGCGGCTGTCCGCGCCGGACGCCGCACACCTGCTCGACGCGAGGTGGCGCCGCTGACGCTGAGCGGCCCGCCCGCCAGGAGGTCCAGACCACCCTGAGTCAGCTCGGCATCGCCGGCAGCGCCGGGTACGACGGGCTGGTCGCGCTCGCCGCCAAGGAGCACGGCCTCGCCCTCGCGACGAAGGACGCACGCACGCGCGGGACCTACGACGCGGTAAGTGTCATGATCCTGGCCGGGGTGAAGTACCTCGGGTCAGCAGCACCGGACCGGACGGCCACCGGTGCTGACCCGGGACAGCACCCCACCGCTACGCGGAGCGACCAGCGTCCCCGCCGGCTTGTCGCCTGCGCGCGGACCTTCACCCTCGTCTCCTACACACGGGCCGGCGCCATGCTCGCCGAGGCCAGACTTCCCACGAAGAAACGGCCCGACGTCATCGACGCCCTGGTCGTCATCGCCGCCGCACTGCACGGCCCCGCGCAGATTCTCACCAGCGATCCCGACGACATCACCGCCTACGCCGCCACCCTCGACCGCGCCGACATCGTCGCCGAACCCATCTCATGAGAGATCAGTAGCTATCCCAGGGATCTGGGCTGGGTCGAGCCGTTGGGTGCCGTCGACGGCCACATCGATGCCNGTGATTGCGGTTCGTTGTTCCCCGATCGGCTGATCGATAGCATCAGTGACGAGGTGTGCCGGTGTCGATACGGGGGTGGACGGCTCTCCGCTGTCCCCTGCCTGGCCCGAGGGGGTGGCACGCGCAAATGGCACTGTTCGGTCGTCGGCGCGCCCGACGCCGTGCGTCTGGTGCTTCGGCCGCCCCCGAGGTGGTCGAGGCCGGGGACTCGCCGCTGGATCCGCAGCAGGCGGCCGCGGAGGGCCGCCGGCTGCTGCAGACCGTTCCGGTGGGCGCGGCCGACGAGCGAGCCAGGTTGTCCGTGATCGGCGGGCTCGCGGTCGACCTGGAAGTCCTCTCTGGCCGCACGGGTGCGCCCGGCCTGCTCAACGAGGCCATCGACCTGGGCCGGGCGCTGACCGGGCGCTGCGCCGGCTGGCCCGAGGAGGCCGCGATCCGGTCGAACCTCGCGGGTGCGCTGCTGCGGCGGTTCCAGACCGCGGATACACCCGCCGACCTCGACGAGGCGTTCGCTCAGGCCTGCGCGGCGGTGGCGGCGGGCCCACCAGGCCATCCCGACCGGGCCCGCAGCCTGTCGAACCTCAGCTACGCGCTGCGGATGCGGTCCGACCGGGACGACTCGGCGGGGGATCTCGACACGTCGATCCACGCGCTACGGGAGGCACTCGCCGCGACCGCCTTGACGGACCCGGACCGGCTGGGGCGGCTCGTCAACCTGGGCGCCACCCTGCACAGACGGTTCGACCGTTCGGGCGGCCACGACGATCTCGACGAGTCCATCGAGACCAGCCGGGCCGCCAGCAGGATCGCCGTCGGCGACCAGCGGCTCAACGCGCTCACCAACCTCTGGTCCGCGCTGGTCGACCGAGTGCAGGCGAACGGCCGCGCGGACGACCTCGACGAGAGCGTGGAGGTGGGGCGGGAGCGGGCGCGTCTGCTGACCACCCGTCCGCCCGGTGCGCCGCCAGCGTCGCAGCGAGCGATGTTCCTGTCTCTGCACGCGAGGATGCTGCGGACCCGCTTCACCCACGACGGGGATGTGTCCGACCTCGACGAGGCGATCTCGACGCAACGTCAGGCCGTCGAGCTCGCCACGGCCGCCCATGATGATCTCTCCGGATACCATCGCAGCCTGGCGGAGCTGCTGCGGTTACGGGCACACCCGCCGGCCGCGGCGGACGCGGAGCCCCCACGCCACCGGCGAGACCGGCTGGACGCCCGCGCCCAGCGCAGTGGCAGCCTCGACGACCTGGACGAGGCCGTTCGGGTCGCCCGCGAGATCGTCGATCAGGCCGGCGGCGACCCGGCGGACCCGGCGGACCCACAGCGCTGGTCGGACCACCAGCAGCTCGCCGAGCTGCTTCGCCGCCGCTACGAGCGGACGGGAGACCTCGACGATCTCAGCCGGGCGATCGACCTGTGGCGGGCGACGCTCGCCGCCACGCCGAACGACCACCCCGGCCGGGTCTCCTGGCAGGGGAACCTGGCGGTGGCGCTAGAAATCCGGGCCGAGCGCACGGGGGACGTCCGCGATCTGCACGCGGCGATACCTCTGCAGCAGGCCGTCGTCGAGTCCAGCCCGGCCGACCTGCGCGCGCGGGGCCTGATGCACCTCGCGGACCTGCTTGCGGCGCGTTACCAACATGACGGCGTGTCCGCCGACCTGGACCGGGCCATCGAATTCGGCCGCGCCGCGCTGGCGGCGTCCGGTGCGAACGACAGCGGCTTTGTCCGGACGAACCTGGCGGGGATACTCCTGCAGGACCATGAACGAGGCGGTGCTCCGGGGGCGGTGACGGAGGCCGTCGGGATGCTGCGCACGGCGGTGGCGGAGACACCGGCGTTCAGTCCGCGGCTCGCCACCCGACGGGCGGCTCTCGCCAGGGCGCTGCTTATCCAGGCCGACCGGACCGACGACGCCACGGCGCTGGACGAGGCGATCGGTCTGCTGCGAGCCGCCGTCGACGAGCTGTCGGACGGCGATGAGTCCAGGCGGCCGCAGCTGTTGGCGAACCTCGCGGGCGGGCTGTGGCGACGCCACGAACGGACCGTCGCCACCGGATCCCAGGCGAACGGGGCCGTCGGCAACGACCAGCTCGCCGATTTCGGCGATCTCGACGAGGCGGCGCGGTTGTGGGAGCAGGCCCTCGGCCTGCTGCCCTGGGAGCATCCCGACCGGCAGACACTGCAGGGCAATCTCCACCGGGCGAGGGAAGCTCGCGCCCGGAACTCCCATCAGGATGAGCCCCGCACGGCGCCTGCACCGGACGGTGCGGAGCCGGCCAGCGCGGAGCCGGCCAGCGCGGAGCGCCCCTCCGCTGGTGCGGTGCCATCCCGGCCGGCCGACGGGAGCGACGGGAGCGACGCCAGCGGCGAGAATCTGCGCCTGCTCACGCAGGGGCTGGTGCGTACCGACGTGCACGAGTCGTGGATCGATCTTGTCCAGCCTGGATCCGGGCTGGATCTGACCGCCGCGATCGAGCAGTTCGCGACGATGGCGGCGCACTACCGCGGCGAGCGGGACTACCGAGGCGCGATCATCGCGGAGCAGAACCACGACTTCCTGGTACGGGCGGCGCAGGTGGGCGGGCCCGCGGCTGCCCGGGAGACTCTTCGCCGCGCGGACCTGACGGTGCTGCGGGCCGCCACCCCCGCCTTCTACAGGATCAGAGATCCCGCCGTCGAACGTCTCCTGCTCACCGCGTTCCCCGCCATTCCCCGGTTGGCCTCCCCTCCCCACCGCGAGGACACCGGCGCGAGTCCCGGTTCGGCGGACGAGCCGGCCTGGTATGTCGCGAAGGTGGCGGCGTTCGACGCGCACGCGGCCTTGGGTGTCGTGGTCGCCACGGACGACGCGCTGTGGCGGACGGGGGCTGCGGCCGCCTTCGACCTGGCGCGGGCCTACGACCGCCGCGACGAGTCCGGTCGACCCGACGCGGGCCCGCCGGACGGCGAACTCGCCGAACTGCCCCCCGTCGAGGTGGCGTTCGCGCTGGCTGTGGCCGCGCTGACCGTGCTTCCGCCCGACGTGTCCGAGGACGACCTGCACACGCTGCTCGCGCTTACCGCGAGTCTCGCGCAGCGCCTCCACGATCAGATCGGCACCGAGCTCATCGAAGCACGGCACGCCGAGGAGCCGTCCGACGTGATGCGCTGGGACGTCGACCACCTCATGGGGGCCGCCGACTGGGTGGCCATCCTGGGGGAACGGCTGCTCACCCTCGGGTTGACCGACGCCGAACGCATCGAGGCCCTGCGCTGCCTGGCCATCGCCCTGGTCGAACGCCATGACTGCGACGGCCACGCGGCGGACCTCGACCGACTGATCGACGTGCTGACCGAGCTGACCGAGCTGATCCCCACGGGGGACCCGGAGCGTCTCCGCGTGGGCTTCCAGCTCGCCGTCCAGTACGAACAGCGGTACCTCGACGCTGGCCGGGCCACGGACCTCGATGCCGCGATCGAGGGCTACGCCCGCGTGCTCGGTGCGCTTCCCGCCGGCGAGCAACTCCACTCGATGGTCCGCGGGCGGCTGCGGGATGCCCGACTGCTGCGCTTCCGTGCCAGCCGGCGGATCGCCGACATCGACGCGGTCGTGGATCTGTCCGAGGCGGCCGCCGCGGAGCGGACCACCGGCTCCGATCGGATCCTGCGGTTGATCAACCTCGCCGAGGCCCTGCGGGAACGTCACGACCTCACCCGACGGGTCGCCGACATCGACCGGGCGGTCGCCCTGGGCCGGCAGGCACTGGACGCCAGCGTCGCGGGCGGGCTGCCGCACGCGGAGGTACGCAGCCAGCTCGCCCTGTCGCTGCGCGGACGGTTCATCCAGAACGGCGCGGCCGAGGACGTCGACGAGGCGGTCGAGCAGGGTCGGGCCGCCGCCGCGGCGGCGTCGGAACGCACCGATCATCACCGGTTCCTGGCGGCTCTCGCCAACCTGCTGATGCTGCGGGTCGGTGCCGTCTGGCCGCCCGAGGCCGCAGCGTTGGCACGCGAGCGGGCGCAGGTCGGGTCGGCGGAGCAGCGGCGGCAGGCAGCGGTCGCGCTCGGCCGCTGGTTTCGGACCGACGTCGACCGCCAGGCCGACGTCACGACCGCCATCGGCCTGTACCGGCAGGCTCTCGCAGCCGTCCCCACCGACGATCAGAACCACGCGGGCTACCTCAATGATCTTGCCAGTACCCTGCAGATGAGGCCTGCGCCCGCCGCGGCGTCGCCGACGGCGGACCCCGATGCCGCCGCCGACGCCCCATCGGACGACGACGCCGCGCTCGACGCGCTCATCGCAGCGGCGCGCCTGGTCGGGCCGGGCGATGTCAGTCGGTCGACCATCCTGCGCAACCTCGGGGCGGCGTGGCAGCAACGGGCGGAGCGCAGCGGGTCGCCCCAGGCCTTCGCGGCGGCCGTCGAGTGTCTGCGGGCGGCCGCGACGGACCCGACGGGACCGGCATCGCCGCGGCTGCGGACAGCCATAGAGTGGGGTCAAGCAGCGAGGGCCGCGGGCGACCCGGCTGGCGCCGTCGAGGCGTACGCGTCCGCGCTCGCCCGCCTGCACGAGGTGACCTGGCAGGGCCGCGACCGGCCGCACCAGGAGCGGGAACTGTCAGCCCGGGCCCGGCTCGCCCGCGACGCCGCCGCGGTGGCCCTCGACGCCGGCCAGCCCGAGCGCGCCGTCGAGCTGCTGGAACTGGGCCGCTCGGTGCTGTGGACCCAGCTGTTGGACCTGCGCGGCGACGACAGCGAGCTTGCCGCGCGCGCCCCTGCGCTGCATGCCGAGCTCGGGCAGATTCGCACGACGCTGGACAGCGAGGCCGCGGTGACGCCCGCGCAGCGCATCGCGTTGGCCCAGCGCTGGGATGACCTCGTCGCGCAGGTGCGCGGGCTCGACGGGTTCAGCGACTTTCTGCGTCCGGTGCCGCTGGACCGGCTGCTGCGAGGGGCCGTCGGGGGAACCGTCGTGATCATCAACCTCAGCGCCCTGCGCTGTGACGCGCTGCTCGCCCGCCCCGACGGGGTGCGCGTGGTGCCCCTGCCCGCGCTGTCCGACAAGGACGTGGGCGCGCGGGTCGACGGCTACCTGGGTGCCCTGCGAGCAGCCGAGCAGGCCCGGCAGGCGCAGCAGGCGGCCTGGTCGGCGGTGCCCTCGCCGGCCTCGTCCGGGCCGGGGTTGCAGGCCGCGCTGCAGGCCGCCCAGCGTGCCGAACGCGAGCTGCTCCGGGCGCAGGAGGCGGCCGAGGTCGTCGGCACCGCGACCCTGGAGTGGCTCTGGGACGCCATCGCACAGCCCGTCCTCACGGCGCTCGGCCACCTGCATGCTCCCGCTGCGGACGAACCGTGGCCGCGGGTGTGGTGGTGCCCGACCGGCCCGCTCGCCCTCGTCCCGCTGCACGCGGCCGGTTACCACCGGACTCCCGCCGACGGCCCGGCCCGTGCGGTGCTCGACCTGGTGGTGTCCTCCTACACCCCGACGCTGCGCGCGCTGCTGGCCGCCCGCGCCCCCGACGGGCCGGCCGTGGCCGCTCCCGCCGCCGACGAGAGCGGTCGGCTGCTCGCCGTCGCGCTGCCGGACACCCCCGGGCAGGCCCCTCTCGCGGGCGTCGACGCCGAACTGGCCGTCCTCGCGGACCACTTCGGCGATGACCATCTCACGGTCCTGCGAGCCGACGCCGCGACCCGGCAGGCCATCCGGCGGGCTCTGGACTCCCACAGCTGGGTGCACTTCAGCTGCCACGGCACGCAGGACCTCGCCGACCCGAGCAGCGGCGGTCTGGTCCTGCACGACGGGGTCCTGGCCGTCGCCGACGTCGCGCGTCTGCGACGTCGAGGCGAGTTCGCGGCGCTGTCCGCCTGCAAGACCGCCACCGGCGGCGTCGAGCTCGCCGACGAGACGATCACCCTTGCCGCGGCGCTGCAGCACTCCGGCTACCGCCATGTCGTCGCGACGCTGTGGTCGGTATACGACGGACCGGCCACCACTGCGGTGTTCCGCGCCGTCTACGGCGAGGTCACCGCCGGAGGCACACCACGTGCCGAGCGCCTCGCGGAGGCACTGCACCGGGCGGTGGTGGCGCTGCGTGAGGATCATCGGGACGAGCCGAGTATCTGGACGCCGTTCGCGCACACCGGGCCATGACGGCCCCACCACACATCGCGACATGCTGCGCCTCGACGACATGTCGCGCCGGAAGGAGCTGCCGATGACCGTGATCCCGCCTCGCGACGAGCCGCCGGCCGCCGCGCGTGTCGTCGGCTACGTGGAGGTGACCGACCCCGGCTTCCGGACGCACGCGGAGGCCACCTTCCGGCAGGACCGTCCATCCCGCGGCGGCCTCCTGCTACGTGGCCACTGCCCGCGCTGCGGCCACTACATGACGTACTACGCGACCGACGTGGTGGTCCGCGGCCTGCTGCCGCTGCGCCGCCCGCGCCCGCCCACGCCCGCTGCCGGCGGTGACCTGACGGTCATCTGCACCTGCGCGGAGGAGCACGCGGGCCGTCCCGAGGACTACGAGGGCTGCGGCGCCTACTGGCTGCACCAGGCCGGTCCGGCATGACCGCGACCGGCGCGGACCGGCGGGCGACCCCGGCGGACGCCCACGCCGCGCAGCTGACCCGGCGCATGCTTCGCGAGGAGCTGCCGCGGGTGCGCGCGGCAGCGCTGTCGTGGCGCAACGCCCTGGCCGGCCTCGTCGCCGGTCTGGTCGGCTTCGGCCTCATCCGTGGCCGCTCGGAGATCGACGATCTCGCCGCCCCGTGGGCGGCGGTCGTCGGAATCCTGCTGCTCGCTGCGCTGATGGCGGGCGGGGCCGGCGCTGTGTGCCTGCTGTCCGCCGCGCACGGACGCCCCTCGATCGTTCCCGTTGACGCCCTGAACAGCGAGGTGGTGCGTACCCATGCCGAGGCACTGCGCGCCGTGCGCGCACTGCGGCTCGGCGTCGTGCTGGTGTTCGCCTGCGCCGGGCTGCTCGTCGCCGCGGTCGGCGTCACCTGGTACGGGCCGCCGGCGAGCGGATCGCTGCTCGACGTGCAGGCACCAGCCGGGCTGGTCTGCGGTGGTGTCGTACGCGTCCACGCCGGGTTGCTCACCCTGCGTACCGCCGTCGGCGACGTGGACGTCGACCTGCGGACGGTCACCGCGATCCAGTCCGTCGCCGCCTGCCCGGCGTCACACTGACCGGCTCCGCGCGCGGCACACCCACACGGGAACCAACCAACACAAAGGAACCAACCAGATCCAGCTCAGGACCGCGCGGGCCCCGCGGGGCAGCGCGAGGCGGTGTGGTCGGCAAGCCGTTCGAGCTCGTGGGCGTCCCGAGGCTGCCCGCAGCTGCGGCAGATGTCCACCCGCGGGGGCACGGGGCGCGGCGGCGCGGCGAGCGAGCCGAGCTGCGCCGGCCCCATGACGCTCAACAGGAAACGGTAGAAGCGGCTGGGCCGCTCCCCCACGCCACTCGCCGCGCCCACCCTGCCCGCCACGCCCACCCTGCCCGCCACGCCCGTCCCGCCCGCCGCGCCGACGGTGCTGTCCTGACGCTTCATCCGTCGCCCTCCCTCACCGGCCGCCGCGCGTGTCGCGTCGCCGGCCGACCCCTGGCGCCCGATTATTTTGTGCACACATGAATCGTACGCGATCGCTTCGTCGACGTGCCAGGTATCCTGGACCATGACGCACGCCACGAAGGGAGGGACCAGCCCGTGATCGAGGACGACGCGCGTATCGGCGAGGACCTCGGGGAGGACCCCCTCGCACTGGACCGGCAGGTGTGCTTCGCCCTGTCCGTCGCGTCCCGGCTGGTGATCGGGGTGTACCGGCCGCTGCTGGAACCCCTCGGTCTCACCCATCCCCAGTACCTGGTGATGCTGGCCCTCTGGGAACGCTCGCCGCGCTCGGTGAAGGACCTCGGCGCCGCCCTGCTCCTGGACTCGGCCACGCTCTCCCCGCTGCTCAAGCGGCTGGAATCGGCCGGCTATGTGTCCCGCCGCCGGGCCGCCACCGACGAGCGCCTGCTGACGCTCGAACTCACCCCGGCCGGCAGCGCGTTGCGCCAGGAGGCACTGAAGATCCCCTCCGCCGTCGTCGATCGGCTGGGCGTCGAGGTCACCGATCTGCAGGAGCTGCACGGCGCACTCACCCGGATCATCGAGGCCGCCCGCCAGGTACCGGCCCGCTGACGCCCACCACAACCTCGGACCCGGCCCACGAGGACAGCGGGGCCGGCGGGGCCAGCGGAGGCACCGCAGCCACAGATGCTCCGAGCGGAAGCAGGGGGACGCCTTTCTTCCGCGGATTCGGTTTCTGTGGATCCAGCCTCTGATCGGAAGAGCGGACTCCAGAAATCGCAACCGAAGGCCACGAAGGAATCATCAAACGGTCAATCTCTCGACGTCTCCTGCACTCAGGCACTGAGTCATCCCCGCCTCCGGTCGGCTGCGGTCCGCTGCCCAACTACAGTTCAACCGGTTACGCAGGCTCCCCCGCCGTCAGCGGCGAGGGAAGGCTTCGCTGATCATCGGGAGAAAAGTGCGTCTTGTTCATGCTGCCGATATTCACCTGGACAGTCCTCTGCTAGGTCTGGCCAGGCTTGGTGACGACGCCCTGGCTCATCTGCTGCGCGAGGCCACGCGTCGGGCGTTGGAAAACCTCACGGAGCTGACGGTCACGGTCGCAGCGGACGGGTTGCTGCTCGCCGGTGACATCTACGACGGAGAGTGGCGGGACTACGGGACCGGCCGGTTCTTCGTGGAACAGATGGGGCGGCTGCACGACGAGCAGATCCCCGTGTTCCTGGTCCGGGGCAACCATGACGCGCAGAGCGAGATCACCCGGTCGTTGAGCCTGCCGCCGAACGTGACAGTCTTCGCCGCCGATGAGGCCGGCACGGTGACCGTCGATGAGATCGGTCTGGCGGTGCACGGGCAGAGCTACGCCACCCGGGACGTCGGGGCGAATCTGGCCCGGGCCTATCCGGACGCGATCGGTGGAATGGTCAACGTCGGGCTGCTGCACACCGCGGTCGACGGCGCCGAAGGACATGCCCCCTACGCACCGTGCACCGTCGACGATCTCACCCGGACGGGTTACGACTACTTCGCGCTCGGCCACGTCCACACCCACCGAATCTTCGGCGACGGTGAGCGGGTGGCCGCGTTCAGCGGGAACCTGCAGGGACGCAATCCCCGAGAGACCGGTCCGAAAGGCGCCCTGGTCGTCGAGCTCGAACCCGACCGCGGGCCGGTGCTACGCCTGGAGCCGTGCGATGTCGCCCGCTGGGCCTCGCTGCGGATCGATATCGCGGCGTGCCGCACGTTCGACGACGTCCTGGCCTGTGTCAGCGGACACCTGCAGGCGACGCGCAACGACGCGGGCGCGCGGCCGGTCGTCGCCCGGATCGTCATCGTCGGCACCTCACCCGCCGCCTCCGCTCTGATCGACGAGGAGCGCCTGCGGGAGGAACTGCAGACAGTCGCGGCCGGCCTGACCATGGCGCTCGAGAAGATCGAGGTCCGGGTGGCGAGCCCACGCCCGCCCGCGTCGGTCGACCCGGAGCTGATGGCGGCGATTCGCGCCGCCGCGGCCGATCTGGCCGGTGACACCGACCGGCTCGCCGTACTCGCCGGTCCGTTGGAACGCGAGGTCGGACGGGCGCTGCGCCGCGCCGGTCTGCTCGACCTGAACGATCGTGCGACCCTGGCCGATCTCGCACACCGCGCCGGGGCCGGCCTGTTCACCCGGCTCGTCGGCGACGAGGAGGCCTGATGCGGATCCGCTCGTTCGGCCTGGAACGCTACGGCGCCTTCGAGGGACGCGCCGTCGCGTTCGGCTCGGGGTTGACCCTGGTCGTGGGCGACAACGAGACGGGCAAGTCGACGACGCTGGCGGGACTGTCGGACCTGCTGTGGGGCTTCCGTCCGCATCACCAGGATCACACCTTCGCCGTGGGCACGTTGAGCCTCACCGCCCGTGTCGAGCTGCCCGACGGTCAGGAGGTGGACCTCCGCCGGCGTCGTACCGGCCTGTCGACCAGCCCGGACGGGCAACCGTTCACCCCGGTATGGGGGCAGGATGGCCGTGAACAGTGGCGCCGGGCGTTCGGCCTGTCGCGCGCGGACCTGCAGGACGGCGGCTCCGCCGTCTTTCACGGCACGGGGGACCTGGCAGAGCTGGTGTTCGCGGCGCGCAGCGGGCGAGCGGTGCGCGAGCTGCTGTCCGCCTTGGAGGCGGAAAAGGACAGGCTGTACAAGTCGCACGGCAACAGCAGACGGTCTCAGGTCCGGGCGGCGTGGGCGGAGTTCGAGCGTGCCCGCGCCGCCACGGAATCCTCCATGACCCGGGCGGGCGCCGTCCGCGACGCGCAGGACGAGCAGGCACGCCACCAGCGCAGCGCCGACATCGCGGCGGCCCGGCTGAGCTCCGCCTCCGAGCGGTACGCCCTCGCCGACCAGCGGCGCCGTGCCCTGCCCGGCGTCCACGCCCTGATCGGCCTGCGGGCCGAGCGCGAGCGGCTGCTCGCCACCGGGCTGGTGCTGCCCGCCGAGCAGCTCGACGCGTTCGACACCGCGCAGCAGGAGCTCGACACCGCGGCCGACGACGCGGAACGGCTCGAGACCGACCTCGCCGCCAAGGCCCGCGACCGGGCGGCGCTGGACATCGACGACGCTCTGCTCAGCGACGGCGCCGCGATCAGCCGCCTGGAACGGCTGGTCGAAGCCCGAGCGGGGGACGTCAACCTGGCCACGGACCACCGCCGCGAGGCCGAGGACCAGGCCGACGAGGCCACCAGGCTGCTCCACGGGCTGGTCGGCCCGGGCAGGCAGCGGTCGGCCGAGGATCTGCTCGCCGCGCTACACATCCCGGTCGACGTCGCGGCCGACCTGGACACGCTGGGCGCCCGACTCGACGCACTGACCGCCGAGGTGGAACGGGCCGATGCCGCGATCCAGGCGGCCCTGGCCCGTGAGCAGGCCGCCGCCTCCACGGTGGCCCCCCGCGACCCGGTGCTGATCGGCCTGCTCCGCGGCGTGGTCACCACGATTCGCGCGGAGGGCTCCGCGTCGCGGCTGCTCAGGGCATCCGTGGACACCGCGGCCACCGCGCAGGGGGATCGACGCGACGCGCTGCGCCGCGCGGGCGCCCGCGAGGTCGACACGGCTCCACCCGCCGTGCCGGGCCGGGACGCGGTACGCCTGGCGTGCCGACGCCTCACCGACGCCGAAAACGCCCGGGTTCGCAGCGAGGAAGAGGTCACCGCCGCCGCGCTGGCCGTGGACCAGGCACGTCATCAGCTGGCCAGGACCGACGGGCAGCACCTGCCCGACCCGGAGATGCTCGCGCGGGTCCGGACGGAACGCGACGACCTCTGGGCCCGACTCGTCGAGGCCGCGGCGAGCGGGTTGACCCCGACACGGGCCGCCGAACTGCTGCCCTGCCTCGCCACCACGGTGCGCCGCGCCGACGAGATCGCCGACGATCTGATCGGCCGTGCCTCGGCTGCGGCGAAACAGGCCCAGAAGCAGCGCGCTCTCACCGACGCCGCCAGCCGCCAGCAGGCCGCCGCGGCGGCTCACACGGCCGCGCGCGACGCGAAGGAGCAGGCGGGGCGGGACTGGGACGCCTTCTGGAACGACCTCGGACTCATCCCACCGGCGGTGGACGACGCCGACGACGTCCGCCGCGCGCTCGACGACGCCCAGCAGGCGCAGACCACCCTGCTGGCCGCGGAGCGCCGCGTCACCGCCCTGACCGGCCAGGCCGACGCCCAACGCGCCACCCTGGCCGAGGCCCTCACCCAGATGGCCCCGTCGAACCTCAGCGCCGACCTCGACACCCTGCTGGCCGCCGCCGAGCAGATCCTCACCGACGACGACGACGCCCGCGAGGAACGCGCCAGCGCGGCCCTGCACGCCCGCGCCACCGCCGATGCCCGCCAGGCTCACGCCGACCGTGCCGCCGACCTGCACACCGCCCAGCAGCAGTGGACCGACCAGGTGCGGGCCGCGGATCTGCCGTCGACGATGACCCCGGCAGGCTGGACGGCGTGGCACACCGCGCTGGCCCAGGCCCAGACCGCCCAGCACGCGGCAACCCGGGCCCGCGCCCTGGCGGCCGACGCCCAGGCCCGCATCGACGCCTTTGCCGACGAGGTCGCCGCGCTCGCCGCCCGCCACGACGACGGGCACGACGACGGGCACGACGACCCGACGCCCGCCGCCGTCCTGGACCGGCTCGCCGAGAAGCTTCGCGCTGCCCGCTCGGCCGACACCGCCGCCAGGGTCATGGACCGCACCATCGCCGAACTGACCGACCGGCTCACGACCGCCCGCACCCGGCACACCGACACGGCCGAGCGCCTGAACCGCCTCCGCGACGAGGCGGGACTCCCCCCGGACCATCCACTGGCCGCGGTCCTCGATCGCAGCCGCGCGGTCCAGACGACGCGGGCCGAGCAGACGGCCACCGAGGCGATGATCCGCACCGCGGCACCCGACCACGACCTCGAAACCCTCGTCAAGGACCTCGCCGACCGCGACGACGCCGAGCTGGAACGGGAGCTCACCGCCGCGCAGGAGGAGCGCGACGCCTGCTCGACCGCCCAGGACGAGGCATCCCAGACTCTCGGCGCGAGCATCGAACGACTTCGCCAGCTGCGCGACGGGCCCGGCGTCGCCGATCAGCACGCCCAGGCCCAGGAGCACCTCGCGCTGGTCGCCGAAGGAGCCGAACGGTACCTCATCGCCACCATCCAACATCATCTCCTCCGCGAACAGCTCGAAGCCTACGAACGCCGCCACGCCTCCCCGCTCCTCGGCGACGCCGGCCGCGTCCTCGAACGCCTCACCGGCGGGTCCTGTGTCGCGCTGCGCGCGGTCGACCGCGGCGACCAGCGGTTCCTCCGTGTCGTCCGCGCCGACGAGCAGGAACGCGAACCCGGCGAGCTGTCCGAGGGCACCGCCGACCAGGTCTACCTCGCGCTCCGGCTCGCCGCGATCGACCAGCTGCAACGCGACCGAACCGCCCGCGGCGACGTGTCCCTCCCCGTCGTCCTCGACGACGTGCTGATGGCCTTCGACGACCGCCGGGCCGTCGCCGCCCTGCGCGTCCTGGCGGACCTCGCCCGGAACTGGCAGATCGTCGTGTTCACCCACCACCACCACCTCACCGACCTCATCGCCGCCGACCCGCGCCTGGCGGAATCCGTACACATCAGCCGGCTACCCCACGTGAACACGCCACCGGGCCTACGTGAGGCCGACCAGATCAGGACCTCCCTCGCCGCCACTGCCACCGTCAGCGACGGCGTCACCACCACCGTCGTCCGTCACTCGCCCCCCTCGACCCCACCCGGACGGCTGGCGCGGGAACGANCCCCAGCCCCCGCCGCTGCCTACGACCCAGGGGACGTACGTCTCTGGGCACGGGCACAGGGATACGACGTCGGAGACCGGGGCCGCATCGCCGCGAACATCGTCGACGCCTTCCTCCGCGCACAGCACACCTGAGGCTCAGGAGTGGTGGGCCAGTTCCCGTTCGTCCTCGGGCCGGTCGTCGTCCGCGGAGCCGGAGCCGGAGCCGGCGGCGTGGGTGACGGCCTCGTCGGCGGGTTCGACCGAGACGTGCGGGATGATCCGTTCCAGCCACTTCGGGAGGTACCAGTTGGCCTTGCCGACAATGTGCATCACCGACGGTACGAGCATCGTCCTGAGGATGAACGCGTCGAGGAACACGGCGGCGGCAAGGCCGGTACCGAAGATCTTGATCGGCCGGCCCGGGCTGACCAGGAAGCCGAGGAAGACGGCAATCATGATGAGGGCGGCGGCGGTGATGATGCCGCCGGTCTCACCCTGCCCGATCGTCACCGACCGCTTGTTGTCACGGGTGTGCACCCATTCCTCATGCATGCGACTGACCAGGAACACCTGGTAGTCCATCGACAGGCCGAAAAGGATGGCGAACAGCATGACCGGAATCCAGGCGTCGATCGGTCCGCCGGGGCCGGCGCCCATGCTGTCGGAAAGCCAGCCGTACTGGAAGATCGCCACGACCAGACCGAACGAACCGCCCGCGGCCAGCAGGTTCATGACCGCGGCGGTCAACGGGATGACCAGGCTCCGGAACGCGATAAGCAGCAGGATGAACGACAGGCCGACCACGACCGCGATGAACAGCGGCATCTTCCGGGCCAGCACCGAGGCGAAGTCGACGTTGATCGCCGTATCACCGAAGGTGTAGATGTGGTTGGCGGTGCCGTCGTACAGCGGCGGCAGGGTGGTCGAGCGCAGGTGCCGGACCAGCGTGTAGGTCTTCTCCGACTGCGGTGACGTGGTCGTCTTGAACGTCACGAAGGCGATGTTCCTGGCCAGCGGAACCGTGCTCAGGCTGGCCGGGTCGACGCCCGGGACGGCGGCCAGCGTCTTCGTCACGCGCTGCAGGTAGGCCTGGTCCGCGGCGCCAGGCCCGCTCACCACGGCTTCCAGTGCGGAGTTGTAGCCGACGCCGAAGTCGGCGGCGATCAGGTCGTAGCCGGCGCGGGTGGTCGAGCTCGTCGGATCGCTGCCCTGGTCGCTGGCGCCCAGCTTCAGGGAGAAGAACGGCAGGGCGATGGCGACCATCACCGCACCGGAGACGACCGCGACGGCGATGCGGCGCCGGGCGACGAACTGCGACCAGCGGGCCCAGAACCCCACCGGACGGTCATCGATGAACTCGCCGGCCCGCACCGCCGCCCGCTGCCGGCGGGGCAGCACCTTCAGCCCGAACAGGCTGAGCAACGCGGGCAGCAGCGTGAGCGAGGCGATCATGGTGAAACCGACCGCGAGCGCGGTCGCCACCGCCATGCCGTTGAAGAAGCTCACCCCGAGCGCGATGAGGCCGAGGATGGCAATGCACACGGTCGTACCGGCGAACAGTACCGCCCGGCCGGAGGTGTTGATCGCGTTCACGATCGACTCCGCGACGGGCATGCCGCGTCGCAGATTGCGGCGATGTCGCGTGACGATGAACAGCGCGTAGTCGACGCCGACCCCGATCACCATCAGCTCGGCCAGGTACGGGGTGATGTTGGAGACGTTGATGGCGTGACTGAGGATGTAGATCACGCCGAGGCCGCTGACGAGCGCGACCACCGCGCTGGCCAGCGGCAGCACCGTGGCGGCGACGGTGCGGAACACCAGGGCCAGGATGATGAGCGCGGCCCCGAACCCGATGAACACCGACGAGCCCGAACCGTCGCTCTGCCCGATGCCGGTGAAGGCGTTACCGGTGAACTCCACCTGCAGCGAGTCGCTGCGCAGGGTCTTGAGCTGGTCGTAGACGTTCTTGAACAGCTCGGCGTCGTAGTGGTCGTTCTCCCAGGTGATGGCGACCAGCGCCGTGGTGGAGCCGTGCGCCCTGTTGAGCAGCCCCGGGTTTCCCGGCGCGGCGGCGGTGCTCTTCGAGCAGTCGATCGACTCCCACGGCGTCGCGATCAGCGCCACATGGTTACCGGAGGTGCACACCTTGACGAGGGCCGGCTTGAGCTGCGGGGGCGGGGCGGTGAACGCCCCGGCCCCGTTCTTGAGAACGACCGTGCCCGGGGCACCGTTCTGATTGTTCAGGCCGGCGTTCTCGAGCAGCTTCGCCACGGACGCGGTCTCGGTGTGCGGGAGGCTGAACGTGTCCTTGTACGAGGCCCCGCCCATCGCCCCGGCGATCCCCTGCGCCGCGACGACGAAGACGATCCAGCCGACGACGACGAGCCATCGGCGACGGACGGCGAGTTCAGCGATCCGCTTCATCAGTTCTCCTGCTCGATGTCTGGCGGCTGGCGACATCCTGGCACCGGCGACCGAATCCGGGTCGCCTGAGCCTCGCACATGCTCCCGAGCAGCCAGTACCCGGTTGGATCAGTGTGACCAGATACTGCGGCGTCATGGCGAGCTCAGCAACGAACTGACCAGTACCCGACGTGACCAGACCGCCGCCCGCCGACTCCCAACAGACGATCATCGCCGGGCACGTCCTGATCCGGAACATCCGCCGCAGCTACTACGAAGTGCACAACAACGCCCCCTCGACGGCAGAACGCCCCCCTCGACGGCAGAACGCCCCCTCGACGGCAGGCTGTCGTGATGTGGTCACGACACCCGTGGCCGTCGTGCGCCGTGGCAGAGTCCAGCCATGCGCGAGCCTCGCGACGTCGTCGACGACCTCGAACGCCGGACGGAAGATCGGCCAGACCGGACGAACACGGCGGATCAGCGCGATCCGCGGCAGTCGGCGGGCGAGGACCGGTTCGCGGGCTACGGAATCATGGGCCTACCGTTCCGTTCCGGGCACGTCCTCGGTCTACGCCGGTTTCCGGAGTCCTCGATCGGCCCCGGCTATCGGTCGGTCTGGCATCGCACCCCCGACGACCGCTGGATCTTCTACCAGGACCAGCCCGCCGAGCTGGCCTGTACTCGCTACTTCGGCTCGGCCGTCACCGAGGTGCGCGAGGGCCCGATCCACATCGACTGGGCAGGTCCACGGACATTCCGGGTCACCGCCGGCGACGGCGATCTCGACTGGACGGTGACGGTCACCGCGACACCGGTGACCCGGCTGTTCAGCGCCCTGGATTCCGCCCTGCCGGATCGCGCCTGGCGTTCCCGCCCGCTGCTCGAGGTCATGTCCCGGCTCGCCGGCCCCGCACTCGGGGCGGGCCGGGTACGGCTGACCGGTCTCGCCCCGGACGGCCAGCGATTCGCGGCCAATCCACTGCGCCTGTGGGTCGTGACCGACAGCACCGCGACGGTCCACGGGGTACCCCTCGGCGAACCGGGACCGATTCCCACCCAGGCATTCCTGCGCGATTTCGCCATTCCGCAACGCGGACTGTTCGTTGTCGGCCGAGCAGTTTTCAACGACCCGGCCGCCAACGTCCCGGGTCATCGACGATACTGACGGTGGACTTCTTCCACAGGGACTGCGCCGTGACCCTGCGGCGCCTGTACTGCTTCTTCGTTCCGGAAGTCAGCTCACGCACCGTCCACATCCTCGGGGTCGTAGATCAGGGCAGACGCGGTGGGCGGTCCATGGCGTCCACCGAAGGCTGCCAACCGCCGATCCGCGCATCGCAGGCACGCACCCCCGGTAACTGGTGGGTCGTCCTGTGGTGCGATGGGTGCTATCGTACGGTCATGGGGGTATGGCGCGTTTTCCTAAGCCACACTTCGGAGCTCGCCAGGTATCCGACGTCCCGACCATATGTCACCGCGGCCAAAGCGGCGGTGAGTCGCGCGGGCGAGGCCGTAGTCGACATGAGTTACTTCACCGCGCGCGACCAGCCGCCCGCCCAGTACTGCCGGGAGTGCTTGGAGACGGCGGACATCTACGTTGCTGTCGTCGGATTCCGCTACGGCTCGCTGGTGCCCGACCTCGACCCCATCTCCTACACCGAACTCGAGTTCGACGTCGCCACTGATCTTGGTGTGCCCCGGCTCGTATTCTGCCTCNACGAGGAGTCGGGTGATCTCCGCCTGCCAGGCAGGGCGTTCACGGACCACGAGACGGGCGCGTTACAGGCCGCCTTTCGCCGCCGACTCGGCGAGTCGGCGGAAGGACTGACGCTGTGCCTGGTGGACAGCGCAGAACATCTTGAGACAACGCTCTACCAGGCGCTCGTCGAGCTACGCCAGTCCAGAGACAGACACGGTCGATCGGCGGCAGGCGGGAACGACGGCGCGGCGGACGCCCGGATTCCCGCCGCCGTCCTGCGGTCGTACTTCACCCGGCTCGACCAGCAGTACCGAAGACTCGACCTCGAGGCGCTCACTCCCGCGCAGCGCGATGAGCAGGTGCCCATAGCCCTGCGCAACGTCTTCGTGGCGCAGGACGTGCGGGAGAACCCACCGCCCGTCGAGCTGCCGAAGGAGATCTGGCGGCAGCTCGAGGCCGGTGGCGAAATCCAGCGAGACGAGCTACCGGAGGGCCTCGACGACGCGACCCTCGCCGCCGCGCGCAGTACCTACAGTTCAAACCCGCGCAGGCCGGTCCTCGACCTGCTTGCCGGTGGTGATCGTCTGTTGGTCCTGCTCGGTGACCCCGGCGCGGGCAAGTCGTCGCTGGCCCGCTACACGGTCCTGCGGATTGCCGACGAGCAGTCCACGGCGGCGCCCACCACGATTCCGGTGCTCATCGAGCTGCGGGCGCTTGCGCAGACCCGCGGCCGTTTCGACACGTTCGTCGAGTACCTCGATCATGTCGCGCGCACCGACGGGCTCGGCGTGCAGGCGGAGTATCTGGTCCCATACCTGCGTTCCGGCGGTGACGCGCTGGTGATCTTCGACGGTCTGGATGAGATCTTCGATCCGGCGGAGCGGGAGGGAATCGCCCGGCGGATCGCCGGCTTCGCTGTGGAGTATCCGCGGGCACGCGTCATCGTCACATCACGGATTATCGGCTACCGGCGGACGATTCTTTCCGATGCCGGGTTCGCGCATTACACTGTCCAAGACCTCGACCGTGCGCAGACCGACGAGTTCCTCCAGAAGTGGTACTCGGTCGCCCTGGGCGGGCACGACGAGAAGGCGGACGAGCGCCGCAGCCGGCTGGCCGCGGCCATCGCCGGCTCCCGGCCGATCGAGGAGCTGGCCTCCAACCCGCTCCTGCTGACGATCCTCGCTATCATCGGCAAGCACCAGGAGCTGCCCAGGGAACGCTGGGAGGTGTACGATCACGCCGCGTCCGTCCTGGTCGAGCACTGGGACGTGAACCGTTACCTGAAGGACCGCCGGGTCGACGCCGATTTTATCGGTAAGGAAGACAAACGAGAGCTCCTGCGGCGCATCGCGAACCGCATGCAGAGCGGCCGGCACGGCCTGATCGGCAACTTCACCCATCATGAGGACCTGGTCGGCGAGATCGAGCAGTATCTACGCGAACGCTACCAGCGTGACCCGGCCAGCTCCAAAATCATCGCCGAGGCGATGATCAACCAGTTTCGGGAACGCAACTTCATCCTCAGCCGCTATGGTGCGGAGGTGTACGGATTCGTGCACCGCGCGTTCCTGGAGTTCTTCTGCGCCGAGCACATCCGCCGCCAGTTTGAACGCACCCGCGAGCTGTCCGTCGAGCAGCTGCGCCGCGACGTGTTCGGACGGCGCTGGGAGGACGATTCGTGGCGCGAGGTCCTGTTGCTGATCGCGGGTATGCTGGACGAGCGTTTCGTCAGCGGCATCATCGAGTATCTGCTGGTTGACACCTACCTACCTTGGCCGCCGGAGTTCGACGACCGGCCCCCACGCAACATCCTGCTCGCCGTGCGGTGCCTGGCGGAGATGCGCAACCGGCGGGTCGGCGCGTCCGTGGCGCGGCTGCTACTGCGACAGATCATCGAACTCATCGAGCGCTCCGCCGGCGCCGACCAGACGACCGACGACTTCCTGGAAAACGAGCTCCTTCCCGCCGTCGGCCTGGTGGGAGCGGACTGGCCGGAACGGGAGCAGGCGCTCGCCTGGTACCTCGCGAGCGGGTCGACCCTCATCACTCGGACGCCGGCCTNCCGCTTCGCCAGCGGCCTCGTCGCCGATCTGTTTCCCGACCGTGCCGACGTCACGGCCCTGCTGCGGGCCAGGGCGGTCTTCCTGGAGGACTGGCGCCTGAGGGACGCGGCCGTGGCCGCGCTTGGCCAGAACTCTCCTGTCGACCCGACGTCGCTGGAGGTGTTACGCGACCGCGCCGAGCGGGACCCGACGGCACTCGTCCGCGGGCGGGCAGTGGACATCATCGCGGATCAGTCGCCGCCCGGTCCCGCGCTCTGGGACTGGCTCGAAGGGCGCGCGGAGCGGGACTCCGCCGACTACGTCCGGGCCAAGGCCGTGCTGAAGCTGATCGACGCGCGGCCCGATTCACCGGCCGTCGAGCCGTGGTTGCGCAGCCTCGCCGAGGATGACCCGGCGACGAACGTGCGCCAGCTCGCCGCCGACGAACTCGCGAAACAGGCGGGACGGAGGCCAGCGACGGCCGCCTGGCTACACGCCCAGCTCGCCGCCGGTGTTCGCTGGGAGATCCGCCGCGCCGCCGTGAGCGTTGTTCCGACGGCAGATCCCGGGCTCACCGAGAGTCTGGTGGCACGCCTGCACGATATCTCCAGGACCGACCTGCAGTGGAAGGTACGCGCTGAGGCGGTCCGGGTAGCCGCCCGGCAGTGGCGCGACCGGCCCGGCATACGGGCGTGGGCACGCGACCGCGCCGAGTGCGACCACAGTCCGTTCGCCCGGGAGACGGCGATCGAGGCGGTCGCCGCCATCTGGCCCGACGATCCGACGACGAACACCTGGCTGCTGGAGCGACTGGAACACGAGCCCGCCGTGCCCGGGCGCCTCGCCGCCGCGCGGGCCCTCATCAAGACGCTCCAGCATGGCCTCGAGCACACGGACGCGTTGCGAGCGGCCGCGGCACGGGACCCCGACTGGCAGGTACGTAACGCGATCGTGCAGGGGCTCGCGGACGGCGCCCCCACCGAACCCGCGACCCTTCCATGGTTGCGCCTTCGGGCCGCCGCGGATCCCGACACCGGCGTCCGAGCAGAGATGATCAGGACCATCGCGCGCCGTTGGAAGGATGATCCCACGACGCTCGACTGGCTGATGGACCGCGCCGTCAGCAGCGTGGACGACGGGGTCCGGAGGGCGGCCCTTGCCGCCGTGGCGCGCACCTGGCCGGAAGACCCGCGCGTGGAACCCTGGCTGCGGCGGCGCGCGGAAGCGGACGGCGTATGGTTCGTCCGGCAGTCGGCGATCGTCCACGTGGCACAGCTGCGCCTGTCCGATCCCGAGGACAGCCTTCCCTGGCTGCGGCGGCGCGCGGCCGACGACCCGGACGAGGATGTCCGCGAGACCGCGCTGATCGCCGTCGCGCAGCGGTGGGGCCACACCGCCGACGTCTGTTCCTGGCTGGCGGAACGCGCCATCGACGACCCCGACAAGGACGTCCGGGCGACGGCGCTGACCGCACTCGCGCGTGGCGGCCGAGACCATCCGCGAACGTTGCCGCTGCTACGGGACCAAGCTGGCCGCGACCCGCACTGGACGGTCAAGAAGCGAGCCATCGTCCTGGTCGCGGAGGGCTGGCACGAGGACCCGAAGACGCTGCCCTGGCTGCTGGACTGCGCAGGTCACGACGACTGGTACATCCATTCACCCGCGATCGGCTCGCTCGGCCAGGCGTGGCCGCACCATCCACGAGTGGCATCCCTCCTGCGGGAGATCGCGGTCGGGCACCGTAACGCCGGAGCACGAACGAAGGCCTTGGAATCGATCGCCCTCCATGCGCCGGACCGGGCGGATACTGCCGCGCTGCTCGCGGAACGGGTCACCGCCGACCGCTACGGCGACACCCGCCAATTCGCCCTCTTCGCCTTGGTTCACGGCTGGTCCGCGGATCCGACGTGCGGACGGGTGGTCCGGGAGGCCGTGGTGCGCGAGTTCTCGGGACATGTTCGCCGGCTCGCCGTCACAAGCCTTGGTGTCCTGCCTGCCTCGGCTCGCGTCGGGCGCCTCCTGCGCGAGACCGCCCAGCAGGACGACTCCGCAGACGTGCGGGAGGCGGCCGTTGCCACGTATGCCGGCCGGCGGCCGGCCCCGACACGCCTGCGCAGCTGGCTCTGGCAACGCGTCGACGATCGGTCCTCCGAGGTCGCCACCACTGCGGTGTGGGAACTCGCCCGGTTAGGTAATGATCCGGCGACGTTGCGCCGGCTGCTGGCCGTCGCGCAGAGCGACAGCCGATGGAACGTCCGGCGACAGGCGTTCCTCGTCCTGGACGCGATGCGCCACGACGCCCCGGACAACCTCGTGCTCGCCGTCGGCTCGCGATCCGCCGGTCACGGTCCATCCGGCGGCCCGTCCGGGTCCGCGCCGACCGACGTGACGGCCCTGCCGTGGGCACAGGTCAGCGCACTCCTGCGGAGCAGGAACTGGCGGGAGCGCAGGCAGATCATCCGGACGGTGGCGGCCGCCCGTCGCGACGAGCCTGAGACGGCTCGGCGGCTGGTCGAGCTGGCCAGCGGTGAAGGCGACTGGGCCGTGCAACGCGCCATCATCGACGGCATCGGAGCCGCGGGGCACACCGAGGCGGACATCGCGGTCTGGTTGAAGGAGCGCGCCACCACCGGTCGGAGCGTGTGGGTACGGTCCGCGGCCATCCGGGCCATCGGCCACCAAGGGCGAGACGATCCGGCCGTCCGCTCCTGGATCAGCGACCGGGCGGTCTCGGACCGAGATGCGACCGTACGTAGAGCGGCACTGCGCGCCCTCGTGGCCGGGTTTCCTGACTGGGCCGGTCTCACCGCCTGGCTGGAGGAGCGAGCGCTGGCGGACCACGCGGAATTGGTCCGGTGGACCGCCCTGCGATCCCTGGCCACGATCGCGCCTGGAGCTCCCCGCACCTGGTCCCTGCTGAGCCGCGTGGCCGACAGCGACGTGTACACGGAGGTGCAGCGCTTCGCCCTGGCACTCCTGGCCGACCACGCGATGCCGAACGACCCCGCCACGGTGGCTGTGCTTCTCCGGCACGCCGAGGATGATCCAGACCCGGCCACACGGCGCGGCGCCCTCGACGCGCTCGGGAGAAACTTCTCGACTGTCACGGGCCTGGCGGCCTTCGCGCGTCGCCGGGCCGAGGTCGATGTCGCCGGGGACGTCCGACGAGCGGCCTGCCGGGTCGTGCTGGCCTGCGCCGACGACGACCTCCACGCGACCTGCGACTGGCTCCGGGAACGGGCCTCCCGAGACACCGACGTGAGGCTCCGAACGATGGCTATCCGCCTGGTCGCGCGCCGGCAGGCCGGCAGGCCGGAGACGCTGCGCTGGTTGCGCGCATGTGCCGAGACCGATCCCTACGAGGGCTGCCGCGCGGAAGCGGTCACCGAGATCGCGCGCGGATGGACCGACGCGCCGGAAACCCGGCCGTGGCTGCATGCGTTGACCAGCGCGGCCCAGTGGGGAGAAGTGCGAAGATCCGCCGCGGCGGCGATCGTCGAACACTGGCCAACCCACCCCGCCACAGTCGGCTTGATCAGGCATCTCGGCTACCATGACAAATCCTCGGATCTGCGCGAGGCGATGGCCTGGCTCCTCGCCCGAAACTGGCCGGACGACGAGGAAACCCTCCCCTGGCTGCGTCTCATCGCCATCCGGGAAGCGACCGCGTCGACCCGCGATGCGCTGGCCTGGGCACTCGGGGGACGTCACGATGTCGCGTACTGGCTGACCTACGCTCTGGACCATCACCGTGAGGATTACGCCGAGCTCGAAGCGTCGTTGTTGTCATCTCGTGGAAGGTGAGACCGTGGACACGTGAGCCTCGATCCAACGACGAGCTTCAGTGATCATCGTTGGATCAACCCAATCCGAAGTAGATCTTCCGCGGATTGGTGTCGGTGGCGCTGTTACATGGAAAGAAACCGGGGCATACCGGGAGACTTGCAGTCAGCCACTGGGGTTCACTCAGTGCAACAGCCAGTGAGGAATCAGCGTGGTGGTCGGCAACGCCTCCGCCAGGATCGCGGTGCTCATCGACGCGGAGAACGCGCCGCTCTGGGCGGTCGAGCCGCTGCTCACCGAGATCGCCCGTCACGGGAAGGCGCAGGTGAAGCGCGCCTACGGCGACTGGACGGGCTCGCTGAAGACCTGGAAGAAGACCCTGCTGGAGCACTCCATCCGACCAGTGCAGGTATTCGCCGCCGTCAAGGGAAAGAACGCCTCGGACATGGCACTGGTGATCGACGCGATGGACCTGGTGCACTCCGGGGCCTTCGACGGGTTCTGCCTGGTCTCCTCCGACAGCGACTTCACCCGCCTGGCCGAACGGATCCGCGAGGCCGGCCTGGCCGTCTACGGATTCGGCGAGCGGAAGAAGACGAACCCGGGCCTCATCGCCGCCTACGACAGCTTCGTCTTCGTGGAGACCTTTGTCGCGGGGCCTGCGCTGTCAACCCCGGCCGCACCCGCCGCGGCTGCGCGGGCCGGGCAGCCGCCGACGGACGCGGCTGCGCCGGACGCGGCTGCCGACGCCCCGCAGACCACCCCCGCCGCCCCGCCACCGGCGAAGACAAAGAAGCAGGCGAAGACTGCCACGGTGGCGACTTCTGCGCGCGCAACGACCGCCGAGCTGCGCTCGGACACCGCACTGATCAGCCGGCTCCGCGAGGCCGTCGCGACGAACACCGGCCCGGATGGCTGGACCCATCTCTCGGCGATCGGGGAAGCCATCCGCAGACGTCCCACCATCGTCCTGAAGACCTACCGCTACTCCCGGCTCAAAGACCTGATGGTCGCGACCGACCTGTTCGAGCTACAACAGCGCGGCCCAGGCAAATCCGGCGCCGTGTACGTCCGCGTCAGGTAGCCGCCACGTCCCTGGACCATCGCGACGACCTGGCCGACCGCCGGCCGGCCAGGTTCCGGAGCGAGGGCGAGGTTCGACGCGCTGACGGTACGTCAGGCCGGCCGCGCCTACGTCATGGCGCGGGCAGCGGTTGCCGTGCCCTCCCCGCGTCTGAGCAGCCCAGGACGTCGTCGGAGTGGCGTTCAGGCTTCCCACCGCGGCGCCGCTGTTACAGATCCTTCGGCTGCGAGGGCATCAGCGAGGGCATGGCGGGAGTTGATGCGGAGCTTACGGTAGGTGTTGGTGAGGTGGAGCTCCACGGCGCGTGTGGTGACGAACAGGGCCTGCGCGATCTGACGGTTGGTGTGTCCGTCGACGGCGAGGAGTGCGACTCGGCGCTCGCCGGCGGTCAGTGCCGCCGGCCCGGTGCGCTGGACCCTGCGGGTGCGGATTCCCAGGGCGAGCAGCTCCTGGCGCGCTTGCGCGACCAGCGGCTGCGCGGAGCAATGGGCGGCGAGATCCAGTCCGCGGCGAAGCTGCTCTTCAGCTTCTCTCCGCGCACCGGTGCGCTGCAGCGCGGCACCGTATGCGATCTGGGAGCGGGCGCGCTCCATCTGGGCCTGCGAGGTTTCCAGCGCTGCCACGGATTCGCGGAGCTGCTCCAGTCTGAGGTGGCGATCGTCGGTGACGAGGGCGGCGATCCGCAGCGCGATGCCGATGGCGCGGGCGGCGCCGAAGTGCCGGCTGCGTTCGAGTTCTTCGTCCGCGAGCCCGCGAGCGTGGTCGTGGTGGCCGAGTGCGAGGTGCGCGCGGGCGGCGTCGGCCCGCCACGGCGCGAAGGCGGGGTTGGTGTATCCGGCGGCCTCCAGCGCGTCACCACAGGTACGTAGATCGATCAGAGCGTCCTGGGGGCGGCGCTGGCGCAGGCGCAGCCGTCCGCGGGCGACGTGGAAGAAATGTGCCGCGAGCATGTTCATCGGAACCGGTCCGTCAAGCTGCCGGGAGGACAGCAGAGCTTGCGCGTCCTCGATCTCGCCCTTGTCGACGAGCGCGTCGATCAGGACCGCGACGGCGAGCGGAGGTTCCTCGTTATGGTCGGCGTAGGTGTCCAGGGCGATCCGCGCGTCGGTCTCGGCGTCGAGCAGCCGGCCCGCGTACAGCGCGGTGTGGGAGCGCAGCACCGACAGGTAGGCGAACTCCGCCGCGTTGCCGTCCCGCTGCGCGGCCTCGATACCGGCGGAGAGCAGCGCCAACGCGGGATCGAGATGGTCGGCGATGGCCAGCGCCGGGCCGGCGAGGTTCACGATGAGAAACCGGTCGCGCGCGTGCTGCCGGCCGGCCGGTAGCGGCCCGGCAGCGGCCTGCCTTGCCAGCTCCGCCACATCCGCCGCGCTGCGGTCCGCGATGGCGGCCGCGGCGAAGGCGGCTGTTGCCCGGGCCACCCGCTCCTCGGTCTCTCCGGTGGTGCCACGGGAGGTGAGCTGATCGAGCCGGCCCAGCCACGACTCGACCGGCTGACCCGCGATCAGGTCGGCGAGTGCGATCCCGGCGAGCAGACGACGCGACAGGTCAGGATCGTCGCGGGCTGCACTCGAGCGGACCGGTTCCAGGATCGTCACCGCTTCGTCACTCCGGCCGAGCATCGTCATCAGAGCCCCGAGGCTGAACGCGATCTCGGCCTGAGCGGAGGGGTCTGTGGTGAGGTCGAGTGCCTCACGCAGCACGGTCGCCGCGCGGTCGGGCCGGTTTGCCATCCCCAGGGCCAGCCCCGCCTCCAGCAACAGCCCGCTACGAGCCTCGGCCGCAGGAGGTTCGCCGAGCGCTCGTTCCAGCAGCGCGGCGGCCGATTCGGGCGCGCCGCGGGCCAGGGCCTCCGACGCTGCCGCGCGCAGCCCGGCGACGACCCACTGATCGTTCGCGGGCTCGCAGTTGAGCAGGTGCGAGCCGAGTCGTTCGGCCGGGGCATCGCTGGCCTGAAGCAGCCGCGCGGCACGCTTGTGAACAAGGCCCCGTTGGGCACTGTCCGTGTCCGAGTAGATAGCGGTCCGGATAAGGGGGTGGCCGATTGTCAGCGGCTGGCCGGGAACGAGGATGCCCTCGTGGATGAGCGCGTCGATCGCGCTCGCCGCGCGGGTCTCCTCGAGGTCGGCGAGGCTCGCGGCGTGCCAGGCCATCGCGTCCGGGCCGAGCACGGCGACCGCGCGCGCCAATCGGGCCGCGTCCGGACCGAGCCGGGCCAGCCGGACCAGCAGGGCACGCGAGACATTGTCGGCGTGCAAGGTGTCGAGCCGGCCCACTTCGGCTGCCACCGGGTGGACGTCATCGGCCCGCAGCGCGATGAGTGCCTCGGCGAGGAGGAACGGGTTTCCTCCGCTGGCGCGGGCGCACGCCAGACAGAACTCATCGTCGGCATCGGACGACAACCGCTCACGGACGAGTTCGCCCACAGCATCGGCGCTCAGCACATTCAGTTTGAGAGTTTCCAGCCGCAGACCGGCCAAAGTGCCCGCAATCAGGCCGGAATCGGCGCTATTGATGGGGCGGCCTGCGAGCAGCAGCAGAACGGGCAGATCGGCCGAACGCCGGGCCAGGTAGGCGATAAAGCGCAGGGAGGCATCGTCCGCCCAGTGCACGTCGTCGACGGTCAGCAGGAGTGGGCCATGGTCGGCCAGGTTGGCNCATGCCCAGAACAGGCCGTGCAGACTGCTGCCCAGCGTGTCTCCGGTGCCGGCCGCATGTTCCACGAGGACCGGCTCGGCCAGCGCTGCCGCGCCCTCGAACAGCTCCGCGCGCTGCCGGCGGTCTGCCCGCAGCAAGACTGGTCCCAGAAGCTGCCGGACGATGCCGAACGCATACTCCCGCTCCAGCTCGGCACCCGTCGCGGACAGCACGCGTACACCACGACTGGCAGCGTGGTCACGGGCCGCCGCCAGCAACACGGTCTTACCAATTCCGGCCACGCCCTCCACGAGCAGCGTCGCCCCTCGGCCTGCCACTGCCGTGGTGAGGGCGTCCTCGACGCGCTTCAACTCGCCGTCACGTTCGATCAGACCATTCACGTCGCCCGCGCCTCCCCCGTACCGGCCTGCCGCGAACGCTGGACGCGCAGCGGGCAGAACGGCGAAGCCGAAGGCGGCGAGCCCCCGGCCGCATGATCCCGTAGGGCCACAGCCTACGGCTCTGCCCGGCCGCCGTTGCGAAGACCCTTCGGTGGTCACCACATTGCATAGGCCGGCCACCGGGATCATCGTCAAGGTCATGTCGCCTGACCGAGGGATCCAGCAACTGAAAGTCGAGATCGTCCTCGGCACCGAGGCGGTGGGCGGATCCAGCAACGTCCAGAAGGGCTCGCGCACTCCGTTCAGCGGCTGGCTGCGGTTCCCCGAAGCAGCCGAGCTGCTACGGGCAGAGCAACCCAGCCTCGCACCAGCGCCGGAGACAACCCGAGGGAAACGAGGAGGAAAGGCGGAGGTGACCCGGCGAAAGGCAGACCACCATTCGCCACCCAAAACCGTCGAAAGACACCGACCGCCCATCTCGGCGGCGCGAGTTCCCNACCTGCCGGCGAGGTGGCAACGTTTCAGCGCAACTCCAGCACCAGATTCAGGATAAGGAGATCGTATGGCGCAGAATGTCGGGCCCAAGGCTGAATCGGCGCAGTACCAAGGACCAGCCACTCCGGAGAACGGACCAGGCACCTCGGCACGCGATACCGGTCGAGAGATCGGTGGTTACGTGGGAGATGCGATCGGCCAGGGCGTCGNCATGAGGATAGGACTGCAGGAGGGTGCGCAGGGAGGCCTGGGGCAGGTCGGTAGAGAACTCGGTGAGTATATCGGTGAGCATCTCGGTGACGTAGTCGATCAGGTCTTGGCACCCTCGCCACAATCTATCGATCCGCCTCTGGGGTTGCCCGCCGGAATGTCCATGAGCCCCGGAGTGTCGGTAGATCCGGACACCCTGGGCTGGGGCGGAAGTTCCATGGACCATGGGGACCCGCAGATGTCGGTGGACCCGGCATCACACCTCGAACCGCACATGTCGGTCGACCCGGGTTCGCTGGGCTGGGCAGGGTCCTGCCATGCCCCGGATCCGGGTATGTCGGTGGATCCGTCCGCGGCAGAGTGGGGCGGCATGTCACATGCGGCAGATCCAGGAGTTTCCGCAGACCCGTCCCTGCACCATTCGGACGCCACCACTTCCACCGACGTCATTTTCAATAATCACTGAATCCGCGCGACCTTTTCAAGCTACAACCGGGCGGCTCTCCGCACCACGGTCATCGAGAGGACCACCATTGTCCAGAGATAGCCATCCGACCGTCCCGAACGGCGACCTCCAGCACTCGATCGACAATGCCCATTTCAGCCAGTCGCTGGCCGTGTCGGCAGCCGGCGGGTTTCTCCACGCCCTGGCGGCGGAACATCACGACAGCCCTCCAGTTGATCCGAGCATGTCAACGGATGTCCACCATACACAGGACCCGCAAGCCTCCAGCATTGGACATGAGCACGACCCGAGCGGGCCGCAGGAGCACGGTGCGCCCTGGCACGTCGATCCGGTGCCCGACCTCCACCACCACTGAGAAGCAGATCGAGGATCAGATTCATGACTCAGTACGGTGGAACCGTTTCCGGGTTCGCGCCCCGAGTCGAGGGTCCAGTCATCCGGAAGCGTTCGACTATCGTCTGGAGTTTTCGCATCGAGCGGCCCGGCCAGCGCCGTATCGCGGTAGAGATGCGGGCGAAATACTACAGCGGCGGCTCGATCAACAACGGGGACACCGTCGAGCTGACGGGATCGCAGCGACGAAACGGCGTGGTCCGGGTAACGGAGGTGAAGAACCTGACGGCTGGAACGATGGTTCGCGCCCACCAGTACAATGCACTGCCAATCATTCTGAACATCATTGCCCTCATGATATTCATTGCGATAGTCGCGATCTTTGGCGCCTTTTTCCTGTCAAATTCTTCCGGCTTCGCTTCGCCTTGACAGGCGCTGGAATCCAGGAGTCCATCATGTCAGAAAAGAGCTGGGCTGTCGACCTCAACGAGGACAACCCGGACCCGCGGGTGGCCTGCGTGGTGCTCACCGATGTCTCCACGTCGATGGCCGGCGCACCCATTGCCGAGCTGGAAAAAGGGTTCGCGGAGTTCGTTCACTATCTCAACAACGACAAGCTGGCCAGCAAGCGCACGGAAGTCGCACTCGTGACGTTTGGATCGGACGCCACGGTCCTGGTCCCGATGCAGGAAGGGCGAACCCTGCAGCCCGCGGAATTCGTCTGCGACGGATCGACCAACATGGCGGCCGGGATCAATCTTGCACTGGACATCATCGAAAAGCGCAAGAAGTCCTACCGAGAAGCCGGCATTGCGTATTTTCGACCATGGCTGATCGTCATGACCGACGGCGCACCGAACCGCGACGGGTTCGACGCCGCCGTGCGGCGACTCAACGAGATGGAGGGCAAGAACGGGGTGACCGTGTTCGCCATCGGAGTGGGACCGTCCGTCAACTTCGAGACTCTCGGCAGGCTCTCCGTCGTCCGGACTCCAGCTCCGCTGGCCGGGCTGAAGTTCTCGGAGTTCTTCACCTGGCTCTCCGCGTCCCTTAGCAATGTATCGAACTCCACTCCGTTCAACGGCAACGACGCCGAGGCCAGCGGCGTGGACCAGGTCCCACTCCCACCGCTCTCGGGCTGGACGGCCGCTTGACCACTCAGGCGCAGATGCCCCCAGAGCAGCAGGCGGACTACTGGATCGTCCGTGGTGCGTCGGTCGTCGGGCACAGCCATCTGGAGGAGGACCTGGGCTGCGACGATGCTTACGCCTACGGGACCAACGGCACGTTCGTCGTCGCGGCCGTCGCGGACGGCGCGGGAAGCGTCACCGGGACGTCTGCATGGGGATCGTTCGTCGCCTGCACATCGGTCGTACAGGACGCTCTTACACCCGAGTTCACAAGAGCCTTCGACGCAGCCTCGACCGAGGAGGCTCGCGACCTGATCCGCGGCCTGTTCGCATCTGCTCTCGGGCGTATCACGGCGCAGGCACGCTCGATGGAGCTCCCCAGGTCCCGGCTTTCGACGACACTCGCAGTAGCCATCGCCCGGCCTGACCTGGCGGTGTTCGCCCAGATCGGCGACGGGATCATCGCGGTGGAAGCTGGTGGAGAGGTCCGTACGATCCTGGCCGAGGAGAAGGAGGAGTACGCGAACACCACCTGGTTTGTTCAATCCCCGGGCGCCTTCCGCACCGCCTATCGCTCGGCCGTGGTCGGCGACGTGGCTGCGTTCGCGCTCAGCACAGACGGCATGAGTTACAAGATCACCCATGCGAGCAACGGCACCGCCTACGTTCCCTTCTTCCAAACATCATGGCGGAATGTCCGAGAGGGTCGGGGAAACGACCAGCTCGCCACGATGATGCGCGACATCGTCGAGGATCAGACCGGCGACGACAAGACGCTGGTGCTCGCGACGACGGGGCGTGCCGCACTCGCCTCCCCGCCGCCCGCCGGCTCGACGACGACCGTCGCATCAAGCTGGCCGCCGTCGGACCCCACCGCGTGGCGGCCGGCCCGGCCCGCAGATGGTCCGGCCGTCGACACGCCGACGGAACCCGACACCACTGCCCTGACGGTCCGGGCCCCGACGACCGGCAAACCCGAGCGCAGCGACTCGGTCGTGGCCGGGACAGGGACCGGGAGAAAGGCGAAGACGGTTCCGAACGGCGCGTGGCGGATGCATCTGATTCTCCGCAAACTGGTCACCCCATGGCGCACATGACGCTGCAGAACGGCACCCCCATCCAGCTCGGGGAGCGACTGGCCAGGGCAGGCGAGGGAACCGTTTGGGACGTCGTTGGTCGTCCGGAGTGGGTCGCGAAGATTTTCCATCCGGATCTGAAGGGGCTCGTGGCCAAGCGGGAGAAGGTCACGGCGATGACGCGGGTGAAGCCCGCGGGCACGGTCAGCCGGGACGGGTCGATCGTACTGACCTGGCCACAGCATCTTGTGCTGGAGGGTGGCGTGGTGCGCGGCTATGTCATGCCCAAGGTCGATACAAGAACAACAGTCGAGATCCACAGCGTCAGTAATCCGACGGACCGGCGCGGGCCACTGCCGAACCAGCCGCAATGGCCGAGGCGGGCGGACTGGGCTTTTTTGCTGAACACAGCAGCCAACCTCTGTATCGCCGTCGAGGCGGCACACAGAGTAGGTGCGGTCATCGGCGACTTTCAGGAGCGCAACATCCTCGTCTCCGACACCAGCCGGGTGACGCTGGTCGACTGCGACTCGATGCAGTTCACCGCGGCGTCCGGGCGCAGGTATCTCTGCGATGTCGGCCGGCCCGAGTTCACCGCCCCGGAACTGCGCAACGTCGACCTGAAAAAGACTCCCCGAGACCGATCGTCGGACCTGTTCGCCCTGGCCGTGCATCTTCACCTGCTACTCATGAACGGCAATCACCCGTTCTCGAGGGGAGTGTGGACCGGCCCCGGAGAGCAGCCGGGTGCGTCCGTTCTGGCCGCAGACGGCCACTGGGCGGGCGGCCCACGATCGCTGCTCAGAACGCACCGACTGGCACCACCGCCATCGATCCTCCCCGACCCGATCCAGGAACTCTTCGCCCAGGCCTTCACCTACGGTGCCGCATACCCCACGTCACGTCCACCGGCCAGCGAGTGGCGGCAGGCACTGCGGGCGATCACCACCGTCAGGTGCAGACTCAATCCAAGCCACCGCTATCCCTCCCATAATCAGATATGCCCGTGGTGCACATTGGAACAAGCGCGGGCGACGCGACGGTCTGCGCTCCGGAGGCGGTCCACACCCACCCTCCGCCCCGCGCCGGCCGCGGCGGCAACGCAGCACCGGCCGCTCCTCTCCCAGCAGGCACCACTACCGCCCACTCTTGTTCTGGGCCTCCCCTCGGCACCGGCCTTGGGCCAGCCGGCCCCAGCATCCCGGCCCGGCTGGTGGCAGCGGCTGCGGGCGTGGTGGACGCAGAAATTCTGAGCCGAACAGAAGGGTACCGAACATGGCCGGCTACGACTGGAGCATCACCCTACGCATCGATACATCATTCGCGAGCGCCAACCGCTCCTACCCGGTCATGGACCCTTTCCATATGGGTCACGCCTGGATCACGGTCGCCGCGCCCAATGGCGAGCGCGTCGACTTCGGCTACTACCCTAGGAACGGCGGCCTCGCCGGTCCAGGAGAACTGCGAACTGGCGACACCACACACCAGCCACGTCAGGATGCGGCGTACACCTACCACATCACCCCGGACCAGGCGGCGCATGTTCTCGCCGCAGCGCAACATGTCCAGTCCGACCCCGGTTATTATAACGGTCTCACCCACAACTGTCTCACCGTGGCGAGGGACCTGATGGGCGTCGCAGGCATTGCAATGCCGGGGGTGGCGTCGGATCCTCTGCATATCCTGATAGGCGTCGGTGCCGCCGCGGTACTCGATCTTCCCTTGGTGGGAGCCGCCGGAATAGCCATCGCGATCGCTCATGATCCTGCCGGTTTCAACACCGTTCTTCGATCCACGCCGGAGGGGCGAGCGGCAGAGATGCTCTACAACAGATCGTCGGAGCTGGCCGGAATGAGGTCGACGGGCGATCTGCACACCATGGCCGACCATGCAACCCAGGAGGCACTGCACAGCATTGGGTCTGAGCCGCACGCCGAGCTGCTCCACCCGGCCGAGGATGCATCAGCCCAGGCTGGCGCCTCGCACGCGCCGGATCCGCAGATGTCAGTCGACCCCGGTCCGCTGGACTGGGGAGGGTCGTCCCACGTCCCGGACCCGGCGGGCATGTCCGTGGATCCGTCCTCGTCGGAGTGGGGCGCCATGTCACACGCCACTGATGCAGGAATGTCTGTCGACCCATCCCTGTACCATTTGGACGAGACCATCTCCACTGACCCTACTTTTCATGGGCATTGAATCCTGCCCAGTATTCGTGCTGCCATCACCGCACTCCGTCCGTCCGCGATAGCTGGTTACCGGCGTGGTTGAGCCGGACCTCGTCCACCCGCCGAAGTCCCTTCACCGCCGAAGTCCGTTTACCGCCGAAGTCCGTTTACCGCCGAAGTCCGTTTACCGCCGAGGTCCGTTTACCGCCGAGGGCCCGCTCACCGCAGAGTCACTGCGGGTCGACGTCGATCACCATCCAGCCGGCGATGAGGTCCTTGGTCTCCGCGAACGAGCCGTCAGTGACCGGCGGGCGACCCTCGCCGCCGTACCGGACGAACGTCCCGGAGGGCGCGAGCGCCTGGCTGTCGACGAACTCGCCGGTCCCCTCGAGCCAGCCCGCGAAGTCGTTCATGTACCACACATGGGTCGAAATCTCCGCCGGGACGGAACCAGCCACCGGTTCTCGACATCGTCGTCCGAAGTCCTCGATTGATCGACGCCTCCGGGTTGCCGACGCCTCCGGGTTGCCGATACCTGCGGCTGGGCACCGCCGCTGCGCAGTGACGTGGCACCGCGATGCGGCTGCGGGGCGACGGGGTCCGGCCCGAGGCTTCGGCTACCGGGCTCGCGCCGAGGCGCCTGTTCGACAGCGCGAACAACACAGGCCGAGGCGGAACATCCGCGAAGGCGCCGGGATTGAACGCCATATGACTGTGTCTTCAAGCGATACGGCGTCGTCGAATGGTGCGGCATCGTCTGGCGTTGCGGGGTCTTCGGGTGTCGCGGTGGCTGCGTCCCCGTTGAGCAGCGAGCGCCTGCTGGACGGCACGGACGCGGCGCCGCTGTTCACGCCGTTCTCCCTGTCCGGCGTCGAGCTCGCCAACCGCTTCGTGATGGCGCCGATGACCCGCCAGTTCTCCCCTGACGGCGTGCCGGGCGAGGACGTGGCCGGCTACTACGCGCGGCGGGCGGCGCACGTCGGCCTGATCGTGACCGAGGGCACCTACGTGGATCATCCCTCCGCCGGGACCAGCGACCGGGTTCCCCGGTTCTACGGCGAACAGCCGCTCGCCGGCTGGCGCCGGGTCGTCGACGCCGTGCACGCGGTGGGCGGGCGGATCGTGCCGCAGCTGTGGCATCTCGGTGCCGGCCGGGCGGCGGGTGCTCCGCCGCACCCGGAGGCGGCGGTGTTCTCCCCGTCGGGCCGGCGGGGCGACGGAACGGTGGTCGGCGACGAGGCCAGCACCAAGGAGATCGACGAGGTGATCGCCTCCTTCGCGCGCGCCGCGGCCGACGCGCGCCGAGCCGGGTTCGACGGCGTCGAGCTGCACGGGGCGCACGGCTACCTGCTCGACCAGTTCTTCTGGCTGGAGACCAACCGGCGCGCCGACGGCTACGGCGGAAGCCTGGCCAACCGGGCCCGGCTCGGGGCCGAGGTCGTCGCCGCGGTCCGTGGCGAGGTGGGACCGGACCTCCCGGTGATCTACCGGTTCTCCCAGTGGAAGGGCGGCGACTACGACGCCCGGATCGCCGAGACCCCCGACGAGCTCGAGGCGCTGCTCACCCCGCTCGTGGACGCCGGCGTCACCGCGCTGCACGCCTCCACCCGCCGTTACTGGCGGCCGGCCTTCGACGGCTCCCCGCGCACCCTGGCCGGCTGGGCCAGGAACCTCACCGGCCTGCCCACCATCGCGATCGGCTCGATCGGCGTGCCGACGGCCTTCCGCGGCGACGACGAGGGTGCGGCGGCGACGCTCAGCCTCGCCCCGCTGCTGGACCTGTTCAACCGCGGCGAGTTCGACCTCGTCGGCCTCGGCCGCGCCCTGCTCTCCGAACCCGCCTGGACGACCAAACTGCGCGACCGCCGCCTGTCCGAGATCCGGCCCTACGACCAGGCCGACAACTCCCGCCTGACCTGACGCTCGGCGTCCCGGGGCGCCACCATCCGCGAACTCGCGATCACCCGGCGGCTGGCGGCTGGCGGCTGGCGGCTGGCGGCTGGCGGTGACCTCTACCGCGAAAGTGTTACGCATTCATGGCGGAGAAATGTCTGTAGAGCCGGCATGGATTGCGGTTTTCGGGCGTCAGAGCTAATGTCCGACTGTGCCATGACGGCTCGTACGCAGGAGGTACGGCGGGTGGCATTTCCTGCCCGATCGGCGCACCGGCCGCCCGCCGCGCCCCATTCGAAAACGCGCTCCAGAAAGGCCCGCGAGGCGGCAGCGTCACATTTGATTGCAAGGGAGTCACGGTGACCGCTATCCGCACCGCCACCTACGACATCCGCCCGGCCAGCCCCGTCCTCGGCGCCGAGGTCGTCGGCGTCGATCTGGCCGGTGGCGTCGACGACGCCACCGCCGAGGCCCTGCGCGAGGCGTTCTGGCAGCACAAGGTCCTCGTGTTCCGCGACCAGGACCTCTCGCCCGACGCGCACGTGCAGGCAGTACGGATCTTCGACGAGCCCTTCGACCACCCCAAGTGGCTGTACCGCCACGAGGACAACCGGCTGGTGTACACCTTCAACCTGGAGAAGGCCGGGGGCGCCTCGACGTGGCACATCGGCGGCACGTGGCGGACCCCGCCGTTCCACCTCGAGTCGCTGACCTACCAGGTGGTGCCGGAGATCGGCGGGCGCACGCTGTGGGCCGATCTGCAGGCGGCCTATGACGGCCTGTCCGAGCCGTTCAAGCACCTGCTGGAGTCGGTCAGCGCCGTGTACAACGCCGACCCGGGCGACGGGACCTACAACCGGCCGCCGGTGACCGAGACCGTCGAGCACCCGGTCGTGCGCACCCACCGCCATACCGGTCGCAAGGGGCTCTTCCTCAGCTCGTCGGCNCTGCGGCTGACCGGCGTCGGCGCGGCCGAGGGCGAGGCCCTGCTGCCGTTCCTGCTGGCACACGCATCCTCGCCCAACTACACCGTCAGCTTCGGCTGGAAGCCCGGAGACTTCGTCATCTGGGACAACCTGGCCACCTGGCACTTCGCGGTCAACGACTACGACGGCCCGCGCGTCTATCGCAAGGTCATCGGCGGCTGACCCACGGCGCGGCAGGCCCGCCCCGCCAGCTCCGACGGTCCCCATCCCGTCCGATGGACGAGATCGACGGTTCCGGCACCGCCGACACCGCGCGTGTCGGCGCGTCGCTCCCCTACCTGGGACTCGAAGAGTGATTGCCTGACTTCTCAGAGTGTCCGACGGCATGACGGCGGTCGGCCACCTCTGGGGAGGCGTCGATGGGTGCGGTGCGGGCGATCAGGGTGGCGGCGGCAACGACGGTGATGGCGGCGGTGACCGTGACCGGTACCGTCCTGTCGACCGGGGTGGCGGCGGCGTCACCCGCCGGGCCCGTGCAGCCGGTCGATCTCGGCGCCCTGCCGGGCATCACCCACAACAGCGCCACCTCGATCAACAACCACGGGGACGTCGTCGGCTCCGGCTACAGCTCTTCGTTCGACAGCCATGGATTCCGCTGGTCGCGGGGGACCTTCACCGCGCTGCCCGACACCGCGCGAGCACCCTTCCTGATCAACGATGCCGGGCAGATCGCCGGTGAGCTTCCGGGTCGCTTCTCCTCGCCCGGCTTCGTGATCCGTCCCGACGGAACCGTGATCGACCCCGGGTTCACCCCGGTCGACCAGAACGAGCACGGCCAGGTGGTCGGGACGGGTCCGGTCGCCGGTGGAACGCACGCGATGAGCTGGCGCGACGGCCGGACCGTCGATCTCGGCGCTCCCGCGGGCCACACCAGCGAGGCCATCGCGGTCAGCGACAACGGGTGGGTCCTGGGTGAGGTACAGCGCAACGACCACCACGACGACTACTTCGCCCGCTGGATGCACGGCCGCTGGGTGCCGCTGCCCGGCCCGAACGGCCGTGCTGTCGACATCAACGACCGCGGGGACGTCGTCGGCTGGGCCACGAACCCGGCGGGGAACACGCACGCCATGCTGTGGCAGCGGGACCGCGCCATCGACCTGGGCCCCGAGGACGCGGCCCTCAGCGAGGCAGTGGCCATCAACAACGCCGGTCAGATCGTCGGCTCGACGTTCGATCCGGTGACCGACGCAGGGCACGTCCTGCTCTGGGATCCGAGCCACCGGACCGATCTGGGAACCTTCGGTGGCTCCTTCGCCCGGCCGATCGCCCTCAACGACCGGGGCGACATCGTCGTGGCGACCAGCACCGCGTCCTTCCGCCGGCACCACGGCCGGACCGTGCAGCTCGGCGGCTCCGCCGAACCGGTGGCGCTCAACAACCGCGGCCAGGTCGTGGGCGCCGTGCTCCTGCCCGACGGCTCAAGCCACGCCGCCCTGTGGAACTGACCCGCCTGGCCCCGATGCCGCCCCGCCCCTGGATCGCCGATGCCACGCACCGATCTTCGCGATCGGTGACCGGATCCAGCGCTGCAGCCAGTGATGGTGGGGATGGAGAGCCCGGCCTGCTGGGATGCGCGCCGATGTCACACGTAGAACCGGACCGGGCCCGAGAATGCGGTGTTCTGCCAGTGGGTCCGGATCGGTCCATTCCTGCGCCGATTTCCGCATGCTCCCGGTACGCTTCTGCCGCCTCATTAAGGGTTTACCAAGAATCACAGGAGAGCCTTAGAGAAGTCACATGGTAATCACAGAGAACTCGCCACCCAATCTTTCCGGCCGGCGTTGACGCGAACACGCCGGCCGCAATCCGTCCGGTGGGAGCTACGCACGGCTAACCTTCCCGCTGCAGGTAGCCGATCGATAGTCTCGATGACGGGAGAATCATGGGAAGATCCCTGAAAGGGAAAGCAGCGGTCGCCAGCCTTTCCGCCATGGCGGCGGTCTGCGTGACGGTGGGACCGTTGGCTTCAGGCGCCTGGGCCGACGACCGTGTTCCGCCGCGGCCCGCAAACCAGTGGCACGCCACGGACGGTTGGGAGCGGAACAACCAGAACAGGGAGGGTGCGGAGAGGTCTCGGCAGAGCTGGCCTCGCCAGAGCGGGTCTCGCCAGGGCTGGTCTCGCCAGGGCTCGGATCGTCAGGCCAGATGGCGCCAGAACCAGGGCCGCCAGAACCGGGGCCGCCAAATCCAGACCCCCAGGGGCGGGTGGCGCCAGGACTGGCGGCGCCAGAACCCGGGTACTGGTCGCCAGGACCCGCAGTGGCGGAACCAAGGTTACCAACCGGGCGGGATAGTTCGATAGAAAGGGGCGTCGGTCGGCCGGTCCGGCGCCTTTGCGCCGGACCGGCCGGAGCGGGTCGAGGGCTTTCCAACCCTCGGCGGGTAGGCGGCACGCCCCTCGGGGGNGTTGGTGAGCAGGGCGCGAGCATGCGTGAGCACGATCGGTACGACCCCAGGTTGCAGATGTCCGCAAAGAGGGACTACTGGATCGTCGCTGTCCCGGGCTCACGGAGACCGACCGCGTCGTGCCGCCAGAACAGTTCCGAGTAAACCAGCGTCCCCGTCATCCACGGCTGATAGCCGGGAAGCGTGACGACCTGGAAGGCCGCGTCCGGAATACGCAGCGACGGCTTGCGGAAGCTCAGGTCCCCGCCGGGCACGAAGCCGAAGCGGCGGTAGTAGTCGGGGTCGCCTTCGAGGAAGACGAGTGGCACCGAGGACTCGGCGAGGATGTCGAGGCCGCGGTGAACGAGAGCCGAGCCGACCCCGTGCTTCTGGTATTTGCGTACGACCGCCAACGGGCTGAGGACCTGGACCTCGACCAGCCGCCGAGGCGCGTCGAGCAGGCTGCGAGTGAACATCGCGTGGCCGATGACCTCGCCATCGTGCTCGGCGACAAGCGAGAGGCCAGCAACAGGCGTGATGGTGGCGCGAAGGTCGTCCACAAGGTCTGCCACGACCGCTCCGTGCTCTCCACCGAACGCCTGCGTGACGACGTCCCGCACCGATTCCCGATCACAGGCCAGTTCGCGGCGAAGATTCACGCACCGGACGGTAGGGGCGCCCGGTGACGATGGCAACCCGTTTTGTCCAGTGCGAACGGGAGCACGACCGCGCCCGGTCGATGGGCGACCGCAAGGAGCACCACCCCTTGGTCGCACATGGCGAGGGGTGGCGACCGCTGACGGGACTTACGACACCACGATCATCGTCGTGATCAAAGCCCCGGCATTGATGGTGGTGTCACGATTCAGCCAACTGGAAATGCCAGATGACCAGCGCCGGCACACCGGCCCTGGCGGCTCGTGCTGCTTCGGGCACCATGTCGTCCAGACACCACGGCCACAGCTCCCACGGTCCTACCGCTCCGAACGTGTCTTTTCGGTCGGCCGGCCCCGGCGGTTCGTTGGTCGGCGCGGAAGGTTCCTCGCAGCGACGCACGCGCAGTCCCACCGCCAGCGCGGCCCGCAGATAATCCCCGATCAGGTGCCGGTAGGCACTCAGATGTCCAGGTCGGCCATCAGCATCGCGGACGGAGGGAATCGAGCCCAGCGCCACGGTCTCGGGGTGCATGTCGGAGATCACCAGATGACCGCCCGGACGCAGGACCCGGGCGAACTCCGCCATGACCGGCTTGAGCGCCCCGATGTGGGTCAGCGCCAGGGCGCACACGACCAGGTCAACCTCGGCGTCGGCCACGGGGAGCTGGTGCAGATCACCGAGCAGGAACTCGCCCTGCGGCACCCGAGGACGCGCGCGGGCGAGCATGTCGGGCGAGCGGTCCACGCCGATAACCCGATGGCCACGCCCGGCCAGAAACTCGGCGTAGCGACCGGTCCCGCACGCGGCATCCAGAGCAACACCCACGGGCAGCGAGTCCACGATCTCCTTGACCACGGGTTCGTCGACGTCGAACGCCCCGTTGGGCCCGTCATACGTCGCTGACCACAGCCGATAGCCCGTAACCGTGTCCACCCGGTCGACTTCCACTGCTGCGTGTGCCAACGCCTCGTCAGCGAGCACTCTGCGAATCTCCGCGATCCGGGCTTCCACGAAATCACGGTCCGACGCTCCGGTGAACGCTCGCAACAACGCAACGCCCTCAAGCCCGAGCAGGTACGCACGCGGGTCCTCGTACATCACTCGACGGAGGTTATCGATCCGCCTCCAGACAGGCCACCGAATTATGTGGCGTCGAGGGGCTTCGCGGGTACACGGTTACCACCGGTGGACGCCGGCCGACCNTCCCCTCGACGAGCTCTGGAAGGATCAGGCCATGGATCAGAGGGCCGAAGGACAACTGCGCGTCATTCGCAAGGTCCTGTCGGTGCTGCCGGCAGTCAGCATCCCGGCCTGGCTGTTCGGAGGTTGGGGACTGGACGCGAGGATCGGGCGGATCACTCGCGAGCACGGTGACGTCGAGTTCTGGGTCGAGCGCCGCCACGCCGAGCGATCGAAGGTGGCGCTCGCGGACGCTGGGGCCATGGCTCTGGCGACCCAGCCGCCAGCGGAATCCTGCGAGTTCACCTGGGGCGATGTTCCGTTCAGCACCGCGTACTTCGACAGGTGGCCAGACGGGTCATTCAGTCAGCCCATGGGCCGATGGTCTGACTGGCTATTCCCACCGGGGTCCTTCGGTGAAGAGCGTGTGACGCTCGATGGCACGGCGATGTTAGTCATGAGTGCCGCTGGCATGCTCGCCATGAAGGAGCAGTTTCCGCGCCTGCGCCATGGCCGGCCATGGCGGCCGAAGGATGTTGCCGATATCGAGACACTCCGAATACTGGTCGCCCAGGAGAGGGCGGCACATCGGATACAGGTCGAGACGCGGGAGACGCGGGAGACGCCGTAGCGTGCCGGCGCGGGCACGATCGGGCCGTTGTCCGTGTAGACCACCCGAACCTCTGGCGCTTGGGGTGCCGGGGCAGTCCTTCGTCGGGCTCCGTTCCCATCAGCCGGTGGAGCCCGACGTCGGCGGCGGCTGCGCTTCCGACGCCGATACTGGATCGGTCGCGCGGGATCTCGCAGAAGATCGGGGGCCGGTCTTGCTTCCAGCGGAGGACGCTCCGCCTGGGCTTCACCGCAAAGCCGGATCTCCGCATTATCCGATCTTCGCCGGGCGACAAGCCCGCGCGATCAGCCCAGGAGGTGCCGTGCCGAGGGCGATTCTGACGCACCTCTCCGACAGAATCTGCCCAGCGGACCCGGGGCGGCTCAGACGAGACTGCCCACCTCGGCCGCGGCCCGCGCGGCGAGCAGGGTGTTGCGCAGCAGCATGGCGATGGTCATCGGCCCGACACCGCCGGGGACCGGGGTGAGCCGGCCGGCGACCTCGCGCACGGCGTCGAAGTCGACGTCGCCGCGCAGGCCCTGCTCGGTGCGGTGCATGCCGACGTCGATGACGGTCGCTCCGGGCTTCACCGCATCCGGGCCGATGATCGCCTGCTTGCCGGCGGCGACGACCAGCACGTCCGCGCCGCGGCAGACGGCGGCCAGGTCCCGGGTGCGGGAGTGGCAGATCGTGACGGTCGCGTTGCGTCCGACCAGAAGCTGGGCGACCGGGCGGCCGACCAGCTCGGAACGGCCGACGACGACGGTGGGGGCACCGCTGAGCTCCACGTCGTAGGCGTCGAGCAGCTCGATGATCCCCGACGGGGTGCAGGGCCGCAGGCCGGGCAGGCCGCGGGCGAGCAGGCCGACGCTGGCCGTCGTCAGGCCGTCGACGTCCTTCTCCGGCGGAATCCGGCCGACCAGGGCCGCTCCGTCGAGTCCCTCGGGGACGGGAAGCTGCAGCAGGATCCCGGAGACGGCCGGGTCCGCGGCGAGGGAGTCCAGCAGCGCGGCGATCTCGTCCTGGGGGGTGTCGGCGGGCAGGTGCTGGTGCAGGTCGGCCATGCCCGCCTCGACGCAGGACCGACGCTTGCCGCCGATGTAGACGGCGGACGCCGGGTCGTCGCCCACCAGGACCGTCGCGAGACCCGGCTGGCGGCCCGTGGCCGCACGGAACTCGGCGACGTCCCGGGCCACGTCCGCCCGCACCCGGGCGGCAACGGCCTTACCATCGATGATCACTGCGCTCATGTCGGCCTTTCGCCCTCACGATGTCCGGTCGGATCCGCCGTCGCGACCCCGAGCGCCGCCGTGCACCGCGACACGCGGCCGGCGTCGGCGACGGCCCGACCGAGCACGCTACGCCATTGCGCCCCGGCGTGACCTGCGGGCGTCACCGCCACCCGTCGAGGGGGCGCCGAGGGGGCTTAGCCTCGACGGGTGGCGGATTCCGTGAGCTTCGACCGCATCGCCGACCGGTACGACGCAACCCGGGGCGGTGACGAGCGGGGCCGGCTCGTCGCCGAGGCGGTCGCCCCGCGCCTGCCCGGGCAGCGGTTGCTGGAGATCGGCGTGGGCACGGGGCTGATCTCGCACGCCTTCGCCGAGCGGGGCCGGTCGGTGCTCGGCGTCGACCTGTCGGCCCGCATGCTCGCCCAGGCCCGCGGGCGCCTGCCCGGGCGGATCGTCCGCGCCGACGCGGCGGCCCTGCCGTTGCGCACCGCGACCGTGGATGCCTGCCTCGCCGTGCACGTTCTGCATCTCGTCGGGGATCCCGATCGGGTCCTCGCCGAGGTCGCCCGGGTGCTGCGGCCCGGTGGCCGGCTCGCGGTCGTCGGCGCGGGGCAGCACGCGGGACGCAGCGACGTCACCGCCGTGCTACGGGACCTCAACGAGGCGCTGCGAGCCGAGCGACCCCGCCGGGACCGGCCGGAGCTCCTGCTGCCGGCCGCGGAGCGCTGCGGGCTGCGGCTGGTCGAGGAGTTCTCCTTCGCCCGGGAGGAGCGCGAGACGCTCACCCCGGCCGAGGCCTGCGCGCAGATCGAGAGCCGGGTGTGGTCGACCCTGTGGGACCTCTCGGATCGGCAGTGGGCGACGATCGTCGAGCCGGCCATGGCCGCGCTGCGCCGGCTGCCCGACCCGAACCGTCCCCGGCCGGCCGGCCGGGGTTCCCACGCGATGATCCTGCGGTTGGTGGACGCCGCTGGCGCGCCACCACAGCGCTGACCACGCCCTTGGCCGGCGACGGCCACCTGCTGCCGGCCACCTGCTTCCGGCCACCTGCTTCCGGACAGCCGCCGCCGAACGACGGATCAGGTGCCGAGCGGGCCCGCGGACAGCGACCGCACCATCGGCAGGCTCGGGGCAGCCACGGCCCCGAGCCACAGCCGCACCTCCCGGGCGGTGCACAGCCGCACCACCCGAGCGGCGGCACCGTGCGCGTCGAGGGCCCGCAGCAGGCGGACCCGGCTGTCCCGCGGGTAGTTCCACAGCCAGCGCAGGAATGCCAGGTCCAGCTTCTCCGGGCATCCGGGGGCGGCGTCGGGACGGTTGCGGCCACGCCACCGGGCCCAACGGCGCAGCACCCGGGTCATCGTGATCCGCCGTGGCAGGTCGAGGAAGACGATGAGCTCGGCGGCGGGGATGCGCAGGTCCAGTGTGCCGCTGTAGTTGCCGTCCATCACCCACGCGGGCTTCGCGACGAGGCTGGCGACGATCGCGCGCCACTCCTCCACCGGCGTCGCAACCCAGCCGGGCCGCCAGAAGTGCCGGTCGAGATGCACCACCGGCAGGCCCGCCTGCCGCGCGAGCTCGCGGGCGAGGGTGCTCTTGCCGGCGCCGCCGCTGCCGACGACGAGGACCCGCTGGACGTCGGAGGTCATCGACGGCGGGCCCTGCGGGCCCCTCCCGAGCGCATTCACGATGCCAGTGTCCCACCGGGGCGATCGTTCCGCGTGCGGAACGTGCCGCTTCGACCCACCCGTGCCCACCCGGATCGGGCGCGCCCGGTGGCTCCCCTCAGCCGGCGAGGGTGTGGTGGGTGAAGAACTCCCACATAACGACGGAGGCGTTCGGTGCGGGCGGCGGCGGATCGGCCTGCTCGCGTGGTCTGCTGCCCCCCGGCCAGGCGTGCCCGGCGCCGGTGATGCTGTACAGCTCGACCGCGCCGCCGGGCGCGCACGGGCCGTAGACGTCGTGGACGACGGCGCCCTGCCGGGAGCGGACCGGGGTCGCCGGGCAGCCGTCGCGGCGGGTCCAGTAGGCCATCGCCTCGGCCACGGACCGGTCGGCGCGCTCATCGCCCTCGCGCAGCCCGATGGACGACTCGCCACCGTCGTAGCGGACCTTGTCGTCGGCGGTGCCGTGAAAGGCGATGACCGGCACGGGCCGGCTCGGCGTGCAGGAGGTCGTGTTCAGGGCACCGGAGACGGGGGCGATCGCCGCGATGCGCCCGGCGAGTTCGCAGCCCAGCCGGTAGGACATCATGGCGCCGTTGGACATGCCCGTGACGTAGATCCGCGCCGGATCCACCGGGTAGTCCCGCGGCAGCCGGTCGAGAAGGGCGGCGATGAAGCCGACGTCGTCGACGCCGTTGCCGTGGGCGTACCCGCAGCAGGTGCCCGCGTTCCAGGTCAGCAACGCCGTCTGGCGCCGGCCGGTGCCGTCAGGGTAGACGGCGAGAAAGCCCGCCCGGTCGGCGACGGCGCTCATCCCGGTCTGCTGCTCGGCCTGGCGGGCCGATCCGCCGCCACCGTGCAGGACGAGCACGACCGGCAGCCCGTGTCCGACCGCGGTCCCCGTTGCTGTGGCGGTCCCCGTTGCTGTGGCGGTCGCCGACGCCGTAGCGGCCAGAGTCGTGGTGCCGGGAGAGCGCGGCGTGCCGGCCGCGGTGGCGACCGAGGGCGGCACGTGGACGAGGTAGGTACGCTGCCGGCCGTCGGGGGTGGTCAGCGTGTGGCCCGTGGTGCCGGGGCGCAGTGCCGGCCCGCCGGCGCCCCCGGCCGTCCCTGGCGAGGTCGACCTCGGCGTGGCGTCGGGTACGGTCGGCCCCGAGCGGCCTGCGGCCTCCCCCGCGCCGGCCGACGCGCCGCCCCCGCACGCGGCGAGGGCCGCAAGCAGCACGGCGCCGACGGCGAGTCCGGCCACCGCGGTCCGTGTCGGACCCGGGAACCGCCGACGCCACCGCCGGCCACGCGCCGTCCCGACCGGTCTCTCGCGGTACGTCCCGGACCAGTTCCCCGGACGACCCCGCCTGGTTGCGCCGGCGGTGTCCCGCCGCATCGACGACCTCACGGGGCGACGGTAGGTCCGCCGGATGTGAAGCGGATGAGACCGGATGTGAGGGAGGTGAGCGGTCGCCCGGACGGCTCAGCCGAGGCCGCGGGAGTCCTGCTTGAGCGCCGTGTCGATGGTGAGGGCGGCGGCGACGACCATGCTGTGCAGTGGCTGCGGCAGCGGCCGGTGGAGCTGGACGACGTAGTTGTCGGCCGTGGTGAACATCGTCCGCATGAGGCCCTCCCAGGTCTTGGTGACCCGGGCGACCTCGACGTCGGTGTGGTCGACGATCGAGAAGTTCCACGCCCGCCAGTTCTCGGCCTTGATCGCGCCGATCGTCGTGCCGCCCNCCTGCAGGTCGAACCGGATCCGGCCGAAGACGTTCTGCTGTGCGATGACGCCGAGTTCGGACCCGTCCGGCAGCGAGACGATCACCTTGGACTTGAACACCTTCGCCGGGCGGTGCAGGAGCAACTGGACGGTGCCGGCGGCGTCGCGGACCTCCAGGCGGTGGGAGAGGAACTGGTCCCACGAGGTGAGCACCCGCGCGGCCTTCTTCAGCGCGCTCTGGCCGACCTCGACGACCGAGCCGATCTGGTGGCCGCCCTGATCGAAGACGGCGTACTCGTTCGTCACCTCGATGATCTTGGCTTTTTGGTTGACCACGAGCACGGGCTCGCTGAACAGCGTCCCGCCACCCGGACCCGTCGGCTGCACCCCGGCCCGCTCCTGGACCTGCCGCTGCACCTGCTCGGCGCTGTAGTTGGTGTGCACCGCACCCGGCTGCACCCCCAGCGGCGTGCCCCACGTCTGCCCCGGCACGGCCGCGACCTGGCCCTGGCCGTACTGCCCGCCCTCGCCGTACTGGGCAGCCCCGCCGCGCTGGGCAAGCGGCGCCGGCTGGGTGTGCTCGGTCCACTGGTTTCCGTCCCACCATCGGGAACCGTGCTGCCCGCTCGGATCGGTGTACCAGCCTGGCGGGACGGTCTGCGTCATGACGCCACTCTGGCATCTTCCGCCCGCGCCGGGCCAGACCGTCACCGCTGCGACACCAACCGGACTCTCCGTCCCGGCGACGCGAGGCCGGAGCCCCGCGTCACCGAGAATTCCGGAGGATGCTCCGGCCTTCAGGCCGGGGAGGAATCCGGCTCCCCGCACCCGCACCCGCGGAGCGGGGTAGGGATAGGCGATGCACCATCAGGTGAACTGCCGTGCGAACGCAGCCTGTAACAGGTGGATGATTTCCCTGTTCGGTGAATAGTCGTCTTCTTTGATGGTTTCGGTGATGCGGGATCGCGGGTAGTCCGGGAATCTTGGGCCCGTCTTCTTCGCGGCCCTGGTGGTGGGTTAGGATCGGTTTATGTCGAGGTTCCGGCTGTATCCTGACGTGGCACAGGAAGAGGCTCTTCTTGTGCATTGCGGGCATGCGCGGTTCGTGTGGAATCTGTGTGTGGAGCAGCAGTCGTGGTGGAACCCGCGGCGTGGTCCCGCCCCCGGCTACGCCGAGTGGAACCGGCAGTTGACCGCGGCGCGCGGCGCGTGCGACTGGCTTGCTGCTGGGAGTGTGATCGTGCAGCAGCAGGCGTTGCGGGACTTCGCCACCGCGAGGGCGAACTTCTTCGGGGGGTCGCATCGGCGACCGACGTGGCGCCGACGCGGGCGGGGTGAGGGTTTCCGGATCGTCGCGGTCAGGTCGGGTGATGTGCGGCAGGTCACCCGCCGCTGGTCCCAGGTGCGGATACCCAAGGTGGGCTGGGTCCGGTTCCGCCGCAGCCGCACCGTCCCGGACGCCAGGTCCTATCGGGTGACGCGAGATCGTGCGGGTCGCTGGCATGTCGCGTTCGCCACCGTGCCCGAACCGATTCCCGCCCCGGGTACCGGTGGGATCGTCGGGGTGGACCGGGGTGTGGCAGTGTCGGCGGCGTTGAGCACCGGGGAGTTGCTGCGCTGCCCTGGGCTGCGCCCCGGTGAGGCGACCCGACTGGTCCGGTTGCAGCGTCGCCTTGCCCGAGCGAAGCGGGGATCGCACCGGCGGCCCCGACTGGTCGGGCAGATCGCCCGAGTGAAAGCCAGAGAAGCCGCCCGGCGTAAGGACTGGGTCGAGAAAACCAGCACCAGTCTTGCCCGCCGGTACGACCTGATCCGGGTCGAGGCATTGCCGGTCGGGGCCATGACCCGCTCGGCGAAAGGTACCGTCGCCGAGCCGGGGCGCAACGTGCGGCAGAAAGCCGGCCTGAACCGAAGCATTCTCGCCCACGGCTGGGGGCTGCTCGTCGCCCGGTTGGAGCAGAAGGCCCCCGGCCGGGTCGAGAAGATCAACCCTGCGCGGACGTCGCAGACCTGTAACACCTGCGGGACCCGGGATGGGGAGGCGCGCGAGAGCCAAGCCGTCTTCCGGTGCCGGGCCTGCGGGCAGCAGGCGAACGCGGACGTGAACGCGGCACGCAACATCGCCCTGGGACATCAGTGGGAAACCACGTGGGTGACTGCGCGGGGAGGCGACGCCGGTAGGCGGCCTGCGAACCGCGAACCTCAACACTGCACACCCCCTCTCCTGGTGGACGGGTAGATGTTGGAATCCTCCGCGTTCACGCGGAGGAGGATGTCAAAGCGCCTTCTCGGTGACGAGACCGCCGTCGACTTGCAGGCGGCGGTTGACCGCGACGGTGTCGAGCATGCGGCGGTCGTGGGTGACGAGCAGCAGCGTGCCGGTGTAGCCGGCGAGCGCCTGTTCGAGCTGTTCGATGGCGGGCAGGTCGAGGTGGTTGGTGGGCTCGTCGAGAACCAGGCAGTTCACCCCGACGGCCTGCAGCAGCGCGAGACCGGCCCGGGTCCGCTCCCCCGGCGACAGCGAGGCGGCGGGGCGGGTCACCTGGTCCGGGCCGAGGCCGAACTTGGCGAACAGGGTGCGGACCTCCGCCGCGGGCCATGTCGTCGCCCGCTCGGCGACGGCGAGGGCGGTGGTCTCGCCCCGGAACAGGCCCCGGACCTGGTCGATCTCGCCGAGCCGCACACCGGCGCCGAGGGACTGGCTCCCCGCGTCGAGCGGAAGCCGGCCGAGCAGGGCTGAGAGCAGGGTTGTCTTGCCGCCGCCGTTCGGTCCGGTGATGACGATCCGGTCGGCCCAGGCGACGGTGAGGTCGACCGGGCCGAACGTGAAGGCGGGTCGGCGCACGACCGCACCGGTGAGGGTCGCGACGACGTCGCCGGAGCGGGGGGCGGCCGCGATCGACATGCGTAGCTGCCACTCTTTGCGTGGCTCCTCGACCTCCTCCAACCGGTCGAGGCGGGACTCGATCGACCGGACCCGCGCGGCGCTCTTCGTCGCCGCCTCGATGCGCGCGCCCCGGGCGGCCCGGTCGTTGTCGGACATCCGCCGCTTGGCTCGCACCGAGCCGCGTACGGACTGCTCCCGCTGGCGCTGCGCCTGCGCGGTGAGACCGTCACGCTGGTCGGCGTAGTCCTCGTAGCGGTCGCGGGCCTGCCGCCGGGCGACCTCGCGGGCCTGCAGGTAGGCCGCCCACCCCCCGGCGAACAGGGTGAGGCCGTGCTTGTGCGGGTCGATCTCGGCGACGGTGTCGATGGTGCGGTCGAGGAACTCGCGATCGTGGCTGACGACGACGAGCGCGCCGGACACGCCACGGACGAAGCGTTCGAGCCGGTCCAGCCCGTCGAAGTCAAGATCGTTGGTGGGCTCGTCGAGCAGGGTGATGTCGAACCGGGACAGCAGAACGCTCGCGAGCGAGCCGCGGGCGGCCTGCCCACCGGACAAGGCGGTCGTGGGGCTGTCGAGGGCATCGGCGGGCAGGCCCAACTCGGCGCAGACCTCCTCGGCGCGAACGTCGAGGTCGGCGGCGCCGAGGGCGAGCCAGCGCTCCAACGCGACGCTGTACCGGTCGTCAGCGCCGGGGACGCCCGCCGACAGCGCCTCCCCGGCGTCGTCGAGTTCCCGCTGCGCGGCGCCGACCCCGGTGCGGCGGGCGAGGAACGCCCGCAGGGTCTCGCCGGGCAGCCGGTCGGGTTCCTGGGGCAGCAGGCCGACGCCCGCGGTCGGCGGCGCGAGATCGACCCGCCCCTCGTCGAGGGGGACCAGGCCGGCGAGGGCCCGTAGCAACGTCGACTTACCGACGCCGTTCGGCCCCACCACCCCGAGCCGGTCGCCGGGTGCGACGGTGAGCGAGATGCCGTCGAGAACGGTCGCCCCACCGCGGGTGACGGTGAGGCCGGAGGCGACGAGAGTTGCGGACACCTGGCCAGTCTCGCGCATAACCGGCGCGCGTCGNCCGCCCGCCCGCGTACCGCGGCCGCGAGGGCAGCCAGGCCACGCATGATCATCCCCCGAACCCGGGCAGGGCGAGCTGCTCGTCGCGGCGGCCCGGCCCGGCGGGGTCGGCCGGCACTGCCCGCTCGGCCGCTCCGTCGGGCTGCGGCGCGGACGCCGCGAAGCGCCCACCCGGACGCGGCACCGCGGCTCCGATGCGGGCCCGTTCGGCGAGCTCCCGCACCTGCGCCGCAATCCGATCCCGATAGACGCGCGGCGCGTATGCCCCGGACCCGTAGAGCCGGCGGTACGGGCCGACCAGCGCGGGATGGTGCTCGGCAAGCCAGGCCAGGTACCACTCCCGGGCGCCGGGCCGCAGGTGCAGCACCAGCGGCGTGACCGACGACGCGCCGGCCTGTGCGATCTGCTCCACCGCCCGGGCGAGCGCCGCAGGGGAGTCGGTGAGATACGGCAGGATCGGCGCCATGAGAACCCCGGTGGGGACCCCGCGCTCGCCCAGCGCCGCGCACGCCTCCAGCCGCCGCCGGGGATGTGGGGTCCCGGGCTCGACGAGCCGCCACAGCTCGTCGTCGACGAAGCCGACGGACAGCGCGACGCCGACCTGCGTCACCTCCGCGGCAGCGGCAAGCAGATCGAGATCGCGCACGATGAGCGAGCCCTTCGTGAGCACCGAGAAGGGGTTGCGGGCGTCGCGCAGGGCGGCGAGGACCCCCGGCATGAGCCGGTAACGACCTTCGGCCCGCTGGTAGGGATCGACGTTCGTGCCCATCGCCACGTGTTCGCCGCGCCAGCGGGGCGCGGCGAGCTCCGAGCGCAGCCGCTCGGCGACGTTGACCTTGACGACGATCTGGGTGTCGAAGTCGCGCCCGGTGTCGAGATCGAGGTAGGCATGGGTGCCCCGGGCGAAGCAGTACCGGCAGGCGTGGGAACAGCCACGGTAGGGGTTCACCGTCCAGCGGAACGCCATTCGCGACGCCGGCGGAACCCGGTTGAGCACGGACCGGGCGTGGATCTCGTAGAAGGTCAGATCGGCGAACCCAGGGGTGTTGAACGTACGGGTGACGGCGCCCCGGGCGAGCAGCGACGGCGCACTCGCGCCGGCCGCGACGGGCTGCTCGGTGGCGGCGAGCCGGAGGTTGTCCCAACGCATGCCTTATGGGAACATGTGTTCGACAGATTGTCCAGTCCGAGCGAGGTCCCGCCCGCAAGCAGGCCGCAGCCCGCAAGGCTGCCGGCCTGCGACGGGCGCTGACCTCGGGCAGGCGGACTTGGGGCAGGCGGACTTGGGGAGGCTGCGGGGATAGTGAAGGGATGCGGCTCAGTGGGCTCGAGGCCCGGAAGCGGTTCGCGGCGGCCCGGGTGGCCCGGCTGGCCACCGCCGGCGCGGACGGTCAGCCGCTCGTGGTGCCCGTGACCTTCGCCGTCGAAACGGGGGGCGCCGGCGGCGACCGCGGCGACGCTCGCGGCGGTGCGGACCCACCCGCGACGATCGTGACCATCGTCGACCACAAACCGAAAAGCACCCGCACCGAGCTGCGACGCCTGCGCGACATCCGCGCCAACCCGCTGGTCAGCCTGCTGGTCGACCACTATGACGACGAGTGGGCGCGGCTGTGGTGGGCCCGGGCCGACGGGCTGGCCCGCATCGTCGAGGCCGGGGATCCACGGCACGCCGCGGCCGCTGCGGCCCTGACCGCGCGCTACCGCCAGTACCGGCAGGTCCCACCGACCGGTCCGGCCATCGTCGTGGCCGTGACCCGCTGGTCCGGCTGGGCCTACTCCGAATCCCCCACGGCCCCGTGAACCGCGCCGGGTTCGTCCGCCCAGGCCCCGGGATCAGGCCCCGGGATCAGGCCCCGGGATCAGACGCGGGGACGGTCCCAGCCGGTGGGCAGCGCGTCGGGGGTCTGCCAGGATGGTTCCGGGCGGAAGTCGGTCCAGGTGCCGTCGAAGGGGAACGCGCCGGCCTCCACCAGCCGCAGCAGCCGCTCCCCCTCGGCCCGCACCGCGTCTGGATCGGGCACCCAGTAGTGCTCGGGGAAGGCGAGGCGTTCCTCCAGCTCGTGCTCGTCCTTCCACTCCCAGGTCCGCTCCGGCGTGACCCACAGGTCGAGGTCATGATCGGTGGTGTCGACACCGACGAGGCCGTCGTGGCGCCAGGCGACGGCGGGCTCCTCCAGGTTGATGTACCAGCGGACGAACCGGCCCTGCCAGTCCCAGAACCACCACACCGAGTTGGCTCCCTGCGGCGGGACCAGCATGAAGATGTTCGGCCCGCGCCAGACGGTCGTCGTCATCACCGTCGGCTGGCGGACCCACTCGGCAAAGGGCATGTCCCGCAGCCCGCGGCCGTCCGCGCTGAGCTCGACGGCCATCGGGCAGCCGTGCGGAATCCACAGCCGCAGGCCGCGCTCGTCATGGCCGACGACATGGCCGGTACGGACGAACACCAGCCGCTTCGTGGTGAACGACCGGTGCACGACCACCTCACCGGGCGTGTACGGTGCGGCCGCCGTCAGGCTCCTGGCGGCTCCCGGCGCCGCCGCGTCGGCGGCGAGGCGGGAGACCGGGTCGGTCGGGGATCTCCCCGCAGACGAGACCCCCGCCAGCGGGGGCGGCGGGGAGGCGGGACCGTTGACCGCGGCACTCTCCGGCACTGTCACCGCCTGACTGTACGGCGATGCCATCCCTGGCTGTGAAGTGCGCGGCCACCTGACAGCTGATCAGGCGTCGGTCGTCCCGTCCACTGCCGAACCATCTCCTGCGGGCGCGCCGTTGACGAGGATATCGGCCCGGCCGGCGACGTCCTCGTCGGCGAAGTACCGGTCCTCGTGGCGGGCCCAGCGTTCCCAGTGCGGGGCGAAGATGTCCCCGTCCCGGGCAAGCGCGCGCCGCCGCCGCACCTGCACCGGCGCCGCGACACAGACCAGCCCGCCGAGCAGGGGCGCCGCGGCCCGCGCACCGGCGCCGACACCCTCAACGACGAGGATCGCGGTCGACGGGTCCAGGATCTGGTCGGGGCCATAGCATCCCTGGTGCCAGTCGTAGCGACGCCAGGACGCCCGCTCCCCGCGAGCCAACGGCCGCAGGACCCGCGCGACGAACTGGTCGATACCGGCGGCGAGTCCGTCCCACCCGTCGTACAGGTCGTCCATCCGCAACACGGGCGCGTCGAGGCGTGCTGCGACGGCCTGTGCGAGCGTCGTCTTACCCGCGCCGGAACGACCGTCGACGGCGAGCACCCGGGTGTCCCCCGCCCTCGGCCGTCGACCGGCCACCCACAGCGCGATGTTCACAGCCGCCGCCGGAGTCGCCCCGACGCCCCTTCCCGCGCCGCTGTCCACCACACCGCTGTCCACCACGCCGCAGCTCCCCTCGCCGATCGCCTCCCCGCCGACCCACCCCGTTCCTGACGAGGTTCCCCTCAACGCTGGGGCCGTGCCGGCAGATCGGGTCACGAGCCGGCGCCGGATCGACGGGACCAGTCGGCGCGGCTGACGGCATAGATGGCGTGCGTCTCCTCGTGGAGATACTCGGCGCCCGTCCGGTGCATCCCGAGGCGCTGCGCGACCCGGACCGATCGGATGTTCGCCGGGACGATGGCCGCACACACTCGGTCGAGTTCGGGCCGCACCCGGAGCACCCAGGTGATCGCCGCGGCGGCCGCCTCCGCCGCATAGCCACGTCCCCACCAGGGCCGACCGATGTACCAGAGCGCCTCCACGCCCGGCCAGCCCGGTTCGTCCCATAATCCCGCCCGCCCGACGAGCGTCCCGCTCTCCCGCTCCACCACGGACCAGGGTCCGACCCCGGTGAGCAGCCAACACCCGATGCACCCCGCCATCTGGTGCCACACGGCATCCGGCGACGTGACCGGCCCGCCGACATGGCGGGCGAACTCGGGGTCGGACCAGATCCGGGTGAACCCGTCGACGTCACCGTTCTCGATCGGCCGCAGGATCAGCCGCGCCGTCGTCAGCGTCGGAATGACCACAGCGCCATCATTGCACTCACGGCCACGATCGGGAACGCGGCTCTGACGTTGGCTCGGGAGTATGGGCACCCCAAACAGCCCACCCGGCTCGGGCCGCACGCCGTCACGAACAGCGAAGCGCCTCCAGGACCTCGTACGCGGCGTCTGGCCCTTTGTCACGGCCATCGGCACTCACCACACCAGTATTGCCGCCTACACTCTTCCGTTGCCAGAAAGATCAGAACAGAAGGCATGACGACTGCCGCAAGGAACGAGCCGCTCAAAGTGCCGTGCCGCGGCCGACCAGCCCGAAGGATGGAATTCCGCGGCACGGCACAGTCATTCTTGATCGCCAGTTCGCCCCCAGCTCCACATCCCTTGCGCCGCCGGTGAACATGCGGCTTTTCTTCGTACAGGGACGACGGCGGACAGGTCAGCCGGCGGGCTGGAGGGACCAGCCGCGGTCCTCGTCGAAGACAGGTGACAGTGCGACCAGCGGCGGGAAGATCAATGCCGGGTGCAGCCCGAGGGTGAGGTCGTTCTCGACGACGCCGATGGTCACCGTGCCCGGCCGCGGACCGTCGACGATCCGCCATTCGCGGGCTTCCGGGAGGGGGCGGACCCGCTCGAAGACGTCCGGGGAGCCGTCGAAGCCGACGAAGAGCGGCGCGGAGGCCTGCCGGATCGTGTAGGTGTTGTTGCCGTTGCTACCGTTTCCGGTCTGCTGGATCTCCCATTCCTGCCCGGGGCCCTCACCCGGCAGGAGAAAGATGTTGTTGCGGTCGGGCGAGCTCAGGGTCAGGTTCTCCCGGCCGTCGATGCGGATCCGGTACACACCGTCAGCGATCTTTCCCACGGTCAACCCCGTTTCTGGTCGTCAAACAGCCGGCCGTGTCACGGCCGGCTTCGGGCGGGATGGTGCCGCGCCGCGGCAGAATCTCCCCTCCCGCGGCCGACGCCGGCATGGTGCCGGTGCGGCAGGTGCTGCGACGGCGCACGGGCAGGTGGATGCGCGGTGAACGTGAGGTTCGGAGGTGAGGTGCGCCGCCCGTGGCGCCGGGCACCATCATGCCCGTGCACGGTCCGGCGGGCCGTGCACGCCACACACCGATTCCGCGGGGCGGCGACAACGACCGCAACTCGGTCGCCTCGTCATGTTCGCTCCTTCCGCGCCTCGGCCTCCACTCCCAGCTTCTTCGCCAGCTCATCGGCGATAATGTCGCAATTCCTGACACGCGCCGCCCGGTAGAACCACGGCGAATATGGTTACCCCTCAACTCGACCGAGAGAAAACCGCCCGATGATGGCGGAGAGGTTGCGCGGTGGGCTCCATGCGGCCGCCACCCGCAGGCGAAGCCAGGACGGGAGCAGACCCGAAACGGAATCCCGGCCTGAACGGCTGCGGCTACTCGATGCTCTCGAAGCTCCAGCCACGATCCTCACCGAAGATCGGCGAAAGCGCGAGCAGCGGCGGGTAGATGAGTGCCGGGTGCAGGCCCAGGGTGAGCTGGTTGTCCGGCACCCCGAGGGTGAAGGTGCCGGGCTCGGGGCCGTCAGTGATCCGCCACTCCCGTGGCCGGGGCAGCACCTGGACCCGCTCGAAGGTCTCCGGCTCGCCATCGAAACCGAGAAACCTCGGCGAATTCGCCTGCCGGATCACCCAGGTCTCGTTGTCCGCCCGCTGCACCTGCCACTCCTGCTGGCCGGACTGCTCCGGCAGGAGGACGACGTTACTGCCACTGGCAGCGGTCAGAATCTGCCGTCCATCGAGCGTGATCCGATAAATGCCGTCGTTCACACCAGCCATGATCCACCCCGTTTCCTGGTGCGCGGCCGACCCGGCGGTGAAGCAACCGTGTTTCCGCGCAAGAATCAGCATTGATACCACTCGCAATCCTTCGCGGGCCGGCTGGCGTCGTCAATCAGATTGGAGATTTCCGTGCGGATCGGTGACGAAGCATTCCACCGGCTCCCGCCACATCAGGGAAAACCCTGACGGACAAGGCGCACACTTGCCCAGCAATGCTGGCAGATCCGGCCAGGTGCCAAACGGGTGAGAGAAACCCGGGCCGGAGTCCAGACGGATCAACCCTCGGTGGCTGGTCCCTCAGGCGGGTGGCTTGCGGGTTCCCGCGAATACAGATCCCGCACCTGCCCACCGAGGGGCGAGGCGCTCCATCTGCCGAGAAGATCACCGAGGGCGGCGGCCAACTGCGGCCGGCGCGGGTCGTCGCCTGGAAGTACACCAGCGATCAGCTCCCGCGCGTGATCCACGCAGGTGAGCGCGAGCCTGCCCGGTGGTGGGACGGGGACGGTCTCCCAGGGTGACGGCGGGCGCGAGGTGTCGTCACCGGCGAGAACGGAGACTAGGTACTCGAGCTTCGCGAGGACGGGCCCCGTCTTGTCGATGTCCTTGTCGTGGCTGGCGAGATGCCACAGGATGGCAGACTTCGAGGAGGCAAACACGTCGTCCAGGTACTGACGCGCATCCCACTCTTCCTTGAGATACCCCTGCAGTTCCGGCAACTGCGGCCTCCGGAGCGGCTCCGACGGGGGCAGCGGGCTCGACAGCGGAGCCCGATACTCCTCGCCCTCCTCGTCTCTCTTGCCGCCATGTGTCCGGAAGGCACGCGCCTCGGCTCCAAAGGTGATCAGACCAAGCGCGACCGCCACCAACACCCAGACGAATGCCGGGCCGCCGATGAGCAGGCCTAGCAGCAGCGGGGCCGCGACCACCCCGATCAGGTGCATCGCGGCGATGAGCCGACGATGTCGCGCGATCACCAGTCCTCCTCATCGTTGCTGGCGGGTGTGTCTTCACCCGCGGATTCCAGGACAGGCCCCCCGTGGGCCGCCCGACCCAGCCCCGATCCACCTGCCGGATGCTCCATTGCGCAATCCGGCTCGCCCTCGCCTGCCAGCAGACGGTCAATGCGGGCGATCACGTGGGCTCGTACCCCGCCCGGACCCAGTAGGTCGTCGGCGGGTGGCGCGCCCCGCGGGTGCGGGGCCATCGCACGAGGCCGCTCCGCACCGACCGGCGGTACCGCTAAGGGACCGTCCGATCGCTGGCCGGCGATGATCCTGATGGTGGCAAGCAGGTCGAAACGGTCCCGCACTCCGTCGACGAGCAGATCCGCGAGATCCGCGGCAGGCGGGGCCAGGGCGGCCGGCGGGCCATCCAACCAGTCGTGTATCCGCTCTTCCACCGCCGGAGAGAACCGCCACGGGGCGTGACGGCCCGGCGCCGCCGCAAGATCCTGATTGAGAACCAACCGCCAGCCAGCACACAGCAGAGCGCGGACGTCGGGGTCGTCGAGAACTCGCCGCCCACCACGTCGGAGGTACAGGCGGTCGGTGGCCGACAGCCGCAGAAAGACCATCGAGTTACTGGCCGTGCCGCGGACCGCCCGTGGTGCGCGTATCACCCGGTCCAGCAGGTGGCGGTAGCCGTCGTCATCCGCGGCCGCGATCTCCGCGGCGGTGTCGATGGCGGTGTCAGCCACCTCGCGGTTGTCGTGCGCGGTGAAGTTGTGCAAGCGCGTGAGTGCCTGACGCGGATAGGTCCCCGCGATGAATCGCCCGCAGAGCTGCACGCAGATCTCGGCGAGATGGACGTTGAGCCGGTGGTCCTCCGACCAGTCGAGAATCCTCTGGCGGAACGCCTGACCGCCCGTGCCATCGAGCCCCTCCTCCAGGCCCTTCGTCAGCAGCCGCGAACAACTCGCCGTCGCCTCGGATCCGCGGGCCTCCAGCCATCGCCGGGCGAGCGTCAGGGCATCCTCAGGCTGGTGGACCCGAAGCGACTGTTCCGTGAACCGGATCGCGAAATCGGTGAGGTCCCGCCGGGACAGGCGCCGGTCGGCAGTGGTTACGAGCCCGGTGGCCCAGTCGAGTAACGTGGGGCGCAGTGCCGGATAATTATCCCACACGTAGCGGCGGCCGGCAGCGGCTCGCCCCGGAGGGTCGAACCGGACTCGCCGGGAATCGTCGCGGCGAACACCGAGCTGATACAACCGCAGCCGGTATCCCGGGGCCGCGAGCGCGTGCGCGTCGGCAGGCGGGAACCCACAGGCCGTGGCGAGGCTGCCCTCGGCGTGGAAGACGGCGTCGGGATCGGCGCCCTCCAGCATCACCGCGGCGACGAGCAGAGCCGCCTGCCCGCCCGTCGGATCCCGGATGAGCAGACCGTCGATCTCCGCACTGTGCCCGCCGTCCCGCCGGGCCATCTCCTCCCAGGACTGGCGCAGGCAGAGCACCGGGGCGTCGTCGGGATGGTCGCGCGACCGACGGGCGGCGTCGTCCGCGACCTGGCTCACCTGGCGGATGGTGGCATCGGCGAGTCCGGCGAACTCCGGACCGTCGAGGTTGGGCCGGAGTTCGGCGAACAACCGTCGCGGCCGCTGCGCATCCCAGTGTCGACCCAGTACCTCCTTCCACCCCGGCCGGGTCAGCGGCACGACGAGGCCGCGCAGCTCGTTGGGAAGCTGGTCATCCTGGTCTGCGGCGAGGAGGACGACCAGGTGCTGGTCCTGCGAGCTGGCGATCCGAGCGCGTAACGCCTCCAGTCGCCGGCCCTGCCTGGCCACGGAGGATGGGTCGGTTCCGCGCAGGTCCAGTAGCAGCCCGGCCGACGAGGGAACATCTCGGGGCAACGCGTCAAGATCGTCCCCAGCATCGACGTCAGCGGGGATGCGCCACACGCCGTTCGACCCGCCGCCGCCGGCCTGGGCGGCGAGCATCCATGCGGCCGCATGCCGACCATCGCCCGCCTGGCCGGAGAGCAGCACCATTCTCGCCGCCTCCAGCCTCTCCCGCGCCGGTGACCAGCCGCCTGGTCGGACGAAGACGTGGGCGAGCTCCCGTAACGACTGCGCTGACACCGGCTGCGGTCGTATCGCAACGCGGCTGGCCTGCAGGATCTGGTACGTGATGACATCCCGGCCGGCCGTCGTGGTGTTAGCCGCGCCGTCGGCCGTCACGACGCTCTGGGCGCCGTGACCGCTGAGGGCCGCGCCCGTGTTGCCGTGGACGATGCCGCCGTCGACCGAGTCGACGGTCCAGCTCTCGCCGGCCGCACCCGGATGCGCCGGACCACCGCCGGGGCCGCTCTGCTCAGTCATTCCGTGTCCCCATGCGTCTCGCCGTCCTCACCGTCCCGAGGCCGGCGGCGCCGCGGTCGGGCGGGCGGCGGACTCTGGGAGAAGGTGGAGTCGCCGAAGGTGGACCGATCGACCTGGCCGCTGAACAGGTGGCCCTGGCCGTGATGCTCCGTGTGTTGCTCGGTGCGCGGTCCACGGTGCTGGTCACGGCCGGCGGTGTTGATGTCACCCCGCGCCGCCTGGCTATCACCCGAGGTGGAGCTGGCGAGAGCACCGCCGCCGGCGTTGGCGATACCCTGGTTGTCATTGATGATCCCTCCGTCGACCCGGCCGACGGTCCAGGTCGCGGCCGGCCGTGACCTGCTAATGTCCGGCTCGCCGTCGTGTGGGCCGGAGGTGTCCGGGCGCCCATGGGCACCGGACCCGCCGGGAGAGGTCGGTTGCTCCGCCGATGCCCGTGCGGTCGCGATCTCCGAGCCGGCCGGCGCGGTCGGGACCCGGAAGCCGCGGGCCAGCAAGCCGCCCGTCGGGCGCGGCACGTGGACGTACGCCTCTCCGCGGTAGGACTTCTCCTCGACCGAGACCCGGACGAAGTGGGCGGGGTCAAGGACGCTGTAGCCGCCGACCACGACATCCTCGAAGACCCTCGAGGACAGGATCGCGGCCACGAGCGTCCCTCGCGGACTGGAGTCGTCCAGCAGATGCCGGACCGCGGCGGCGTCCAACAGCCGGTGCAGCGCGATCCTGGCGTCGCCGTTGCCGTCACCGAGTCTGTTCGTCCCGGAATCCGTCACCGGTCCGACGTGCAGGCTGACCCGCATCCGCAGCGGCCGGTCCGCCGGGCCGGCGCCCGTCGGCGCGACCCGGTTGCGGAATTCCAGCTCGCGCTGAAGGTTCTCGAGGAAGGGATGGACCAGAAACGGCAGGGCCCATGGTTCGAACCCGAGGACGTAGCCGTCCCCGGTGGTGGCGCTGAAGCGTTCCGCCGCGGACCAGTCCCGCCAGCCCGAACCGGCGAAGGTCTGGCCCAGCAGCTCCGGCACCTCGCGGGAGAGGTCCTGGTGCCAGCGGCCGGGGACACCGCTGAAGTCCTTGATGTCGACGACCAGCATGGCCCGGTAGTCCGGGAGCAGATCGGCGGGAAACGGATCGGGTGCCGGCGGGGAGGTCATCGTCGGTCCTCCTGGTGAGGGCGGGGATTGGCGGACTGGATGTCCGCGCCTCCCAGCGTCGCGACCGGCGCGGGACGGAACCGTCCAGCGATGGACGGTTCGACAGTGGGCCGGATCACACTGCCCGACCTCAGGTCGGCGGCAGTCCGGCCTCCATCCGCAGCAGGCGCACGTCGGAGACGGCGAGGCGAGGACCGGGACGCAGCACCCCGGCCGTCCGTAGGGAGGCCACGTGTCCGGCCACCGTGCTGCGTCCAAGCCCCAGCGAACCAGCGACCATCTCGAGGGAGAACGGAACCCTCATCGGGTCGGCGAGCTCCGGACCGGCGAGGGCGACGACGTCCAGCATCAGGCGCGCGATCCGCTGCCGCGGGGAGAAATGGATGAGCTGATGCTGGTAGGGAACGGTCTCGGAGAGCTTGCTCACCAGATAGTCGGTGAGGGCTCCCTGGACATGGTGTCGATCGAGGAACGCCTCGAATGCGGAGGAGGTGACTCGGTGCGCGACACATCGGTCGATTGCCTGCACGGAGGCAGTACGACCCTCGCCGAGTCGGGCCATCTCGCCGATCACGTCACCGGGTGCACGCAGGGCCAACAGCAGATCCGCGCCCTGGTCGTTCGAGCGGACGACGCTGACCCGTCCACTCGTCAGCAGAAGCAGGAAATCACCCGGGTCGCCCTGGCGGACCAGAGCCTGGCCGGATTTAAAATGGCAGCGACTTCCCACCGCTATGATCTTGCTCCAGAGCTCGTCGCCGAGCAGTGACCTCATTCCCCGTTGGACGGGTCGAACAATTCCGGTCATACCGCAGGAATATCGCAGCCGGATTCCGGACGTGGCGTCGGCGGCCGACCTGTGCGACTGTCGTGACCGGCGAACCGGTCTTACACCAACAATCCGCTATATCTATGGTTTGTCAGTGGTGCAGTCCGCGCGGAAGGGACCGCCAGGCCTGGCGCGGGCGAGCAGGGACGTCGGCGGTGCCGGCCGGGGCGGGTGGTATCCCCCGGCGAATGCGCATCGCCCAGCGCGCGGGCATGGCGGCTCGCTCGGTGGGCGAGTAAGCCGGCCATGGCCACGACACCCGCCACGGCACGGCGAGGGTACGGGCCGGACGAGCGAAACGGGACGGGGCCGGGCGGGCGGCGCGGCGGCGCAGGGCGGGGATGGTGGCGGCAAGCGCGCCGAGGGCGAGGGCTGCGGTATGGCCGATCCCGTCAAGCTCGCCGTCGGTTACTCCGTACATCATCGCCGGGGCGATGGCGACGAGGGTAACGCCGGCGACGGTGCGCAGCCGGCGGGGAGTGGGCAGCGCGACCAGGGCGGCCAGGGCGGCACCGGCGGCGTAGCTCGGGCCGACGTCGAGCACGTGCAGCGCGCTGGACGGCAGGTCGCCGGTCACGACCCGAAGCCCCAGGATCCCCTCGGAGATCAGCGTCGCCGCGGTATGACCGCCGAACGCGACCGCGAGCGCCGCCACGCTCCCGACCGTGGCCTCCAAGCCGCCGACGGCCAGGGCGGCGAACGCCAGCCACGGCGCCACCGGCCCGTCGGTCACCCAGGGGATGCTGCCGGCGAGGACCCCGAGGGGGTGGTGCAGCATCTGGTGCAGCGTCGTGCTCGTCGCCCACTGCCAGCGGGTGGCGCGATCCGGGTCAACCCCGCGTAGCACGCGCGCCGCGAGGAGCACTGCGAGCAGGACGGTCGTCACCGGGAAGCGCCGCAGCTCCGAATGCAGCCACGACGTCGCCCTCGCCGCAGTCCGGCGGGCAGCCGACCCATGGCGCGATGCCGGTCGCGGTGGCGATGCCGGTCGCGGTGGCAGGGCGGTGCTGCGCAGCGCAGCGACTCTCAGGTGCTGAGCGCCATGGCATCCACCCGGCAGCATCACGGAACACCCCCGCCCCACGAGGATCACTGTCACCTTCATGACATCGTGACCTGCCACGGCATTCCCCGCCACGTGTTGCGGCCGCGTGGATGTGCCCACCGCCACACCTCGCCCGCGGCAGACGACGGGCGACAGACCGCACCGTCCGCCTGGCCGGTCCGCGCCGACGACGCCCGCGCGCCAGTCCAGTCCGCCGGCCGCGTCCGAGGTCAGGCCGCCGTGGCGACCCGGATGCCCAGGCGGAGTGCCGTGGGGCGACGAACCGTCGACCGCCGTCCGGGTTCGACCGCCGTCCGAGTCTGCTCGCCAGCTGCGGTCAGGGCGCGCCCGGCGCCTGCGTCCGGTCCTCCTCAGGCAGGTGGCACTCACGGCGGGGGCGGCGGGCGGCGGCGAGCAGCGCGCCGGGGCGAGGAAGATGGTCGCGCCAGCGGGGCCAGACGAGGAACGCCTCGGCCTCGAGCATCGCCAGGGCGATCCGCGGCAGTTCGGCCGTCGCCGGATAGCAGACGAAGCGGGGCTGCCAGGTGGGCTGGAACTTGGCGTTGAACCGGTAGAGGCTGTCGATCTGGAACCAGCGCGACAGGAACAGCAGCATGCCGCGCCAGGACCGGACCACCGGCCCCGCGCCCAGGCGCTCGCCGCGTTCGAGGGCGGAACGGAAGAACGCGAAGTTCAACGACACCCGCGTCACGCCGAGCTGCGGCGCCTGGCGCAGGGTGCTGACGATGAGGAACTCGTTCAGACCGTTGTCGGCCGAACGGTCGCGCTGCATGGCGTCGAGAGACAGCCCGTCGCGCCCCCACGGCACGAAGTGCAGCAGCGCACGCAGCCGCGACTCGGCGTCGGACGGGAGCCCCCCGCCGGACGACGCCGACCCGTCGGGCGAAGCCGCGGCGCCGCTGTCCTGCGCCGTGTTCTCGTAGGCGAGGACGACGACGCAGTCACCGTCCTCGGCATCGCCCAGCCGGCCGAGTGCCATCGAGAAGCCGCGTTCGGTCTCGCTGCCGCGCCACGCCGCCGCCTGCGCCTTCAGCCGCGCGACGTCGGGCGGGGCAAGATCGCGGACCCGGCGGGCGACGGCCGTGTACCCGGCGCGTTCCACCCGCGCGACGGCCTGCCGGACGTTGCGCATCGCCCGGCCGTCCAGGGTGAAGGTGGCCGCGTCGACCACAGCCTCGTCGCCGAACTCCAGCGCGCTCAGTCCGGCGCGGGTCCACGCCGTGCCGCCGGCCTCCGAGCAGCCGATCACCGCCGGAGTCCAGGCATGATCGGCGGCCTCGCGCAGGAACTCGCGGATCGCCCCCGGCCACGCCTCCCGGTCCCCGAGCGGATCGCCGCTGGCGAGCATCACGCCGGAGACCACCCGGTAGGCCACGCACGCTTTGCCGGACGGCGACCAGATCACCGACTTGTCGGAACGCAGCACGAAGTAGCCGAGCGAGTCGGCGTCGCCGTGCCGGCCGAGCAGCGTCCGCACCCGCGCCCGGTCCTCGTCGGTCAGCCGCGGCTGCGGCCGGGGTGGACGCAGCGCCAGGTAGCCGGTGGTCCCGATGGTCACCACGCCCAGGGTGAGCAAGACCCGGTCGGCAAGGTCGGCGAACCGGTCGGAGGTGAAGTGCAACGNGCCGGGGACGCCGACGAGCCCCAGCACGATCTGTTCGAGCTGGGCCGACCAGGCGTGCGGGCCGGCGATGCGGTGCTCGCGCAGGTGCAGCAGCAGGAAGCCGATCGCGATCGAGACGACAGTGAGCAGCAGGCCGGCGCCGAGTGCCCGCCAGCGGGTCGTCGGGTCGCCTTTGGCTCGAAACTCCCCGCGCACCAGCACGAGCGCGCCGAGCAGGGCGGCCGACGCCGCCGCCTCGTCGTAGTCGAGCCCCTTGGCGACGTGCAGCAGGACGCCCAGCCCGAGCAGGACGACGACGGCTCGCCACGCCCGCCGCTTGCGCCGACGCAGCCCGGCGGCGAGCAGGACGAGCAGCATGCCGACGACGACGGTGAAGGCCGCCGCCTGCCGGGAGGCCGCCGCCGGCAGCAGGACCCGCAGATCCGCCAGTCGGCTCCGCCATTCGGGGGTCAGCGCGGACACCACGTCGCCCAGCCCGACGGTCAGGGTGAGCAGCGCCGCGACCCGCGGCACCCACGGCCGGCCCCACGCCGGCAGACCCGGACGCCGGCGCCTGCGGGCGTCCCGCGGACCCGGCCGGACGGCGCCGGGGAGCCCGCCGGTGTCGCCGGCGGCGTCCGGGCCCGGCTGGGCCGCACGGGCCACGGCCGACCCGGGCACCCGGGCGGTGAGCGGCGTGCGCCCCCGCGCACGCCGTCGGCCGAGTTCCGTGCCGGGTCCGGCCCCGCTGGAGCTACTCATGTATGGCATCGTCCCCCGAGGTGGTGACAGTAACGGCACATGGTCGCCGAGACGATAAACCGCCGCTCGATTGCTCCCGCGACGAACCACCCGAACGTGACCGTCCGGTACTGGAAAGCGGGCAGGACGACGCTGGAGACCTGCGACTTCCGCGACGGTGGTAGCGCCAACATCACCCACCGTGCCCCCAATACGGGGTGGAACGCACCACTACCGGTCAAGGTGTACGCATCGCGGCCACCCGGCACGGATCCACGCTCAGGCCGCCCGAGCATCTCGTGATGTGCTGTCCGGCATCCCCGCCGGCACGGGTCACGCAGGGCGCGGGAACGGGTGGCACCGCAGCGACGGGGGAGACGGATGGCCCGGTCAACGACGGAGCACGGGAGCGGATCGCCGTGCGGGTGATCTCGGTCGTGAACTACAAGGGCGGCGTCGGGAAGACCACGCTGACCGCGAACATCGGCGCACAGATCGCCGCCTGGGGGAAGCGGGTCCTGCTCCTCGACCTGGATCCGCAGGCCAGCCTGACCTTCTCGTTCTACCGACCCGAACAGTGGCGGGCTGGGCTCGCCGACAACCGGACGATCAAGCAGTGGTTCGAGGCGTGGCGGATGGACGGCCCGGTGCCGCCGCTCGCCCCGCTGATCACGTCGCCGGCGGTGGTGAACTCCCGGATCGCGCAGGGCAGCGGGGCGCTCGATCTGATCGCCTCCCATCTCTCCCTCGGCGACGTCGAGATGAACCTCGCCGCGCGCCTCGGCGGCGCGGAGGTGCACCGTTCGACCCGCCACTACTTCGACGTCTACCTGCGGCTCGCCGCCGGGCTGGCGACCCTCCCCCCGACCACCTACGACCTGGTCCTGCTGGACTGCCCGCCGAACTTCGGCGTCATCACCCGCGCGGCGGTCGCGGCCAGCGACCAGTTGCTGATCCCCGCCCGCCCGGACGAGCTGTCGACCCTGGGCATCGAGCACCTGCAGTCCCGGCTGCGCCGGTTCATCTGGGAGTTCAACCGGATCGTCGACCTGCAGTCGGATCTGCATCCGGCGGTGAAGAAGCTGGAGCCGATCATCCTCGGGGTCGTCTTCACGATGGTGCAGTACTACTCGGGCAAGCCGATCGCGGCCCTGCGCCCCTACATCGCGCAGACCCGGCAGCTCGGGCTGCCGGTCTTCGAGGCGATGGTCCGCGAGAGCAATCACCACTTCGCCGGCGCGGCGCGCACCCAGCTTCCCGTCATCCTCTCCGACCAGGTCACCCCCGCTCTCGCCTGGGAGCTGCACCGCCTCGTCGAGGAGTTCCTCAAGCGGATCAGGACGCCTCAGCCATGACCGACGCCCGCAACGCCCCCGAAACCCCCCACGCCCCCGAAACCCCCGGAGCCCCGGAGGCCCCCGAAGCCGCCCGACTGAGCACACTGCTCCTGCGCCAACTCGCCGACCTGGTGGCCGGACTCGACGAGCAGCAGATCGGCGAACTGCTGGCCGGGCGGGCGCGGCTGACCGTCACGGCCGCGCCCGGTCGCCCGGCGAGATCGACGCCGACACGGGCGACGCCAACGCAGCAGACGCCGGCGAGGCAGACGCCGGCGTCGAAAGCAACACCGGCGACGCGGCGGCGGACGACTCGCCCGGAGGCGGGCTCGAAGGCGGAGACGGGCCCGAAGACTGGGGCGGCGCCTCCGGCCTCGGTGGACGTCGAGGCTCTGCGGGCGGCGCTGCTCGGCGCGGCGAGTCGGGAGGAGGCCGCCGAGCGCCTGGCCGCCCTCGGCCGGGTGTCGGTGCCGCAGTTGCGGGCGCTGGCCGGCGCCCTCGGAGTCGACGGGGTCGGCGGAAAGGACCCGAAGGCGACCGTCATCCGCAAGATCGTCGACGGGACCGTCGGCTTCCGGCTCAGCTCACAGGCGATGCTGAGTGAGGAGGCCGACCTCTGAACGAGAGGAGACCGGCCTCAGCGCGAGCAGGCCACTCGGAGGTCACGCCGGACCGGTGCGAGCCCGTCCGGGGGCCCGCACCGGCGACCGGCGGGATCAGCCGACGTGTGCCGGGGCACCCTCCACGTTCACCGCGGACTCCCGCCCGGCGCGGATGAACACGAAGATCACCACCGCGGCGATCGCGATGAGGATCGCGCCCCAGAGGAACGCCGTGGTGTATCCCTCGATCTGCGACTGCGCGAGGGCGGCCGGACCGTGGCCGTGGCCGTCGAGGTAGCTGCCGACAGCGGTCGCGTAGACCGTGTTGAGCAGGGCGGTGCCCAGCGAGCCGCCGATCTGCTGGGTGGTGTTGACCAGGGCGCTCGCGACCCCGGCGTCGTGCGCGGCGACGCCGACGAGGGCCAGGTTCGACAGCGGGACGAACGAGAAACCCATGCCGAAGCTGATGAGCAGCTCCGACGGCAGCACGTGGGCGACGTAGCTGGAGTCGACCCCGATGGACATGAGCAGCGCCATGCCGACCGCGGCCATCGCCGTCCCGACGCCGGCGAGCACCCGCGGACCGATCCGCGGCAGGAGCTGGCTGGCCGTGCCCGCGGAGAAGATGATCCCGGCACTGAACGGCAGGAAGGCGAACCCGGTCTTCAACGCACTGTAACGCAGGGTCTGCTGGAAGTAGTAGGTCAGGAACAGGAACATCGCGAACAGCCCGGCGCCGATCAGCAGCGAGGCCAGGAACGACCCGCCGCGGTTACGTTCCCAGGCGACCCGCAGCGGCAGCAGCGGCGCGGTGGAGCGCGCCTCGATGACGACGAACGCGGCGAGCAGCGCCACCGAGCCGATGAGCAGCCCGAGGGTGCGGACGTCGCTCCAGCCGTCCTCGGCGGCCACCGTGAAGCCGTAGACGAGGGCGACGAGGCCGGCGGTGACCGTCACCGCGCCGGGAAGGTCGTAGCGGGCCTCGCCCTGCGCGCGGCTCTCCCGCACCACAGGCACCGCGAAGGACGCGGCCACGAGCGCGATCGGCACGTTCACCAGCAGGCACCAACGCCAGGAGGTGTACTCGGTGAGCAGGCCGCCGACGATGAGCCCGATCGCCGCACCGCCGCCGGAGATCGCGCCATACACCCCGAACGCCTTGGCCCGCTCGCGGCTCTCCGTGAACGCGACGGTGATCAGGGACAACGCGGCCGGCGCGAGCAGCGCGGCGAACGCCCCCTGCAGGGCCCGGGCGGCGAACAGCATGGCGGCGTTCGGCGCCAGCCCGCCGAGCGCCGAGGCGAGCGCGAAGCCGATCAGCCCCCAGACGAAGGCCCGCTTGCGGCCCAGGTAGTCGGCGATGCGCCCGCCCAGCAGCAGCAGGCCGCCGAAGGCGAGGGTGTACGCGGTGACCATCCACTGCCGGTTGGCGGTGGAGATGCCCAGGTCTGCCTGGGCGTGCGGCATCGCGATGTTCACGATCGAGGCGTCGAGCACGACCATGAGCTGCGCGACGGCGATGATGCACAGCGCCAGCCACCGCCGGGGATCGGGCTCGCCGTCGGCCACGCCCACCGGGGGATCCCCAGCCTTGCGGTCGACAGTTGTGGTCACAGGAGGCTCCTTGCCGAGGAAGACGAGCTGCCGGGACATCGAGCGAGACATTCACATCAAGCGGGGCGTTCACATCGAGCGGGCGTTGACGAGCGGGCGTTGACGAGCGGGACGTCAGTCCCGCGCGGGCAGGGGCGACCGGCGCGCGGGACAGCGACGCGGCGGCGAGCGGACGCGGATGCAGGCCGCCCACATCGGGCCGGCAGCAGGTGATGGAACCCGCACAGGGTGGGACGCGGCGGGGTGGGGCGGGTGTGACACGCGGGCTGGGTCGGCGCCATCTTCGCCGCCCCTGGTCGATCTCTCCACTCGTTTTCAGGTCCGCTGGGCGGCACGCCCAGACCACTCCACCTTCGCTCGGGTGTTCGAGACAATATTAGCTCAGACGTTCGATCCCCATCGCGGGCGGGGTCGATCGACCGGCGAGCAGCGGAAGCACCACGTCATCGACGACGTGGCCGGCGAACGCCTCGTCCAGCGGCTCCCCCGTGACGAGCAGACGGGTGAAGATCATGGCGAGGATGACCTCGACGAGCACCTCGGGTTCGGTCTTCGCGAGCAGTTCTCCCCGCTGCGCCGCCCGCTCGAGCAGGCAGCGGCCGAGCTCCACCTTGCGTTGCAGGATGTTGGCCTGGATCACCGCGGCCAGCCGAGGGGACTCGCTGGCCGCCCGCAGGACGCCGACGAGCAGCGCCCCGTCCTGACCCGAAACGGTATCGATCATGAGGCGGACCTCGGCGGCCACGTCGTCTCGCAGGCAGCCGGTATCCGCGGGGACGTGATCGGCGGGACCATGCCGACGCAGCGCCTCCACGACCATCTCGTCCTTACAGGACCACCGACGATAGATCGTCGCCTTGCTGGCCCGGGCCCGGGCCGCGACAGCAACCATGCTCATCCGCTCGTAGCCGACCTCGATGAGCAGCTCCAGCGCCGCGTCCAGGATCGCCTGCTCGCGGGACTCGTCCCGGGGCCGACCCCGACCGGCGGCGGCCGGCGGCGAAATAACTCGCCACCCCCTTCCTTCGGATCAACGCCCGGCGGACACTCCGGGGCGGGTCGCAGGCCCCACCAGGGACTTCCGCGCGACCATGAAAACAGTACCGTACTGTACCGAAAAAGTCGTCCTACGAACTCGCATGGCGTCGCTCACATCCCGCCGGCACCTCGAGCTCTCATCCCGGGTCGGACTGGCGGCAATCGCGCATATCCGGGCAGGCATGATGGCACGCGACCAGCCAGTCGCCGGGACCGCCAGCCGCCGCCCGGCCCCCGAGAGGACCGCCGCCATCCACCACGTCCCGCACCGCCTCATGGCCGCGGCCACGGGCGGCCTGCTCGTCCTGGGCCTCGCCGTCGCTGCCTGCTCCCGGTCTGACACCACCCAACCGGCAACGTCGACGCCGACCAGCGGCCCCGTCCGGCTGGACGGCCCGGCGGGGACGCCCGACAAGGTTGACGGGATGTGGGTGCTGCGGGATGTGCCCTACGCGCCGGTCTCGCCCGCCCAGCGTCTGGATCTCTACCTGCCCGAGGAACCACCCGCCACCGACGCACCGTCCGCCGCCGACGCATCCCGCGCCGGGACGGGGCTGCCGGTGGTCATCACCATCCACGGCGGCGCGTTCGCGCTCGGCGACAAGCACGACGACCTGCCCGTGGTTCGCGCTCTGGTGCGCGCCGGCTATGCCGTCGCCAGCCTGAACTACCGGCTCTCCGGTGAGGCCCGTTTCCCCGCCGCGGTCCAGGACGTCAAGGCCGCGGTGCGCTGGGTGCGCGCGCACGCCGCCGACCACGGTCTCGACCCGGACCGGATCGCGGCGAGCGGGGCGTCGGCCGGGGCGTACCTCGCGGTCATGCTGGGGACGACGCCGGGGGTCACGATGTACGACGACCCGGCGCTGGGCAACCCCGGCGTCTCCAGCGCCGTGCAGGCCGTCGTCGACTTCTACGGCCCGGTCAACTTCAGCTCCATGGACGACCAGCTCCGCGCGAACGAGCGCTGCGCCGCGTCCGACGCCGGGCACGGCCGCCCCGACTCGCCGGAGTCCCGTTTCCTCGGCCGCACGGTGGCCGCCGTGCCCCAGCTCGTCCGGGTCGCGAGCCCCCTGAACTACCTCGGCCGCGCCCCCCTGCCGCCGTTCCTCATCGAGCACGGCGACGCCGACTGCACCGTGCCGCACCGCCAGTCCCTCGAGCTCGCCGACGCGCTGCGGGCCGCCGGCGCGCCGGCCGTCGAGGTCACGATCGTGCCCGGCGCCGGCCACGGCGGCGCGTTTCCGACCGCCGAGCGGATGCCCGCCGTCCTCGCCTTCCTCTCCCGCGCTCTCGGTCACTGACCTGCCCCTGCTCACCACCTCACGCCCTCGGTCACCGGCCACCACCCGTGGTCCCCGCTGTCCTTCCCCAGCAAGGCAAGGACCGGGACCGGGTCAAGGGCCCTCCGGCCCTGTCCGGCCCGGCCACCCGGCCGTCCCTCGGATGGCGTTCGGCGTGTCGCCGCAGGTCACCGCACGGGCATGGTGGACGGTGTCGGGAATCACGGTGGCGAGAAGGGTGACAACGATGGCGCAGACCACAGGCCGCACGGACGGGGCGGACCAGTCGAACGTCACCGGCCAGTCGGACACTGCGGGCCAGTCGGGCACCGCCGCGGCTCAGCCGGGCGTGGTTCGGTCAGACGCGGTTCAGCCGGACGCGGCCGGCACGGGCGGCATCGTGGTGGGGGTCGACGGCTCCCCGGAGTCGATCGCCGCCCTGCGCTGGGCCGTCGACGAGGGTGCGCGGCGCCGGCTGCCGGTGACGGCGGCGCTGGTCTGGGACGCCGTCGGGGAACCTCGCGCGGTCTTCGACAGGGCGGCCGGCGCCGACCGCGCGGGGCTGGAGCAGGCGGCACGGCGGGTCCTGGCGGACACGGTGGCGGCGGTGCGCGTCCACGACCCGGCGGTCACGGTGACCGAACGCGTCGAGGAGGGCAGCCCGGTGCCCGAGCTCCTGGGGATCGCGACCGGCGCGCAGCTCGTCGTCGTCGGCGAGCGCGGGCCCGGCGCGCTGCACCGGCTGGTGGCCGGGTCGGTGTGCCAGGGAGTCGTCCACCACGCGCCACTGCCGGTCGTCGTGGTGCGCGGCGGCGCCGACCGGTCCGGCGGGGCAACAGGGGCGACAGACGCGGTGGGCGCGGACACGACGTCGGTGGACGAACGCCCGGTCGTCGTCGGCGTCGACGGGTCGGCCGGCTCGCTGCGGGCACTGCGCTGGGCGGTGGAGGCCGCCGCCGCGCGCAAGACCGCCCTGCGCGCCGTGCATGCCTGGCATCTCGACGTGCCGGTGTACCCGGGGATCTACGCGGACTTCGGCTCCGCGCTCGCCGAGCAGGCGCAACGCACCCTCGACGACGCCGTGAACACGATCATCGCCGAGCATGGCGGCGGGCTGCCGGTCCCGGTGGTCAAGGAGGCCGTCGCCGACGGCGCCGCCCGGGCACTGCTGCGCAGCGCCACGGACGCGCAGTTGCTCGTCGTCGGCAGCCGCGGCCACGGCGGGTTCGCCGAGCTGCTGCTGGGCTCGGTCAGCCACCAGTGCGTGGCGCACGCCCCCTGCCCGGTGGCCGTGATCCGCTAGCAGCCGGCTACGTCACTCGCGCCAGCAGGATCGTTCTGATACAGATATTCTCTGTACCAGAACTAATTTTCTGACCTGTGAGGCGCCGTGAGCCCGTTGGCCGAGATCGTCGCCATCACCGCCGTCTGCGTGGCGTCCGGCTGCCTGGGCAGCCTGCTGGGACTCGGCGGCGGCACCTTCGTCGTCCCGATCCTGACGCTGGCCTTCGGTCTCGACGTGCGGCTGGCGATCGGCGCCTCGGTGATCTCGGTGGTCGCCGGCAGCGCCGCGGCGTCACCGCGCTACCTCGACGAGGGCTTCGCGAACCTGCGCGTCGCGGTCACCCTGGAGGTGGCGACGGTGATCGGTGCCGTCGCCGGGGCGCTGCTCGCCGGGCACCTCAGCGCCCNCACGCTCTACACGGTGTTCGGTGTCGTGCTGGTGTTCAGCGCGGTGCAGATGCTGCGCAACCGGCAGGACCGCGCCGGCACGGCCGTGCCGGCCGACCGCATCGCCGACACCCTGAGCCTGCACGGCACCGGCACCCACACAGCCGCCGGCACGGCCGTCCGCGACGTCCGGCCCTACCGAGTCACTCGCACCGCGACCGGCCTGACCATGATGACCGCCGCCGGGGCGGTCAGTGGCCTGCTCGGCATCGGCTCGGGGGCGATGAAGGTGCCGGCCATGGACCTCGCGATGCGGCTACCACTCAAGGTGTCGACGGCGACGAGCAACCTCATGATCGGGGTGACCGGCGCGGCGAGCGCCGTCGTCTACCTGCAGCGGGGCGACGTCGTGCCGGCTCTGGCCGGCGCGGTGGCGCTCGGGACCGTCGTGGGCGCGCGCCTCGGGTCGCGGCTGCTGGCCGTGGTGCCCGTGGGGGCGCTGCGGGTGATCTTCCTCGTCGTCCTGCTCGTCATCAGCGTCCAGATGCTGCTGCGGGGCCTCGCGTGAGGGCGGTCCGGTGGCCCGGCCGGCGGTCCGGCCAACGGTTCACCGCCCCCGGGCCCCACCCCCCGGGCCGCGGCCCCTCGCCGGCAGTTCCCGGAGAGGCAGTTCCCGGAGAGGCAGTTCCCGCCATGGTCCCGGCGCCGACATCCCCGACGTCGACATCCCCGACAGGGACATCCGAGACGGGGGCATCCGAGACGGGGGCCCGTCAGGTCGCGCTGGTGCTGCGGATCGGTGGGGCGCTCGGTGCCGCCCTGGTGCTCGCCGGGCTCGCGGTCGCCGTCGCCCAGGGCGGCGCGGGCTGGCTGCACGGCGCGGGCGGGGATCCGCTCGGCGGCGGCGCGGCGATGCGGCTGTCCGACCTGGGTGGCGGGCTGCGCCACGGGCGGGCCGGCGCCGTCATCCTGCTCGGCATGCTCGTCCTGGCGGCGACGCCGGCCGCCGGCGTCGCCGCGGCCGGATGCGCCTGGCTGCGAGCGCGCCGGGCGTGGCTGGCGGGTGTGGCCGTTATCGTGCTGCTGCTGCTCGTCCTCGCCAGCGTCCTCGGCGCCGCCGAGTAGCGCGACATCACCGAGCGCCCTGAGCCGACCGAGCACCCTGACCCGACGGAGCACCCTGACCCGACGGAGCACCCTGAGCCGACGGAGCACCCTGAGCCGACCGGGGACGCAGGGCACGTAGCAGATCGAGGGCACGCTCGGTGAACTCCTCGGAGCGCCACGTCAACCCGCCGCCTGCCCCGGCCTGCGTCGTCCCCCGGACGAACGACGGCTCCAGCCGGACGTAGAGCTGGACCGCGGTGACGCCCGGCTGAACGAAGGCGGCGATCTGGTCGCGGCACTGCTGCGGCGTGCCGTGGATGAACAGCCGATCGATGACGTCGTCGGGCAGGGCCGCGGCTGCGCCGTGCTGGTCGCCGGCGCGCCAGCGTTCGTGGGAGGCGGCGAGCAGGTCCCCGTTGCCGAGCCATGCGTGGAAGGCGTGGTACGGCGTCTGGTTGAGGATCCAGGCGAGGAACGGGCGGCTGCCGCGGCGGGCCGCGTCGGCGTCCGCGGTCGGGCTGACGAACACCTTGACGACCAGTTCCTTGCCGGCCGGCTGCGGGCCCACGGTGGCGCGCACCGTGGCCAGGTCCTCGGCGGACAGGAGGTTGGTGACCGCACCATCTCCCTCGGTGAAGCCGAGACGGAGCATGCCCGGCCGCAGCGCACCGAGGATGACCTTGGGGGTTTCGGCCGGCGGTTCGGGCAGCGCGAAGCCGCGAACGGTGAACGTGTCGAACGCGCCCGACACCACCTCCCCCCGCAGGGCTCGGGTGAGGAAACGCAGCGTGTCCCGGGTCCGGCGGAACGGCTCGTCGAACGGGATGCCATTGAGGTCGGTCACGTGGGCGGGCACGGACGAGCCGATGCCGAGGACCAGCCCGCCGGCGGTGAGATCGGCCAGCGTCGTCGCGGTCTGGGCGAACACCGCCGGCCCGCGGGTGTGCACGGGCACGATGGCACTGGCCAGGCGCAGCCGAGGATCCCACGCCGCGGCGGCCGCGAGCGGGGTGAAGGCGTCCGCTCCCCCGCCCTCGGCCGTCCACACGTCGCTGTAGCCGGCGTCGACGAGTCCGGTGACGATGCGGCGGTGCTCCCGCAACGGAATGCCGGGCAACGGCAGGGTGACGCCGAAACGAACCTCGGTCATGGAGACACCTCGTGGATGCTGGTCGGAACCCGGCGGCACCGCCGGGGGCGGGTGGTGGGGGTCGCGGATGGGGGCCGACGCAACGGCCACCCCGGACCGCGTTACGCTCATCATCGACTTCCCTGCGCTCGTGCCTGAGGACCATTCCAGGCGGCTCGCCGCGGACCGTCCAGAGGCATCCCGATGCTGCTACCGGCGCCTACCGGATGATGACGCCCGACGGGTAACACCGTCTTGACCGTCGTCGAACATGACACCCAATCTGAGCATGAGTTCTTTCTCGCCGCATTCCAGCCGGCGCCGACGCCAGCCGGCCAATCCCACCCGCATGAATTCCCGGACGGCCCCATTCCCCGGGGCACATCCAGCCCGCGATACGCGGGGGCATGGCGACCAGGCAGCCGTCCCCCGATCCCTATCGACCGCCGGGGCCACCAATACCGCCGCACCCGCCAACGGCGGAACCGATTGTCGGCTTGCCGCCGCCCGCGACCACGGCTTCCACCGAGGCGTTACCATGCCATCTCGCCGGTGGTTCCACCGCCGTAGGCGCATTTGGGGCGGTGCAGGTGGCACAGGTTTTCATCAGTCACGCCAGCGTCGATTTCGCCATCGCGGAGCGGCTGTCGGCCTGGTTGCGGGCAGCTGGTCACCGGACGTTTCTCGATCACGACCTGGAAAGCGGTCTCGGAGTCGGTGACATCTGGGCCAGACGACTGTTCGAGGAGCTGTACGAGGCGGACGCGCTCGTCGCCGTCGTCACCGACGCCTTCGGGCAGTCGCCCTGGTGCGCGGCGGAGGTGGGCATCGCCCTGGCCAACCGGCTGCGGCTGCTACCGGTCCGGGTCGACACGCACGTCGACCACCGGCTGATCTCCAACGAGATCCAGTGGACCGATCTCGACGGCGATGGGGAGTCGGCGCGCGCGGCCCTCCTCGAAGCCCTGCGGCGACTCGACGGTGTGGACAGCGGGCCGTGGTCGGCGGACCTGACCGTGTACCCGGGCCTGGCCGCGTTCACGGCGGGCCAGGCTCGGATCTTCTTCGGCCGGGCGGCGGAAAGCCGCCAGCTCGCCGAACGGGTCCGTGCGCAGGCCGGGCCGCGCACGGACGAGCTTGTCCTGGTCATCGGCCCGTCCGGCTGCGGGAAGTCGTCGCTCGTCCGGGCCGGGCTGGCGCCGCACCTGGCCGCGGATCCACAGTGGCTCGTCCTGCCGCCGCTGGTCCCCGCCGCGCGCGAGAAGGCGACGGCACTGTCCTCCCTCGCCAGCCTGCTCGCCGTCGAAGGCCGCCGCCGTGGCCTGGCCTGGCGGACCGACGCCCTCGTCGATGCGCTCGACGACCCGGGGGAGATCACGCGCCTGCTGGAGGTCCTCCTCGACGCCGCCGGGGCGCGCCGGCTGCTGCTCATCGTCGACCAGGCGGAGGAACTGCTGGTCGAGACCAGCGAGGAGCAGCAGATCCTGTTCGCCTCGGTGCTGCGGGAGGCGGTGCGGGGACCGGCTCGGGTGGTCGCAACCGCCCGGTCGGAGTTCGTCCACCCGCTGATGTCGCTGGCCTCCCGTACCCGCCTTCCCGTCGACACCTTCTCGGTCAGGCCGCTGAGCCCGCAGACGCTCCCGCTGATCGTCACCGGACCCGCCCGGCATGCCGGCATCGAGGTCGACGACGAGCTGGTGGCCCGCCTGGTCGCGGACACCGGAAGCGGCGACGCCCTGCCCCTGCTCGCCTTCGTCCTGGGGGAACTCGCCGCCGGCGTGCCCCGCGGCGGGGCCCTGTCCGCCCAGCACTACGAGCGGCTCGGCGGGGTTCGGGGCGCCCTCGTCCAGCAGGCGAACAGGGCGCTGTCCGACGCGGCCCGGGAGGGCGGGCGCACCCGCCGGGAGGTCCTCGACAGCCTGCTGCAGCTCATCACCATCGACGACCACGGCCAGTTCACCCGTCGACGGGTCCCTCTTGACGACCTTCCCCCTCTGATCAGGGCTGACCTGCGATTCTTCGTCAACCGGCGGTTGCTCACCATCCACCGACCGGCCAGCGACCCACCCGGCGGCGAGGCCAGGTCCGGCGGCGAGGCCGGAGAGGACGGCCGGCCCGGCCGAGGCGATGACGGGGGGAGCGCCATCGGCGCCGGGCCCGGTCGAGGGCTGCAAACCGGAACCACGGGGTGGCGTGCTCGGGGCATCCCCGGTCGACGGCGGGCACCCGGGGCCGGCGCGGCGCAGCCGACCGGCGACGCCGCGGACACCGGGCAGGTCATCGCCATCGCCCACGAGCAGATCGTCACGGCGTGGCCGCCGCTGGCCGACGTCATCCAGGCATCCACCGCCCGGCTCCGGCTGGGCGCGCAGGCACTCGACGCCGCCGGTCACTGGGCGCAGGAAGGCCACCCGGCCAGCCACCTGTGGGACGCCGACCGGGCCCGACGAGCCGAACACACCCTCGGCGGCCGCGACGTTCCCGAACTCACCCGGATGTTCCTGGCCGCGAGCCGGCGGCGCAGGCGGATTCAACGGCGACGGGTCGCCCTCGTTCTCGCCGCGACACTCCTCGCGGCGGGCCTGATCGCGGCCGAACAGCACGGCGTCGCCCTCGCCCGCGAGCGGTCCGCCATGGCCCGCCTGCTGGCCGCTCGCGCCGAGCAGGTGGACGACGGCGACCTGCCTCGAGCGCTGCGCCTGGGACTCGCCGCCATCGCGCTACAGGACACCCCGGAGAACCGACAGAGCCTCGCGGGTACGGTCGCGGGCACGTCCTGGGCAGCCAGCGTCGACGCCGGCATGGGCGACGAGGTGACCGCCACGGCGGCAGCCGTCAGCCCGCACGGCGACGTCCTCGCCACCGGCGGCCGGTACCGCTCCGATCTCAGCGAGCCGCGACGACGCGGGCGGATCTGCTGGATGCCCGCGGCCCGACTGTCCTCCCCCGCCGTTGCCGCACCTGGCGGGTCGATCGGAGTCGACGTCCCGGTCACCGCCGGCTGCGTCGACGATGACCAGGAACCCGCCGCGCTGGCGTTCCGCCCCGACGGCCGGATGCTCGCCGTCCTCAGCCGAAACGTCGACCGGCCCGGCGGCTGGCTGCGGCTGTGGAACCTCGCCCACACCCGCCCGCCCGCCCTCGCCGCCAAGGTCGAGATCCCCAGGGAGACACCCGCCGCCCTGACGTTCGGCCCCGACGGTCGCCTCCTGTCTGCCGGCCAACTCCCCGACGGCGGCGGCAGCCGGCTTCGCCTGTGGTCCTTCACCAGCCCCGGCACCCTGCGCCTGGCAGTCTCCGCCGACGACGACAGGGAGTTCCTCACCTCGGTCGCCAGCGACCCCGACGGACGCTTCCTCGCCACCACGGGCCGCCGCCGCGACGGCCGGGGCGGACTGCTGCGCCTGTGGGCCATCTCCGGGGCCGACCGCCTCCGTCCCGGCTCCACTGTCCGCCTCGATCCGCTCGCCTCGGTCGACGACGACCAGGCTCTGATCGGCGTCAGCTTCGGCAGCGGCCGGCTCGCCACCGTCGGCCGAGGCGACGCCGCCGGCGGCGGACGGTTACGAATCTGGGACACCACCGGCCAGCGCCGCCCGTCTCTGCTGGCCGAGGTCGACGACGACCAGCCCCCGACCGCGGTCGCGGTCAGCCCCGACGGACAGACCGTCGCGACCGCCGGCGACATCGGCAATGGCACCGGCGGCCGGCTGCGGCTGTGGGACCTCGCCGATCCAGTCCGTCCCAGACCCGTCGCCAGCCTTGACGACGACCAGCTCCTGACCACCCTGACGTTCAGTCAGGACGGCCACCACCTGATCACCGCCGGTGCCTACCCGCCGGGCACGGGCGACGGCGGGCGCTGGCGACGCTGGGATCTCACCGACCTCGGCCGGCCGGGGCGCGTTCTGGACATGGGAACCGACGGCGGCATCAACGCGGTCGCGTACGGCCCCGACGGCTACACCCTGGCCACCGCCGGCCGCACCGGCTGGATCACGCTCTGGAACGCCGCCAACGTCCGCCATCCGGTCCGGACCAGCACCGTCAACGCCGGCGGGGCGACGACAACGACCGTGACGTTCAGCCCGGACGGCCGGCTGCTCGCCACCGTGGCTGTTCAAGGCACGGCCGGAACTCGGGGACGGCTGTGGGACGTCACATCGCCGCGCTCGCCCCGCTGGCTCGTCGACCTGCCCGAAGAGCAGAAGCTCACCGCGCTCGCGTTCAGCCCCGACAGCCGCACCCTCGTCACCGCGAGTGCCATGGCTGACGGTGGCATCGGTGGCCGGGTGCGGTTGTGGGACGTCACCCGTGCCCGGACCCCCCGTCTGCTTGCCGACCTGGCCGACGACCAGCGGGTCGCCGCGGTCGCCGTCAGCCCCGACGGACACACCCTCGCCATCGCCAGCGGCCGGCCGTACCCTGTGCCCGGTCCCACCCCCGCCGCGACGGACGTCAGCGGCCGGCTCCGGCTGCTCGACGTCACGGACCCCGGGCGTCCCGTTCCGCTCGCCGCGGTGCGAGTCGCGGACAACCTCTCTGCGGTCGCGTTCAGCCCCGCCGGTGACACCCTGGCCGCCACCAGCCGTCCCGCCGACGGCGGGGACGGGCACCTACGCCTGTGGAAGATCGCGGACCGCCGGGTTCCCGCCCTGCTCGCCGACGTCAGCGGCACCCCCGGCCTGCGTGACCAGCGCGGCATGTCAGGGGTGGTGTTCAGCCCGAACGGGCGCGCGGCCGCCGCCGTCCTGGACAGAGGCCCCCTCGCCCTGTGGGACACCTCCGACCCGATGCACCCGGCGCTCATCCCCGACGACCGGCATCACGCCAGCCCCCACGACGAGGGCGACACCGTGCCCGCCCCCATCTCCGCGGCGGCGTTCAGCCCCGACGGACGCGTCCTCGCCACCAGCAACTTTGCCGACGACAAGCGCCGACCCGAGGACTGGTTACGACCGGCTCGGCCGGGGTCGGACCCGCGCGTCCGGGCCTGTGCGGCCGCAGGTGGCGGGCTGTCGCGGTCGCAGTGGGCCCGCGAGGTGCCGGGCATCGCGTTCCGGCGAAGCTGCGGCTGAGCCGCGTCAGACGACACCCGCCCGCGGGAATTCGGGTTTTGCTAAAGTTCCTCCCACGTCTTGAGCGCCAGCGTTCAGCCCCGGCTTGCTGGCCGGCAACCCTCCTTATGCAGCGGGGTGCCCCGGGTGGTGACGAGGCCGCGGCAACCCCGCCGACGGCAAGTGCCGACCCTTCGTGGGTCCTACCAGGAGCGATGATGACGTCGATCATCTCTGCCGTGCCCCCGTCCCTCGCCCGGCAGGCCTGCCCCGCCCGGCCGACCGGACGGCAGGCCGGCCGGGCGCCCACCGGCGACGAGGCCGCCGGCGCCGAGCCCACCGGCGACGAGCCCACCGGCGCCGCCGCGCCCGGCCTTCCGAACCCGCACCAGAGGCAGCACCCCGCGCCCGGCGCGCTGCTGGCGGTGCAGGGAGCGGGGCTGGGCGTGCCGCTGGTCGGCGGCGGGTGGGCAGAATACGCCAACCTCGACCACGCGGCGAGCGCACCGTGCCTGACCGCGGTGGCCGAGCACGTCGCCCGCGTGCTGCCCTACTCGGCGAGCGTGCACCGCGGCGCCGGATTCGCCTCCCAGGTGTGCACGACCCTCTACGAGGGCGCCCGGCGCGACGTCGCCCGATTCGTCGGCGCCCGCGACGGTGACCTCACCGTGTTCACCCGCAACACCACCGATGCAGTGAACCTGCTCGCCCGGTGCCTGCCCGCCGCCGACGCGGCCGGCGGGGTCGTCGTGTTCGACGTGGAGCATCACGCGAACCTGTTGCCCTGGCGCGCCCGCGCGGGCTACCGATCCGTCGCCGCCCGATCGACCCTGGCCGAGAGTCTCGCCGCGCTCGAGGCCGAGCTGACCGCGGCACCGACGGCTCTTCTCGCGGTGACCGGTGCCTCCAACGTCACCGGGGAGACGCCCCCGCTGGCCCGGCTGGCCCGGCTGGCACACCGCGCCGGCGCACGGATCTTCGTCGACGCCGCCCAGCTCGCCCCGCACCGCCACCTCGACATGGCCGCCGACGACGTCGACTACCTGGCGTTCTCCGGGCACAAGCTGTACGCGCCGTTCGGCGCGGGAGTGCTGGTCGGCCGGGCCGACTGGCTCGACGCCGCACCCCCCTACCTGGCCGGCGGCGGGGCCGTCCGCGAGGTGAGCACCGACGCCGTCGACTGGGCCACCGGCGCGGCCCGCCACGAGGCCGGCACCCCCAACCTCGCCGGCGCGACCGCGATCGCCGCCGCGTGCCGCACGCTTGCCGCGCTCCCCCCGGGCGCCTGGGAACGCCACGAGTCGGACCTGCGCACGCGGCTGCTGGGCGGGCTCGCCGGGCTGGACGGCGTCGTGATCCACCGCATCTGGTCCGACCCCGAGGCCACCCCGAACAGCGCTGGCGGCCCGAGCACGGACGGCGGCCGGCGTACCCGCGACGGCGCCGGAGCCTGGCAGGACGCGGTCGGCGTCGTCACGTTCTCGCTGCCCGGGCACGACCCGGCCCGGGTGTCGGCGTACCTGTCCGCCGAGCACGGCATCGGGGTGCGCGCCGGCCGGTTCTGCGCGCACCCGCTGCTGGCCCGGCTGGGGGCGCCGGGCGGGGCGCTGCGGGCCAGCATCGGGGTGGGCACGACGGACGATCATGTCGACCGCCTGATCGCCGCGGTGGCGCGATACCTGCGGGTCGGGCCCGGCTGGGACTACGCCCTGCGCGACGGGCAGTGGCAGCCGACCCCGGACGATCGGCGTCTTCCGGACTGGGCCGAACAGTACGCGGCCGCGGCCGCCCACGACCTCCCCGCCGCTCCCTGCGGGACCTGACGATCCCGGTGACCCGGCGGGCGGGCTGCGGCTCGCCCGCCGCCCGCTCCACCGGGTCACGCCAGGGCCGGGCCCGCCGGGTTGCGTTCCTGGGTGACCGCCACCAGCAGCTCCTCTGCGCTGGACGGGGCAAGCCCGTCCGACCTGCCGGCGAAGTAGCGGCGGGCAAGGCTCGTGGCCGACACGTGCCGTGCCGCGCCAAGGCCGGCGTCGCGGGCCAGCGCCAGCATGTCCTGCGGGGCGTAGAAGCTGACGAAGGGCGTGCCGGCGGCCCGCGCGGCGCGTTCGGTCGCCTCCCGTAGGGGGCGCTCCGCCGGTTCGACGAGCTCCAGCGGCAGCATGAACGTCATGGCCAGGGTGGAGCCGGGCGCAAGGGCCGCGACCTGGCCAAGCGTGGCCGCGATGGCGTCCCCGGTGAGGTACATGGAGACGCCGGCGGAGGCGATGACGGCCGGGCGGCCCGCGTCGAAACCGGCGGCCACCAGCCCCTGCCGCCAGGAGCCGCCCGCCTCGAAGTCCACGGGCACGAACCGCAGCCAGGGCGGGGCGCCGAGACCGAGCTCGGTCAGGCGCCGCCGCTTCCACTCCTGCGGACCCGGCTGGTCGACCTCGAACACCCGCATGCCGGCGGCGAGCTGCGGCCGACGCTGGGCGAAGGTGTCCAGGCCGGCGCCGAGGATGACGTACTGGTCGACGCCGAGGCCGGCCTGTTCGACGACCAGATCCTCGATGAGGCGTGCACGCGCCACGATGGACGCCCGGGTGCGGCTCGTGGCGGAGGGGTCCATGTCCGGGCGGCGCAGCCATCCGCCGTCCGGGGCCGCCAGCCGCAGCCCGATCTCGTCCTCGAACACGTGCGGCGGCGGGTCGACCTGGACGTGGACGGCCCGCCACAGCGCGACCCGCACCGCCGTGTTGTCCGGCTCCGCGGTTCGCAGCCCGTTGATCATTTTGCCGTTCCTCTCGACGATTCCATCTGCGGCGGCGCCCGCTTCACCGCTTCACCGCGCGGATGGGCATCGGCGCGCAGGCGCACGTCGATCACTCCGGGCTGCCGCTAGGTAGGATGCTAGCATCCTAGATTGACGTGACAGGTCTTTTCTCGAGACGAGGGGGGCAACCGACCGCCGGAAGACACCTGGGATGCACGCCGGGCCCGGCACAGGGTGATCCACCGACGACGGGACGTAGGAGTCGCCGGCGATACCTTGACAATCACGACTGAGGGTTACGCAAGCCTGGATCCAGGGTCACCATGGCCGAAACTCATCTTTTATCGAGCGGAAATCGCCCGTAGACCGCCGGGCTGGACAGTGTTGGCGTGATGAACATCGGAGCGGCTGCGGACGCCACCTGGCGTGGCGCGGTCGCCCGGTGTCCCAAGTCGCCCGGTGTCCCAACAGGATGGACCACGGCCCCTGTGGAGGAGTCCAGTCCGACGGTCGCTGCGAGGTCCCGGAACTCGGCCCGTGCCCCTTCCTGGACGCCCTCGACGCCTGGCCGTACCTCGACCAGCCCGCCATCGCCGGCCGATCGGTCCGGCCAGCATCGGCCCGCTCCGCGGCGGCCGCGGCGTTCCTCGCGGCCGCGGCGGTACGACCGGTGATCGTGGCCGACCTGCCGGCGGCGGCGATGTCCGCGAACAGCCTGCGCGCGTGCGGCGCGGAGCTCGCACCGGTGGCCGACGCCTGCCTCCTCGGCGATCACGGCGGTGCCCGCGTCCAGTTCCCGCCGTCCTACCGGGCCAGGCTGCTGACCGACGCCGGCGTGTCCGTCCGGGCCGGGGTCAACTGCAGGGACCGCAACCGGGTGGCGATCGAGGGCGAGATCGCCCACCGGATCCTCGGCACGCGGGCGCGGACGTCATGAGCTGGCTTCGGGGCGCGATGACCGCGCACGGCGACGTGGTGGACGTGGAGCTGTCGGACGGCGTCATCGGGCGGGTCGTCCCGAGCGGCGCGGGCGTCGACGTCGCCCGGGTCGGCCCGGGCGACGTCGACCTCACCGGCCAGGTGCTGCTGGCGTCGTTCGTCGAGCCGCACGCGCACCTGGACAAGGCGCTCACCGCGTCACTGGCCCGCAATGTCACCGGCGATCTCGCCGGCGCGATCGAGGCGATCCAGACCCTGCTGCCCGGCTCGACGGTCGAGGACTTCACGACCCGGGCCGAGGCGGCGCTGCGCATCCAGCTCGCGATGGGCACCACCCACATCCGCACGCACGTCAACGTCGGGGTGCAGTCGGGCATGCGGGCGCTGGAGGCACTCGTCGACGTGCGGGAACGCTGGCGCGGCCTGGTCGACCTGCAGCTCGTCGCTCTCGTGTCGAACCCGCTGGACGGCCAACCCGGCCGAGACCTGCGCCGCGCGCTGGCCGAGGGAGCCGACGTGGCCGGCGGCTGCCCACACCTCGACCCCGAGCCGCACCGCGCGGTCGCGATCTGCCTGGACGCGGCCGGCGAGGCCGGCCGCCCGCTGGACCTGCACACCGACGAGACCCTCGACCCGCGGCTGCTCACCCTCGCCACGCTCGCCGACCTGGTCGGCCGCACCGGTTTCCCGCACGGCGTGACGGCCAGCCACTGCGTCAGCCTCGCGATGCAGCCCCCGGACGTGCAGGACAGGGTCAGCGAGCAGGTCGCCGCCGCCGGCATCGCCGTCGTCGCGCTACCCCAGACCAACCTGTTCCTCCAGGGGCGCAACCATGCGGTCGGCACCCCGCGCGGGCTGACCGCCGTCGCGCCGCTGCGCCGCGCCGGGGTGACCGTGGCGGCGGGCGGCGACAACCTGCGCGACCCGTTCAACCTCGTCGGCCGCGGCGACGCGCTGGAGACCGCGTCGCTGATGGTCACCTGCGGGCACCTCGCCCCGGACGAGGCGCTGGTGGCGGTGAGTGACGCGCCGCGGCGCGCCCTCGGGCTGCCGGCCGTCTCGATCACCTCGGGCAGCCCGGCCGATCTTGTCGCGCTGCCGGCGGCGAACGCCCTCGAGGCGCTGGCCGCGGCCGGCGAGCAGCGGACCGTGTGGCGGGCCGGCCGGGTCGTGGCCCGCACCACGGTGCACTCGGAACTCACCGAACCGCGCCGACCGGCCCCGCGCGCCGAGCCGGTCCGGCGCCCCGGGACCGAGCCGTACGACGCCCAACCGGACCAGTGGGAGGCCGCCTCATGACGATCGCCGACACCGCCGCCGGCGCCACCGCCGACGCCACCGGATCCGGCGCGCCGGCCCTGCACTTCGCGGGGGTGCGCAAGCGGTTCCGGGACGGCACCGTCGCGCTCACCGACACCGACCTGACGATCCGCCCCGGCGAGTTCGTCTCGATCGTCGGACCGTCGGGGTGTGGCAAGAGCACCCTGCTGCGCATCGCCAGCGGGCTGGACGAGGCCACCGACGGAACCGTCGAGGTGGCCTCGAAGAACGTCGGCTACGTCTTCCAGGACGCCACCCTGCTGCCCTGGCGCAACGTCCGCGACAACGTGCGGCTGTTCGCGGAGCTGGAGCACCTCGACTCCGTCGAGGGGGGGCGTCGCGTCGCCGACGCGATCAGCCTCGTCGGGCTCGCCGGCTTCGAGAAACATCTGCCCCACGAGCTGTCTGGCGGCATGCGGATGCGCACGTCGCTGGCCCGCTCGCTCGTGCTCGACCCCTCGATCTTCCTGTTCGACGAGCCGTTCGGCGCGCTCGACGAGATCACCCGCGAACGACTCAACGACGAGCTGCTGCGGATGTTCATGCTGCGCCGGTTCGCCGCGCTGTTCATCACCCACTCGGTGGCGGAGGCGGTGTTCCTGTCCACCCGGGTGGTGGTGATGAGCGGTCGGCCGGGACGGGTGAAGGCGGATCTCGCCGTCCCGTTCGACTACCCACGCTCGCCGCACCTGCGTTACAGCGCCGAGTTCGCCGCCCTGTGCGGCGAGGTCTCGCACCATCTCAGGAGCGAGTCTTGAGCGTGACGGTGCCTTCCGCGGTCGAGACGGACGCGACCGGCGACGCGGCCGCGGCGACGCCGGCGATCGGCGCGACACCGCCCCGCCCCCGATCTCGCCGGCGCGGCGCCGGGCTGGTCAGCTTCGTGCTGCTGCCCGGGGCGGTGTTCGCGGTGTTCATCGGCATCTGGTACGCGGTGTCCGACGGGGTGCTCAACGACCAGCAGCGGTTCATGCTGCCGCCGCCGCACGAGGTCGTCCGGGTCGGCTTTCTCGACTGGTCGAACTTCACGACGATGATGATCGCGCTGCGGTTGACCTGTGAGGTCACCTTCGCCGGCCTGGCCATCTCGATCGTCATCGGGGTCACCGTCGCGGTGGCGATGAGCCAGGCCAGGTGGATAGAGAACTCGCTGTACCCGTGGGCCGTCGTGATCCAGACGGTGCCGATCCTGGCGCTCACTCCGGTGCTGAGCTTCTTCTTCGGTTTCGCCCTGACCAGCCGGATCATCGTCTGTGTCATCATCGCGTTCTTCCCCATCGTGTCGAACACGCTGTTCGGGCTGCAGTCGGTCGACCGGGGCATGCACGAGTTGTTCAGCCTGCACCACACCAGCCGGCTGACCCGGCTGTGGAAGCTGCAGTTGCCAGCGGCGCTGCCGTCGATGTTCACCGGGTTCCGCAACGCGGCCGGACTGTCGGTCATCGGGGCGATCGTCGGCGAGTTCTTCTTCAAGCAGGGTGAGCCGGGGCTCGGCACGAACCTGTCGGTGTTCACCTCCCGGTTGGAGGGCGAGCGCCTGTGGGCGACCACGCTCACCGCGAGCCTGCTCGGCGTCGCGGTCTTCGTCTTCTTCGGCTGGCTGGCGCGGCGCGTGGTCGGCCGCTGGTACCAGCCGAAGCGCGGCTGACCCCCTCGGCGCGACCCACGCGACGGCGCACCCTGCGCGCCGCCGCTCCCTGCCGCCGCGCCCCCACTGCACCGCACCCTCCGGCCCGAACGGCCGATGAACTCGGGGAGACCTAGTTGACCAGATCTCGGCGACGGCCCGCGCGGCTCGTTGCGCTGACCGCGACCGCACTCGCCCTCACCGCCGCCGCCTGCGGCAGCAGCGGCAGCGACGGGGGGGCCACCGGCGCGGCGGTCCCGTCCGCGGCGGGCGCGGCCCCGGCGGCGCTCAACCTCAAGGCCGCCGGCTGCCCGTCGACGATCGTGCTGCAGACCGACTGGAACCCGGAGTCCGAGCACGGCGGCCAGTACAAGCTGCTCGGGCCGAACCCGAAGATCGACGCGGGCAAGAAGTCGGTCACCGGTGAGCTGACGGCCCACGGCGGCGTCGACACCGGGGTGAAGCTGGAGATCCGCGCCGGTGGCCCGGCGATCGGCTTCCAGACGGTGACCTCCCAGCTCTACAAGGATTCCGGGATCACGCTGGGCTACTTGGGCACCGATGAGCAGATCGCCCTGTCCAAGACGCAGCCGACCGTGGCGGTGCTGGCGGGTCTGGAGAAGAGCCCGCAGGTCATTCAGTGGTCGCCGGACAAGCACCCGGGCTGGAAGACGATCGCCGACATCGGCAGGACCGACACAAAGGTCCTGTACTTCCAGGGCGCGTCCTACATGGACTACTTCACCGGCTCCGGCATCCTGAAGAAGGGTCAGGTCGACGGCAGCTACGACGGCACGCCGACCAACTTCGTGGCCTCCGGCGGCGCCGACGCCGTGCAGGGCTTCGCGACGTCGGAGCCCTACACCTGGTCCCACGAGGTGCGCTCCTGGGACAAGCCGTTGAAGTACCAGCTCATCGCGGACGCGGGCTTCGACTTCTACCAGCAGGCGATCGGCGTCCGCAAGGACAAGCTCGACGCGCTCAAGCCCTGCCTGAGCAAGCTCGTCCCGATCATGCAGCAGGGCGTCGTCGACTTCATGGCCGACCCGGCCGCGACCAACACGCTGATCCTCGACCTGGTCGACAAGTACAACAACGGCTGGGTCTACTCCCAGGGCGTCGCGGACTACGCGGTGCAGACGATGAAGTCGCTGGGCATCGTCGGCGACGGCGCCAACAGCACCCTCGGCGACTTCGACGACGCGCGGCTGCGGAAGCTCATCGAGATCCTCGACCCGATCTACCAGTCGCAGGGCAAGCCGGTCCTGTCCGGGCTCAGGCCGGCGGACCTCGTCGACAACAGCTTCCTCGACACCAAGATCGGGCTTGGTACCTGAGCGATGTCGGATTCGACCCTCGCGGCGTCGCACGGCCGGGCCGGGGAACGCGCGCTCCCCGGCTTCGGCCGGGCGGCGCTGCCCGCCGTGACCCCTCTCGACCCGGCTGTGCTCGACGCGCTGACCGCCGAGCTCGCCACCCTGGTCGGCGCCGACGCCGTGCTGCGCGACGAACCGGCCCGCCTGGCGGCCTCGACGGACTGGGCGCACATGAGCCCGGTGCTGGCGCCGCTGCTGCCCGGCGGTGTCGCCGACGTGGTGATCCGCCCGCCCGACGCCGCCGGGATCGCGGCGGCGGTCGGGGCCGCGCACCGCCACCGGGTGCCGGTGACCGTGCGCGGCCAGGGCACCGGCAACTACGGGCAGGGCATCCCGCTGTTCGGCGGGCTCGTCATCGACACCACGGCGGCCGCCCGGATCCTCGCGGTGGAGAACGGCTGGCTGACCGCGGAGGCCGGCGCGTCGTTCGTGCTGATGGAGAAGGCTGCCCTGGCCACCGGGCAGGAGCTGGCAATCCTGCCGTCGACCGTGGGCAGCACGGTCGCCGGATTCATCGCCGGCGGCTCCGGCGGCACCGGCTCGATCGCCAACGGCGCGATCTGGGACGGCTACCTGCGCTCGCTGCTCGTCGTGCCGTGCACCGACGATGCCATCCCGGTGGAGGTGCCCTTCCCGGACAACACCGCGATGGCGCACGCGTTCGGGGTCAACGGGGTGATCGCGCAGGCGACCGTGGCGCTGCGCCCCGCGCGCCGCTGGACCGGGCTGTTCGCGTCCTTCCCGGAGCTGGCCGGCGCGGTCGCCGCGGGCGAGGAGCTGTTCGACCTGGAGCCGACCCCGCGGCTGCTCTCCCTCGACGAGGCCGGGATCATCGCGACCTACCGGCCGGTCGACCCGGCGATGCCCGCCGGCCGGGTCAGCGTGCGCGGGATCGTCACCGAGGACAGCGTCGCCGCGGCGACCGCCGTCGTCGAGCGGCACGGCGGGCGGGTCGACGCCGTGCGCCCCAGGGGCCCGGCGCACATCGCCTCGCTGTCGTACAACCACACCACGTACCGCGTCCGCAAGGTCCGCCCGGAGCTCACCCACCTGCAGTGCATGGGCCCCGGTCTCACTCGGCGCCGCGCCGAGGTCGCGGCACTCGCNCCCGAGTCGCTCATCCACCTGGAGGGCTTCCTCACCGCGAACGGCCGCGACTGGGTCTCGATGCTGTTCCTGCGCTACGACGGGCCCGACGACCTGTACGAGCGGATGGCCCGCCTGGCCGACGTCGAGGTGTACGTCGACGACCCGCACACCTGGGAGCTGCACCACGGCCGCCTGGACCTGGTCCGCGAGGCCGCCGCCCGGCTCGACCCGGACGGCCTGCTCAACCCCGGCAAACTCCCCGCCCCCACCCCCGCCACACCGTCCTGAACCGTCACGCCGACGCACGGCAACGAGCGCCAGGGCGAACAACCACCGTGCGAGGGGCGGCCAAGGACGGGTGGCGAAGGTCATGCATCAACGCTAGAGCCGACACGGCCCGAATGTCGAACGTATGTTCGGATCCGTGACCGGCTGGCCGCGGGATCAGCCGAAGGTGTTGACCTTCGTCGGGGTCACGGCGATGCTGTAGCGGTGCTCACCGGGCGGGGTGAGCTTGCGGATGTCGTCGGCCGTGCGGCCACGGCTCTCGGCGATCTTCGCGGCCCAGGTGTAGTCGTCGTCGAGGATGACCTCGGCGGTGCCGCGAACCTCCACCGTGCGGTAGACGTTGGTGATGTCCAGCAGGAACAGCGAGCACTGCGGCGTGCGCTGCAGGTTCTTCAGCTTCTGCTTGTCCGAGCTGACGGAGATGCGGAAGACGCCGTCGTCGAGCAGGTAGCCCACGGCCGTGGTCTGCGGGGCACCGTCGGGGCCGAGGGTGGTGAGGATCGCGACCTCGGCGTTCTGCGCGAGGTCGCGGTGGGTCTCTGGGATGAGGGTCACCGGAAAATCGTACGCACACCGCGCTTCAGTCCAGGCCTGGATGCACCGCGCGCTATGCCTGCCCGTTGGGGTTCCTGAACGCGAAAGTGCCCTCCGAGCTGGGAGGATGGGAGTTCTCTATGCTTCCGTCCACCGGATCGAGAGGGCACTTCACAGGTGCGCTTGTTGCATGCGGCCTCGGGGACACACGCGCGGTTCGACAACGCTGATGCGTCGGCGCCTGAACAAGCTGATCACCACGCATCTGCGCATCTGCGCATCTGCAGTACACCTTCGGACGCTGGCAAGCGAGATGGGAGCTGGTGCGTTGCGCGGAGTCACAGCATGACGCGCCCTCCCGAACGGCTGATCAGGCCGCCCGAGCGAGCCCGGCGACGGCAGCGGGCCCCATCGCGGCCAGTGTCGCTGCGGCGGGACCAGCGCGACCAGCGCCGCTGCGACATGGCCGGCGAGATGGAGGAAGCCCGGCCGGGCCCGACCTACTGGGCGGTGAGCCCGCCGTCGACGATCTGCTCGGTGGCGGTGACGTACGACGACTCGTCGGACGCGAGGAACAGCACGACCTGGGATACCTCGTCGGGCTCGGCCATCCGTGCAAGGGGCACCAGGGCGGCGATGCCGCCACCCTGCTCGTCGGTGGCCGCAGCCATCATCGGCGTCTTGATGTAGCCGGGGTGCACCGAGTTGACGCGGATGTTGTCCTTCCCGTACTGCGCGGCGACGTGCTTCGTCATCCCTCGGGAAGCGAACTTGCTGCCGACGTAGGCGAGGTTCGGCGCGCCGACGATCGAGACGATACCCGCGATCGAGGAGACGTTGATGATCGAACCGCCTCCGGCCTTCTGCATCGCGGGGATGACCGACTTCATCCCGTAGAACTGGGAGTGCTGGTTGATCGCGCAGACCTTCAGGTACGCGTCCTCGTCGAGATCCACCGTGGAGACGATGGGCCCGAGGACGCCCGCGTTGTTCACCAGGACGGTGGGCGGGCCGAAGGTCGCCTCGGTCTCGTCGACGACGCGGCGCCAGTCGGCGAGGGACGCCACGTCGTGGACGACGAAGTGGGCGTTCTCTCCGAGCTCGACGGCGATCTGCTTCCCGCGCTCCTCGTTCAGGTCGGTCAGGACCACCTTGGCGCCCTCGGCCACGAACCGGCGCGCGTGCGCCTCGCCCATGCCCTGTGCAGCACCGGTCACGATCGCGATCTTGCCGTTCAGTCTGCTCATGTGCCCCTCTTCCTCCTCGTTGACCTGGGGGTCCGAGATCGGAAAGTCAGCGTCGAGCTCAGACCGAGCAATATGGTACTCGATACCGAAATTGGTGTGACCGCCGATGCACGGTCGTTTCGCCCTCCCGCGCGGCTGCGGACGACGGGTAGACTTGGCGGATGGCCGGCGCGAGCAACGGCTCACGCGGTGCCGGGCGGCCACGGGTCACGTCTCCCGAGGCCGTCGAGCAGGTGGCCATCCAGCTCCTGCTCCGCGAGGGCTACGCCAACGTCTCGGTCGACCAGATCGCGGCCGCGGCGGGCGTCGGCCGGACGACGTTCTTCCGCTACTTCCCCTCGAAGGCGGCCGTCGTGTGGAGCGCGTTCGACCACACCAACCGCCGCCTCGCCGAGCTGCTGGCCCGAGCCGACGGAGCCTGCCCGCCCATGACGGCTGTGCGAGAGGCGGTCGTGGGTTCCACACGCGACGCCGTGGACACGCGCGGTGTGTGGCTGGAGCGCTTCCAGCTTCTGGACACCTCAAGCGCCCTACGTGCCAGCGCCGCCGAGCACTGGGAGACGTGGCGGGCAACCGTGGCTGCGTTCATCGCGCAGCGAATCGGCGCGGCGTCCCAGGATGTCGTGCCGGCCGCGATCGCCGGTGCCATCCAGGGCGCATACATCGCCGAGCTACGAGGCTGGCTGCTCCTGACAACCACGACCGACGACCTGCTGGAGCGCTTGCGGCGCAGCCTGACCACGGTCGGCGACGCCCTCGAGGCGCTGACGGCACCCCCGCCCATTCCGTCGGCCGGCTGACCGAGGTGCTGACCTGAAAAACCTGGAGCACCGTCAACCGAGCCATCCTGGCCCGCGCTTCAGAGAACCGGGATGAAAAAGGATCAATGATGTGCAGGAGTGGGCATCCCCCGTCTTCAGCAGCAGGCGGGGGAGGACGTCAACGCGTCGATCGCGGGTCGAACCGGGCGATCTCGGCGAGCGACTGGCCCGCCGCGACCACCATCGCCTCGTAGAGTCGTGTGCCGCGCTCCGCGGTGGCCCCGGTCGGGTCGCCGATGGTTCCGTCGGTGCCGAAGTCGTCACTGAGCCACCCGAACGAGACCGCACCGCCGAAACGGACCCGATCGAACGAGGCGAGCTGCTCGGGGACGCTGCGCACCCCCAGATCGAGGCGGACCAGGTCGGGACGCAGATGCAGCAGCAGCGAGGTCTCGTCGATGCCGGCGTGGATGCCCATGCCGAGCTCGGCGGCCGGCGAGGTGCCGCCATGGTCCGCCGGCAGGGACGGGTGCATGACGAACGTGCGCAGCCCGTGCGCAAGACGGATGTCGCGGCTGGCGACCTGCAGCAGCGCGCTGTTGCCGCCGTGGCCGTTGAGGAACACCAGCCGACGCACCGGGGTGGTCGCGAGGCAGCGGGCCAGATCGTCGAGGACCGCGAGCAGCGTCGTCGCCGACAGCCACATCGTGCCCGGCGACCAAGCGTGCTCGTTGGACTTCGTATAGGCCAGCGCCGGCAGCAGCCACAGGTCACAGGCGTCACCGAAGGCGTCGACGGCGTCCCGGGCGAGCGTCTCGGCGACCAACAGGTCGGTCGACAGCGGCAGGTGGGGGCCGTGCTGCTCGATCGACCCGACGGGCAGCACGGCGACCGCGTCCGGCGAGAGCCCGGCGGCCTCGGGGGCCCGCAGGTCGGCGAAGTACCGGGTCATCCTGGCTCCTCAGCGGTCATGGTCACGGTCCCGGCCGCGGCCGCGGCCGCGGCCGCGGCCGGCAGCAGGGGCACCACGTCGCGGACGAAGCGCTCCATCTGCTCGCGGGCCCGGTCGTAGGGGTCCCCGGGCATGGCCGGGAAGATCACCAGATCGGTGAGGCCAAGCAGGTCGTCGAGGGCGGCGATGTGCGCGGCGACGTCGTCGGCGGTGCCGACCGCCCACGGCCCCTGCGCCATCGAGTCCTCCAGAGTGGGGATGAACGAGCCGTCGGCGGGCCGCCCGTCCGGGCCCACGTAGCCCCGCCCCCAGCCGTAGGGGGCCAGGAAGCGCCAGAACTCGTCGTGGCCCGCGCGGACGGTGGCCATCGCCTGCGCGCGGGTGTCGCCGACGGCGACGTTGAGCACGAGCATCCGGCGTTCTCCGCGTTCCAGCGGGCGGCCGTGGACCTGCTCGAAGGTCTCGGCGAACGCCCGCCAGTCGGCGGCGAGCCGGTGGCGTTCGCGCAGCCAGAAGACGCCGCCGAAGCCGCGGGTCGGCGCGGCGCGCAGCGTCGGCGGGCTGGTCACCGCCTGCCAGGTCTGGAACGGATAGCGCGGACGGGGGACCAGGGTGAGCTCGCGGACCTCACCGCCGCGGTCCGGGATCCCCGGCGGCGGCAAACAGAAGTGCCGGCCCGAGTAGCTGAACCGCTCGTGGGTGAACGCGGCGTGCAGGACGTCGAGGCTCTCCTCGGTGATCTCCCGGTTGAGCCGGTCGGCCGCCGCCGCCGACGGGTTGTCGTAGGAGCCGACGGACACCGTGCCCGCCGTCAGCGGCAGCATCTCGCGGGGCACGGTCCCGCGACCGACACCGAGGATGCCGCGCCCGCCGCTGAGGTTGTGCAGCAGCGCGAAGTCCTCGGCGAGGCGCAGCGGATGCCACTGGCCGACCACGTTGAACATCGTCCCGATCCGAATCCGGCCGGTGCGGGCGGCGAGGAAGGCGGAGAACATCAGCCCGTTCGGCACGACCTCGTAGCCCTCGTGCTGGAAGTGGTGCTCGGTCAGCCAGAAGCTGTCGTAGCCCAGCCGGTCGGCCAGCTCACCGCAGACCAGCAGCTCCCGGTGGGCGTGCTCGATCGCCGCCTGGTCGTAGCGGCGCTCGGTGGGCTCGGTGCCGCCGATCCCGGCGTCGGCCATCTCGACGCCACCGAAGAGGAACACGCCGATCCGCACGCTGCCTCCGAATGTTGACGGGATCAACATCGTCGCGCGGGTGCGTGACGGGACCGTCAGAGCCGAATGTCGGCGGCGCTAAACCTGGCCCCGCAGGTGGGACGGTCAGGCGTTCTGCTGGACGACGACGAGGCGCACCTGCTCGCCGTCCAGGCCGCGCCAGCGGTGGCGCACTCCCCCGGCGTAGTAGACGCTCTCGCCCGCGGCCACGGTGTGCAGCACGCCGTCGACGTCGACCTCGATGCAACCGGAGACGACGTAGACGAACTCCTCGCCGTCGTGCTGGAAGTAGTCGTGGAACGACGCCGGGGCGCCGGTGTACTCCGAGGGCAGCATCGCCCGGGCGCCGCGCACGAGGCTGCGCACCGACCCGCCGGGCGAGTCGACGGAGACGGTGTCGTGGCGCACCACGCTGACCGGTTCGACGAGGGGGACGCTCGCCTCCGCCGCGGCCATCAGGGCCTGAGCGCTGGTCCCGAGCGCGGAGGCGATCGCCGTCAGCGACCGCATGCTCGGCCGGGCCAGCCCCCGCTCGAGCTGACTGAGGAAGGGATGGCTCAGTCCCGCCCGGCCTGCCACGTCGACGAGGGTGAGGCCGAGGGCATGCCGCTGCGCGCGAACCGCCCCGCCGAGCCGGACGCCGACATCCTCGGCGAAGGCGGTCACGACGCGGCCGTGCCGGCAGCGGCCACCGCCGCGTCGAGCAGCACCCGGTCCGCACCGGGCGGGCCGACCAGGGCCAGTCCGACCGGAGCTGGTCCGACCGGGCGGCGCGGCGACCCGGCCGCTGCGGGAAGGGGGTCGCCGCCCTGGGTCATCCGGTCCGGCACGACACAGCTTGGCAGGCCGTACGCACTAGCCATAACTGTCCAGCCTAGCGTCGCCATACGCCAGGCGTCCCGATCACCTGTGCCGCTGCGACGAAGGTGCCCCGGGCCTCCGGCGGCGGGCAGCGCGAGCCAGGCGTCCGTGCCGAGCCGGTCCAGCAGCCGCTCCCGCCCGGCGGCGATCTCCCGCCGGGCGTCGCGTTCCACGTCGGCGTCGACCTCGGCGCCGAACCGGAATCGCGCCTCGACGTCGGCGCCCAACGCACCTGGGTGAGCGGTGATCCAGGCCCCGTGCAGCCGCCACGCCTCCGCGGCCTGCACCGCGCGAAACGCCGCCAGCAGCCGCGGGACGTCATCGAGTTCGCGCAGCGGCCCGAGGTCGAGCTCCGCGCCCAGCGCGTCGGCGAGCGAACATACGGCCTCCTCCGGCGGGTGCACGGCGACGAGCAGGCGCGCCACCGACCCCGCGGTCCCGGCCGGGCCCGCCGACCCGGACGATCCCGCCGGCAGCAGAATCTCCCCGACCGCGCGCAGCAGGCCCGGATCGGCGGTGAGCCAGCCGACCGTGTCGAAGGACGGGGCGAGCCCCAGCACGCCGCCCACCGCCACTGCGCCGTGCGTCGGCCGCAGCCCGTACAGCCCGCAGACCGAGGCGGGTACCCGAATCGACCCGGCTGTGTCGGTGCCGAGACCGACGTCGGCCTGCCCGGCGGCGACCGCCGACGCGGGCCCGCTGCTCGACCCGCCGGTCACCCGGTCCGGCGCCGCCGGATTGGGCGGGGTGCCGTAGTGCACGTTCACGCCGGACAGGGAGAAGGCAAGCTCGTCGGTCTGCGCGATCCCGACGATCGCGGCGCCCGCGGCCCGCAGCGCCCGGACGGCCTGCGCGTCAGCCGGTTCCACCGGCGCCTCGGCGAGCCAACGGGGATTGCCCGCACCGATCCGGTACCCGCCGACGGCGAACAGGTCCTTCACGGCCACGCGCAGCCTGTCGAGCGGGCCGCTGCCGGTCGGCGCGAGCAGCGGGTCGCCGCGTTCCCGCCAGACGGCCGGCGCCCACCCGCCCGTCGAGTTCACCGGCCACCCGCCGGGGAGGGGTCGTCCGTGGGATTCGGGTCGCTCATCGGTGCGACGCAGGCGGCGATCACCCGCCAGCCGTCGTCGGTGCGGGCCCACACCTGGGTCTGGGTACTCAGGCCGACGATCCGGCCGTCAGCTCCCAGCCGCTCATTCGTCGACACGGTAATGATGGTCTCCCCGGGGCTGCGCATCGTGTGCAGCGCGCGCAGCCGCCGCGGGCCGGGGGTGGGCCGGGCGGCCCGGTAGGCGGCGAGCGCCGACGGCCCGACGAGGGGCCCGTCCCCGTCGACGCGCACCACGTCCGCACTGGCGGAGAAGGACTCCTGCTGGGTCGCCACGTCCCCGGCCAGCAGGGCCCGCTCGTACCGCGCGAAGGCGGCGCCGAGCTCGGGGTCGATGGCGGCCAGCTCCGCCGGTGCCCCATCAGTCTCCGACGTGGCCGCCGCCGTCTCGATGCCAAGGGGACGCAGAATGCTGAAGTCGGCGAAGTCGTGCCGCAGCGCCGGGCGGCGCAGCAGGTCGGTACCCGGCCGGCCGGGCGCCTCCCCGGCGGCGACCGCCTCGAACGCGTCGGCGGCTCGGCGCAGGAAGTCCGGGCCCACCCGGTACCGCAGGGTGTGCGCGGGATAGATCTCCCGCACCGAGCCGGCCAGCCGCGACGCGAGGCCGCGCAGGGTCGCGGCGAACACGTCGATCTCGGCGTCGGGCAGGTGCACCCAGAAGTCGCCGGTGACGAGGGTGTCGCCGGCGAACAGCAGACCGTCCCGCTCGTCGAACAGGCACAGCGAGTCCGGCGAATGGCCGGGGGTGTGCAGCACGGTCAGCTCCCGGCCGCCCAGGTCGAGGCGCTCGCCGTCGACCAGTGCGGCCGGCGCGGGCCCCGCAGGCACGGTCCAGGCGTCGGCGGACGGCGGCAGCGGTCGGGGCGTCGTGTCCTCGGTGAGCAGGTGGAAGAACCGCTCGTCGTCGGCGCGCAGCCGTTCGTAGGCGGCGTACTGCTCGCGGGCGACGGCGAGGTAGGCGGCCAGCCGCTCGGCGGGCACCGGTGTCCTCAGCGACGGCGCCGCCAGCGGGTGCGCCGCGACGTCGCGGAACAGCCAGTTGCCGCCGCGATGGTCGTCATGCCCGTGGGAGTTGACGGCGAGGATCGGCCGGCCGGTCAGGGACCGGGCCGCCGCGTGCACGTCGGCGAGACCCAGCCCGGTGTCGACGAGCACCGCGCGCTCGTCGCCCTCGACCAGGAAGCAGTTGACGTGGCCGGGCTCGGCGACCAGCCAGGTCCGGGCCGCCACGGGCCGCAGCGCGAACCAGTCCGCCGCCATGGCCACCGCGTCGCCGCCGGTCATGGCGCGGCGGACGGCGCGGCGGCCAGGACGGCGCGGTCCTCGTCGTCGGTCCCGGCGAGGGGCCCGCGGCGCACCATCGCCGCGAACCCGTCGTCCGGGCTCATCAGGGTCAGCGCGTACATCCGGCCCGGTCCCGTGTTGGTGATGTGGTGCACCGACGTGGGCGGGAGCACCAGCGTGCCGCCGGCGGCGACGGCGACCTCGGTGCCGTNGCAGACGGCCACCCCGCGCCCGCGCAGGAACACGAACAGCTCGGTGGACGCGGGATGGCTGTTGGGCGGCTGGGCTCCGCCGACGTCCCAGGACTCCAGGATGACGGTGACCGGCGAGGCCTCGGGGCCGGCGAGCACGCCGAGGCGCACGGTGTCCCCGGCGCTGATGTGGTGCATCTCCAGGGCGTCCGGGGTGATCAGGATCGGCGTCGTCGGCACGGCGTCACCCCTGCCCGGCGGGGTTGGCGGGGTCGGCGGGGTCGGCGACACCGGCCGCGGCCGCCGGATACCGCGCATCGGCGGTCCCGGCGAGGCCGTCGGTGAGCGCCGCGGAGGAGGCGACGAACCCGAAGCACTGGGCGACGTTGTAGACGGCGGCGTCGTGGCAGAACGGCGGTGACGTCGTCGCCGCGCAGTCCTCGAGCAGCACGACGTCGTAGCCGAGGCAGGCCGCGTCGGTGAGGGTCGCCAGCACGCACTGGTCGGAGTTCACCCCGGCGAACAGCAGCGTCGTCACCATGAGGTTGCGCAGCACGGCGTCCAGCGGCGTGTCGAAGAAGCCGCTCATCCGGTACTTGTCGACGCGCACGTCGCCGAGGGGCACCGGCAGCTCGTCGACGATCGCCGCCGACCAGCTTCCGGCCTGCAGCGTCGGGCTGCCGCCGGGGCGGGCCGGCGCGCCGATGCCGCCGCTGGCCCCGTCCGGGTTGTAGACGTGCAGCACGCCGGGCGGCAGGTTCGCCGCGTCCGGCCGGTTGCCCCAGTTCAGCCAGACGACGGCGACGCCGGCGGCGCGCAGCACCGGCAGGGCGCGGCGCAGCGGTGCGATGGGGCGGCGCGCCGGGGTGATGTCGACGCCGATCGAGGCGAGCCAGCCGTCGGGATGGCAGAAGTCGTTCTGCATGTCGACGACGACGACGGCGGTGCGGGCCAGATCGAGGGTGAGCCGCTGCGGGCGGGCGTCGACGGTGACCGGCAGCGGCGCGACCGGGGCGCGGCGCAGATCGACGTGTTCGGACGACACCGCCCACGAGTTCCGGGGGCCGCCCAGCCGGATGTTGACCACGTGAACATCCTGCGGCCGGTCGTTTGCCTCGGCATTACCGGCCAGTTGCGTCGTGGTGGCGCCCGGGGTGGACCACGCCTCGCCGTTCGCGGGACGGACGCGCTGGTCACACCGCAGGCGGCGGGCCGGTGACCGCGTGGCACGGTAACGAGACCGACACCGGGGTGTGGCAGCGTGCCGGCCCGTGACCGTTCTGCACAGCGGGGTCGGGATTACCGCGGGCGAGACGTACCTGCCGGCCCGGCCGGACGAGGTCTGGTGGGGGCTGCTGCCGAACGCGGCGAGCCGACCGGTGCTGACCGTGCCGTCCGGGCAGGCCATCCGGATCGACACGATCAGCCACGAGGGTCTGCTCGCCGACCAGGGCGGCGACCCGCGGACCTTCTTCGGCGCCGCGGGCATCCCGACCGACGCGCTGCTCGACGACGTGCTGGCGCTGGCGGGCAGCGGCCGGCGCCACCAGCCCGACGTCGCCGGCCCGCACGTCGTCACCGGCCCGGTGGCCGTGCGCGGGGCCCGACCGGGCGATGTCCTGGAGGTCGAGGTGCTCGACCTGGTCCGCCGGGCTCCCTACGGGGTGATCAGCAACCGGCACGGGCGGGGGGCGCTGCCCGGCGAGATGCCGATCGCGCCGCCGGGCCTGCCGGCCGGGGCCGCGGTGCCGCCGGTGTGCCTGGTCGCGCACACCCGGGGCGAGTCCGGGGTGCTGCCCGTGGGCGACGGCCGACAGATCCGTTTCCCGCTGCGTCCCTTCCTCGGAATCATGGGGGTGGCGGCCGCGACGACCGACCCGGTCCACTCGGTGCCACCCGGCCCGCACGGCGGCAACCTCGACATCCGCCACCTCGGCGTCGGCGCCCGTCTCTACCTGCCCGTCCAGGTCCCGGACGCGCTGTTCTACGCCGGGGATCCGCACTTCGCCCAGGGCGACGGGGAGGTGGCGCTCACCGCGTTCGAGGCGCCGCTGCGTGCCCTGCTGCGGCTGACCGTGCGCTCCGACGAGACGGTGCGCCGCACCGCCCGCGCCCTGAGCGCACCGTGGGCGCAGACCGACGCGCTGCACATCGTCGCCGGGCTCGACCCGGACCTCGGCGCGGCGATGCGCGCGGCCACCCGCAACGCCGTGGCATTCCTGGGCGAACGGTTCGCGCTGCCGCCGCACGTCGCCCTCGCCTACCTCAGCGCCGCCGGCGACTTCGCGGTGAGCCAGGTGGTCGACCAAGTCGTCGGCGTGCACTGCTGCATTCGTCGCGACGACCTGCGCGGGCTGGACGAAGCGAACGGGCTGGACGAAGCGAACGGGCTGGGCGGGCCGGACGGGCCGGACGGGCTGGGCGGACCGGACGGCGACATCGGCGGATGAGACGACGCCGCAACGGATACCCTCGGCTTCTGAGCGGTTCCGCGGGCGTCGGAGGGTGGTCCGGGTGGCGATGGCCGAGCAGGTCGAGGTCCCGTTGCTACGCGGGCTGATCGGGCGGGCGCTGCGGCGCCGCCGGCTGGCCCAGCAGCGCACCCTGCGCGACGTCGCCGCGGCGGCGCTGGTGTCGATGCCGTACCTGTCCGAGATCGAGCGGGGTCGCAAGGAGGCCTCCTCGGAGATCCTCGCGGCGATCTGCCGCGCGCTTGGCGTGCGCCTGACGGACCTGCTCGACGAGGTGCGCCTCGAACTCGCCCGCATCGAGCCCGAGATCGCCCCCGCCGTGCCGGCCGCGCCGGCGTCCGAGGTCGCCGGGCCGGTCACGGCCCACCTCGGCGTCCCGGCCCCGACGGGGCTGGCGCGACCGTTCGAGCCCCGTGCCGCCACCGGCGGCCCCCTCGAAATTCGCGGCTCCATGGCAGTTGGCGGCTCCATGGCAGTTGGCGGCCCTGTCGCGGTTGGCGGCCCCATGGCAGTCGGCAGCCCGATCGCAATGGGCGGCGCCATGGGGGTGAGCGGCCCCATCGCGATGGGCGGCCGGCCCGCGGTGGACGTCTCGGCGGCCTGGGACGGCGCCGGTGCGCTCCCGGTGCTCGACTCCCCGGCGCACCAGCACGGCGTGTCCCCGAACCTGGGGTTCTCGGCGGGGTTCGAGGCGGTCCTCGGCGCCGGCCGGATCGTGGTCCCAGCCGGCGCGCGGTTCGCCCGCCGATCCTTCCACCAGCCCGCCGCCGGAGAGATCCGCGCCTCCCGCCGCGGTCGCCCCGCGCCGGCCGGCCGGACCTGCCCTACCGCGAGCCCGCGGTACCCCGCCGGGCGGGCCGGGCGGACCACCCGGCGATCAGTCTCGGTCGCCTCCACACGCTGACCGTCGACCACTCCCCGGGGAGGCACCATGCGGTTCCTGGTCATCACCCTGATCGTCCATCGGCCGGACCCGGTCACCGGCGTCACGCCGTCGACCCGGGACCGGTTGCGCGAGGTCGTCGACAGCGCGGTGCTCGCCGAGGAGCTGGGTTTCGACGGGTTCGGCGTCGGTGAGCGGCACGAGCGGCCGTTCATCTCCTCCTCGCCGCCGGTCGTGCTCAGCCACCTCGCGGCGCGTACCTCGCGCATCCGGCTGTTCACCGCGGTGACGACCCTGAGCCTGCTGGACCCGGTGCGCGCCTACGAGGACTACGCCACCCTCGACAACCTCTCCGACGGCCGCCTCGAACTGATCATCGGCAAGGGCAACGGCACGGCGCAGCGGGAACTGTTCGACGTCACCCCCGAGGACCAGTGGGATCGCAACGCCGAGTCCTACGAGCTGTTCCGGCAGATCTGGCGGCAGGACACGATCACCGCGCAGCCGCGCTACCGGCCCGCGCTGCACGAGGCCGAGGTCTGGCCGCGCCCGTTCCAGCAGCCGATCCGGGTCTGGCACGGCAGCGCCACCAGCCGGGAATCGGTCGACCTCGCCGCCCGCTACGGCGATCCCCTGTTCTCCGCCAACGTCACCAACCCGATCGAACCCTACGCCGAACTGGTCCACTACTACCGGCAGCGCTGGGCAGAGTACGGCCACGACCCGGCGCTGGCCGCGGTCGGCGCCGGCACGGCCGGTTTCCACGTGGCCCCCCGCTCCCAGGACGCCGTCGCCGCCTACGCGCCGGTGTTCGCCGGGCAGCTCGCCTTCCAGCGTTCGATGGGGATGGAACCGGTCTTCCCGACGCTCGAGGACTTCATCGAACGCAGCTCCGCGCTGATCGGCAGCCCCCAGCAGATCGTCGACAAGGTGCACCGCTACCACGAGCAGTTCGGCCACAGTGTGCTGCACCTGCACGCCGAGGCCGGCGGCCTGCCCGCCGCCGAGCACCGGGCGAGCCTGGAACTGTTCCAGTCCGAGGTCGCCCCGGCGCTGCGCCGGAGCATCCCCGACCCGCCGTGGCCCTGGGCGCCGGTCCTGCCCGGGGCCGCCGAGGCTGCGGTCGCCGGCTGACCAGCCTCCCGCAGCAGGATCCCGGTCCGCTGTCGAACTCGAAGCGGACATCCGCAAGTGGATCAACGACTCGGCACACTAGTGCAGCGCCTCGGAAGTCCGCTTCCCGTCCAGCCTTTCGCGCTGCGTGACGTCGCCGTGTGGCTGCGAGGGTCGCTATGGGGGCGACGGCTCGCGGTTCGGGGCGGATGCGTGGGAGAGCCGCCACCGTGGTCCTTCTATACGGTTCAGCGTCCGATTTATCCATACAGAACAACCACGTGGCTCCGCTCCCACGCACACCTCTCGCGAGGCGGTTCCGGCGAACCATCCGGCGGCGAGACGAACGCCGTCTGACATCACAGGCCGTCACCGCACACCGGAAAGGGACCTATGAGCGGCTGCACTAGCCTCGGGTGGCCTTCTGCGCGTCCCAGGCGTCGAGCAGGGAGCGTTCTTCGTCGTCGGTAAGACCTGCTACCGGTTGTGCGGGCGGTGCGCGGAGTCCGTCGAGCAGTGTTTCCGCCAGCGGCCGGCTGACCAGACCGTGAGCACGCGCCGTGGTGTTGTCGAGATCGTTGAACCCGGAATAGTCGGGTTGCCGCAGCCACAAGGGCAGCGATGTCGGCCCGGACCAGGTCCGCACACCGTGCCGGTCGAGCCAGTCGGGAGCGGCCCGCACGAGTGACCCGCGGTGGCCCGTGATCTCGCGGGTGAGAGCGATGTGCTCCTCGAAGGGAATCGAGTCGCNGGTCGCGTTCACAGTTCCGGCGCGATGCTGGCGCGCGGAGTCGACCAGCCAGAACCCGAGATCACGCACGTCGATGACTTGCGTCATGAGGTTCGGTGCATCCGGTACAAGTACCCGACCATCCGGATGCGACGGGGCCGCGAACCGTGAGGGCCAGTAGGTCGTCCGTCCTGACCAGTCACCAGGTCCGCCGATCAGACCGGAGCGAGCGATCAACAGACGGGACGACCCGAACGCGTCGGCCACGACCTGTTCACACGCCACTTTCGCGGGACCGTAGTCGGCCATGGTGGCCATGACGTCGCCGGCAAGCGGCTCCAGCAGGGGAGCGTCGACGGTTTTCCGCAGCGCGGACGGGTCGGCGTACACATTGCCGGTGGACACGAAGATGAAGTGCGAGCAGCGCGGCTCCAGTGCCGCGGCCGCGCTACGCACGTGCCCAGGCTGGCGAGACACGTCCACCGCCGCGTCGAACTCGCCCGGGAGGAGATCGTAGCTGGCCGGATCGCGACGATCACCGCGAACCAGTTGCACGCCCTCGGCGGCGTCACCCGACTCACCACGAGCCAGGCACACCACGCTGTCGCCCGCGTCGCGCGCCGCCTCGGCCACGGCCCGGCCGAGCCAGGCGGTGCCACCCAGGACGAGCAGCCTCATGGCACACATTCCACTGCGCGATGATCCGTACCACTACCAGATTCCGCGGTCGTCGAACGAACGGTCCCTCTCAAGCGCCTGTCACCCCAGCCTACGATCGACCTGGAAACATGGATTCCGCGCACGACCCGGTGATCCGACCTGGTGGGATTCTCAGCGATCGGATCACCGGGTCGAGGTCAGGCGGCGCCGGAGATGCGGGGCGTCGTCGCCTTGCGGCTGGTGATGACGTCGTCGATGAGGCCGTAGGCGCGGGCCTCGGTGGCGCTGAAGATCTTGTCGCGTTCGGTGTCGCGGCGGATCTCCGTCTCGCTGCGGCCGGTGTGCCGGGCGAGCAGGGTCTCCTGCAGGGCGCGGACGCGCAGGATCTCGCGGGCCTGGATCTCCAGGTCGGACGACTGGCCCTCCCCCTGCGCCGACGGCTGATGGATCAGGATCCGGCTGTTNNCCAGCGCGAACCGCTTGCCCGGCGTCCCCGCCGCCAGCAGCACCGCCGCCGCCGACGCCGCCTGCCCCATGCAGATCGTCGAGATGTCCGGCCGCACGAACTGCATCGTGTCGTAGATCGCCGTCAACGACGTGAACGACCCACCCGGCGAGTTGATGTAGATCGAGATGTCCCGGTCCGGATCCTCCGACTCCAGGAACAGCAACTGCGCCATCACGTCGTTCGCCGACACATCGTCGATCTGCACGCCGAGAAAGACGATCCGCTCCTTGAGCAGCTTCGAGTACGGGTCCATCGAGTACTCGCCGCGCGACGTCCGCTCCACGATGTTGGGCAGGACGTGGCGGGCGGCGCTCATCGGGCACCCCCCGCCGGGCCGAAGCCGGTGCGGCCGGCCGCGCGGCGTAGGCCGATGCCGGCGCCGCCGACACCGCTGGGCACCTGGTCGACCCGCTCGACGACGTGGTCGACCAGCCCGTAGTCGCGGGCCTCCTCGGCGGTGAACCACCGGTCGCGGTCGGAGTCGGCCTCGATCTGCTCGACGGTCTGCCCGCTGTGGAAGGCGATGCGCTGCTGCAGCGTCCGCTTCGTGTACAGCATCTGCTCGGCCTGGATGGAGATGTCCGCGGCCGTGCCGCCGATGCCGCCGTGCGGCTGGTGCATCATGATCCGCGCGTGCGGGAGGGCGTACCGCTTGCCCGCGGCGCCGGCGCAGAGCAGGAACTGGCCCATGGACCCGGCGAAGCCGAGCGCGACGGTGGCCACGTCGTTGCCGACGTACTGCATCGTGTCGTAGATCGCCATGCCGGCGCTCACCGAACCACCCGGCGAGTTGATGTAGAGGTGGATGTCGGAGGTCGGGTCCTCCGCGGCGAGCAGCAGCAGTTTCGCGCTGATCGCGTTGGCGACGGCGTCCTCCACCACTGCGCCGAGGAAGACGATGCGGTTCTCCAGCAGCCGGCCGAACACCTGGTCGTCGGCGGTGCCGGCGCCGGCGGCCTGGGCGATCGGGCTTCGCGGCCGGCCGAGGCCGGGCCCCGCGTGCGCCGTCGATATCTCGATCATGAAACGTGTCCTCCCGCCGACCGGGTCGGGACTCGTCGCGTACGACGAGGGGCCGGCCCTTCCAGGGTCACCGGGAAAGCCGCCGCCGGACCGGCGGTCTGCCTGCGGCAGATCTGCTCATGGCAGACAGGCCGCAGACAGGACGCGGCCAGGACGCGGCCAGGCCGCGGCGCCGGTCCCCACCGCGGCCAGCGCGCCCCGCGCCCCGCGCGTCAGCGGTCGTCGCCGCCGAGCGGGTCGTCGAGGAAGTCGAGGAACGAGTCGTCCAGGTCCAGCCGACCGCCGGCGAGTCCCGGGGCCGGACCGCCGCGGTCGGGCCCGCCCGCGTCGCCGTCGGTCCGCAGCGACCGGGCCGTGTCGTCCCGCAGGCCGATCATGAAGTCCTCGGCGAGACGGACCTGCTCCTGCAGCGAGGCGAGCTTCTCCTCGGCCAGGCTGACCCAGGTCTGCAGCCGGTCGTGCAGCTCGGCGCGCAACTGAGGAGGCAGCCCCGGCTGCGTGATCCGCTCACGCAGGGTAAGCAGCGAGCGCATCTCCTCCACCGTGAAACCCAGCGGCTTCATCTTCTTGATCAGAAAGAATCGATCGAGGGCATCGTCGTCATAGAGTGGAAAACCACCCTCCGAGCGGCCCACGGCGACAAGAAGGCCGGCCTCCTCGTAGAACCTGGCGGTACGCAGGGACAAGGTCACCAGGGTGGCGACGTCGCCGATCTCGTAGCGCCCGTCGCGGGCGTCGGCGGAAGACCTGGCGCTGCTGGTTGTGGACAATTCAACCCTTATCAGGTGAGCTCGGCGGCTGGTGTTCAGATATCTAGCGTCTACGCGTGGGCAATCCGCGGCTACACACAAGCGGTAAAGATCTGGTAATCCCTGACCGACCGCGCGTCCCCTGCGGATCCGGCTTCCCGAGGCCCCCACGCGCGCCCCTCCCTGCCGGAGCGGGGCGGGACCACGGCGAGCGTCGGCAGACTCTCCGAACACGGCGAAACCGGGGCCGGGCAGCAGACGACAGAGCCTGCTCCGTCACCTCGCGTAGCCGGCAGGCCCGGCGGGCTGATGTGCCCCACCGACCTACCGTAGCCGGTGACCTGGCACGACACGCCCAGGCGCAGCCGCCGGCCGGAGGGGACGCCTAGCGCTGGGTCAGGCTGACCGGTCGGCGTCGCCGTGCAGGCCGATGACGAAGTCCTCGGCAACGCCGGCCTGCTGGCGCAGGGTGGCGAGCTTCTCCTCGGCCAGCACGACCCAGGTGCGCAGCAACTCGCGCAGCTCGGCCCGACGGGCATCGGAGATCTTCGGGTCAGACAACTCGTCGCGGACGGACAGCAGCGAGCGCATCTCCTCGAGGGTGAACCCGAGGGATTTCATCTTCTTGATGACCAACAGCCGGTCGACGGCCTCGTCGCCGTAAAGGCGGAATCCGCCGGGGGTACGGCCGGCGGTCGTGAGCAGCCCGGCCTCCTCGTAGTACCGGACCGTGCGCAACGAGAGCCCGACCCGCTCGGCCACCTCACCTATCTGATACGTGGTTCCGCGGGCCGCACGGAGCGCGGATGGATCGCGACGCGTCGTGGACAAGGTGACCCTCACGTTAGTGGCTCGACGCCGGGAGCAAGGCTGATAACAGACGACTCTACGACGTTCCGGACAGCGGGCCGATACGGGTCGCTTCGGCCCACCGTGCGCCCTCGGACGATCCTCCGACCCGGTGCGGAAGGTGACACCCCGGCCGGGCGGGCGTCCGCGGACCCACCGCGACCGCCGTCACCTGCGCCACCTGCCCGCATCGGTCGACGCGGGGATCGCGAACGGGCACTCTCTTCCTCGAGGCCGAGGTCTGCGGCGGGGCGGAGCTCGGCGGCGGAGCCGAGCCCGGACGCCGCCCGTCTCGGCCGCCATCATCGGCAGGATCCAGCCGCCGGGCCGGCGGAGCAGGGAGAGCGTTGTGCTGACCAGGATCGACCATGTCGGAATCGCGGTGGCTTCACTGGCCGAGGCGATTCCGCGCTACGAGGAGGCGTTCGGCCTCAAGGTCGTGCACCAGGAGGACAACGACCGCCAGGGCGTGCGCGAGGCGATGCTGCTGGTACACAGCGGCGAGGCCGGCAACTCCTACGTCCAGCTCCTCGAGCCGCTGCGCGAGGACAGCCCGGTGGGCAAGTTCCTGGCCAAGCGGGGCCCCGGCATCCACCACATCGCCTACGGCGTCGCCGACATCGACAGCGCCCTGGCCGCGCTGACCACCACCGGCTTCGACCTGGTCAACTCCACGCCGGTGCACGGCACCGCCGGCAGCCGGATCGCCTTCGTCCATCCCAAGGGGCTCGGCGGGGTGCTCACCGAGCTGGTCGAGGCCGCAGAGGGACACTGAGCCGACGGGCGCGGAACGGCTGGGAGGAGCAACGGGTGCGGATCGTGATCGCGGGGGCACACGGCCGGATCGCCCGGCTGCTAAGCCGCCGGCTACGCGGGCAGGACGCGACGGTGATCGGACTGATCCGCAACCCCGACCAGCGCGACGACGTCCGCGCGGCGGGCGCCGAGCCCGTCGTCGCCGACCTGGAGTCGATCGACGCCGCGGCATTGGCGCAGCACGTGCGCGGCGCGGACGCCGTCGTCTTCGCGGCCGGCGCGGGACCGGGTAGCGGCGCGGCCCGCAAGGACACCGTCGACCGGGCCGCGGCGGTACTGCTCGCCGACGCGGCGCAACTCGCCGGGGTCCGTCGCTACCTGCTGGTCTCCTCGGTCGGCGTCGACGGACCGCCGCCACCGGGCACAGACGCGGTGTTCGCGGCCTACCTGCGGGCCAAGGCCGCGGCCGAAGAGGCGATCCGCGGCCGCGATCTGGACTGGACCATCGTCCGCCCGGGCCGGCTGACCGACGACGACCCGACCGGCCGGGTGCGGCTCGCCGCCGGGGTGGACCGCGGGGAGATCTCCCGCGCGGATGTGGCCGCGGTGCTCGCCGCCCTGCTCACCACCGCCGGCACGGCCGGGATCACCGCCGGGCTGGTCAGCGGCGAGACGCCGGTGGCGCGGGCAGTCGCCGAGCTCACCTCCGCCGGACCCGGGCGCCACGCCTGAAGCAGGCGCCGGCACCACCAGCGCGTCCGGCCTCGCCGCCCCTTGCCTTGCCCTTCCAGGGGGTTCCGTGTCCGATTCATCCCTCTGGAAGGGCAAGGCACCCACGGGGCTGGCGCGCCGCGGGCACCGGAGAACGGTCAGCGGCGGCCCGCCGGGGCAGCGAAGGCGGCGCTCGGGATCGGGTCGAGCGGCGTCACCGACGAGCCGTTCCACTGGTAGCGGACGGTGGCCCCGCCGGCGGTCGGGCAGCACATCGGATCGCCCGGCTTGTACAGGTCGTACTGCAGAGCCACCACGCGGTCGGTGGACCAGATCCAGCGGATCGTCGCGCTCGACTGCTGCGCGTCGTTGCCGATGTACGCCCCGCGGTGGAAGAAGAACGCCCGCTGCGGGTGCCCGTCCGCGGAGGTCGAGCGCAGCCCGACGATCACACTGAGATCGCTGTTTTGGTCGAAGCCGCCCAGCGAGATCGGCGTGTAACCGGCGGCGCGCACGACCGACGACGCCTTCGCGACGCTGAGCGCGGGCGCTCCCGCCGCACTCGGCGCGGCCGAGGCGCTGCCAGCGAGTCCGCCTACCAGTACGAGTGCACCGATCATCACTGAAACGGCAAGTCCGCGACGTAGAGTCATGAGACCCCCCAAGTTCCGTGTTGACCCGACCACGCTAGATGCCCTCTTCGACGGCCGCCGCCCCGGCAGGGTCTATGGGCGCTATGTCGCCCGGTTCGACCGCAATCGCCCGGCAGCCGGCCAGTCCGGCCTCGCGGGACGGGTTGTCTCGGAACGGGCTTCTCGGGACGCGGGCCTCGGAACGGGCTGTCTCGGGACGCGGGCCTCGGGCCTCGGGCCTCGGGACGCGAGCCTCGGGACGCGAGCCTCGGGACGCGAGCCTCGGGACGCGAGCCTCGGGACGCGAGCCTCGGGTCAGCGACCGCGGCGGGCGGACGGGCCGCGGCCGTGGCGGCGGCCGGCGACCCAGCTCACCGCGGCCAGCAGCCCGGGCGGGCGCTGGAAGGTGGTCAGCGTCATGCCGGGCAGCGGCAGACGCAGCGTGGCCACCGAGCGGGGGCGGGCGAACTCGCGCAGCCCCTCGGCGCCGTGCACCCGGCCGAACCCGCTCTCGCCGCTGCCGCCGAAGGGCAGGGCGGGAATCCCGGCGAAGGAGAGTACGGCGTTGACGGACACCATGCCGGCGTCGAGCCGGCGGGCGATCTCGTCGCCGCGGTGGCGGGAGAACACGGTCGCCCCCAGCGCGTACGGGGTGCCGTTGGCCAGGGCGACGGCCTCGTCGACGTCGGCGACGGTACGGACGGTGACAACGGGACCGAAGGTCTCCTCCTGCACGGCGGGGCTGTCCTCGGGGACGTCCACGAGGACGATCGGGGCGATGAACGTCTCGCCCACCGCGTCGACGCCGCCGAGCAGGGCCGTCGCGCCGCGGGCCAGCGCGTCGGAAACGTGGCGGCGCACGACGGCGGCCTGGCCGGGCATCGTCATCGGGCCGTAGGAGGCGCCGGGACCGTCCCCCGGCCGCACCGCGGCCAGAGCCCGGCGGACCTCGGCGAGGAACTGCTCGGCGACGGCCGCGGTGACGTAGATCCGTTCGACGCCGGCGCAGGTCTGCCCGGCGTTCGCCATCGCCCCCCAGACGGCCGCCCGGGCGGCGGCGACCACGTCGGCGTCGTCGGCGACGATGCACGGATCCTTGCCGCCGCACTCGATGACGACCGGGGTCAGCGACTGCGCGCAGGTCGCCATGACCATGCGGCCGCTGGCCGCGGAACCGGTGAAGGCAATCTTGTCGACGCCCGCGGCGCAGAGCGCGGCGCCGGTGTCGGCGAACCCGGTGACCACGCCCAGCACACCGGCGGGGGCGTCCGGGTTCGCTGCGGCGAAGGACTGCGCCAGCCGACTGCCCAGCGCCGGGGTGTACTCGCTGGGCTTGAACACCACCGGGTTGCCGGCGGCGAGGGCGTAGGCGATCGAGCCGACCGGAGTCAGCAGCGGGTAGTTCCAGGGACCGATCACCCCGACGACCCCGAGCGGGCGGTACTCCACCCGGGCGGTGTAGTTGGCCAGGAACGGGCCGGGCAGGACCCGACGCGTCCGCAGCACCCGCCCGGCGTGGCGCGCCGCCCAGCGGATGTGCTCCAGGGTGAGCAGCAGCTCGATGCGGGCGTCGGCTGCGGTCTTGCCGTTCTCCGCATGCAGGAGCTCGACGAGCTCCCGGTCGTGGCGGGCGAGGTGAGCCGCCCAGCGCAGCAGGTGATCGCGGCGCGCGGCGGCGCCGAGCCCGGCCCACCAGGGGGCGGCGTCGCGGGCCGCCGCCACCGCGGCCGAGACCCGCCGCGGGGAGCACACCGGGAAGTGGCCGACGACCGCGCCGGTGACCGGGTTCGTGGAGGCGAACGTCGAGTCGGCAGCCGCGGCCAGATCAGCCGCGGCGCCTGGGAGCACGCCGGCGGCGGCGCCGGCACGAGAGGTCGAAGCGCCGGCCGCGGCCGGCTGGCCGGGCACCTCCGCCGCCTGCGCCCCGTGGCCAGCCACCTCACCCGGCTCACCCGGCGAGGTCGACACAGGCTGTCGCACCGCATGCCCTTCGGGGTCGTCACGGACCTTCCCTGCTGGGAAGCCCATTCGAACCAAGGATAGGTCGCCCGTGGGCCGAGGTCGACTACAGGAAGGAGTCCCGGTAGGCGGTGAACCATTCCCGTTGGGCCCGCTGGTCGGCCGTCTCGTCCGCGTACACGTTGTCGAACATGGTCACCGGGGCCGGCGGGTCCATGGCGAGGCATGCTCGGCGCAGGTCGGCGGCGGCGTCGTCGGCGTGCTCGCGGACCTCGTCGAACCAGCCGGCGGCCACGTCGGCGGCCAGCAGCAGCCGCAGTCGCTCGATGGGGTCCCGCGCCCGCCAGACGGCGAGCTCCTCGGCCGGCTGGTACCGGGTCGCGTCGTCCGACGTGGTGTGCGGCGCCATCCGGTAGGTGTTGGCCTCGATGAGCACCGGGCCACCGCCGCCGCGGGCGTGCTCGAGCGCCCAGGTGGTGACGGCGTGCATGGCGAGCACGTCGTTGCCGTCGACGCGCACGCCGGGGAAGCCGAACCCGTCGGCGCGCCGGGCCAGCTGCATCGTCGACTGCCGCCGGGTCGGGGTGGAGATCGCCCACTGGTTGTTCTGGCAGAGGAACACCACCGGGGCGCCGAAGCTCGCCGCCCACACGAACGCCTCGTTGGCGTCGCCCTGGCTCATCGCGCCGTCGCCGAGGTAGACCAGCACGGCGCCGTCGCGGTCCGGATCGCCGCTGCCGACCGTGCCGTCGAGCACCATGCCCATGCCGTAGCCGACGGCATGCAGGGTCTGCGACGCGAGGACGATCGTGTAGTTGGCCATGTTGTGCTCCGCGGTGTCCCAGCCGTCGTGGCTCACCCCGCGCAGCAGGCGGATGACCTCGGCGGCCGGCACCCCACGGTGCCAGGCGACGGCGTGCTCGCGGTAGCTGGGGAAGATGAAGTCGCGCGGCCGGACCGCCGCCGCGGATCCGACCTGCGCCGCCTCCTGTCCGCGCAGCGGAATCCAGAGCACCAGCTCACCCTGGCGTTGCAGGGCCGTGGCCTCCTCGTCCAGGCGGCGCGCCAGCACCATCGACGAGTAGAACTCCCGGCACAGGTCGTGGTCGGCGAGGACGGCGAAGCGCGGGTCGGTGACCCGGGTGCCGTCCGGCGCGAGCAACCGCACACCGGAGTCGGCCGGCTCCTGTGGTGGCGACGGCACCGCCGGGGGTGCGGCGACGGCCGCAGCCGGTTCCGGTGGCCGTGCCGGCCGCGCCGGCCGCTCCGCGATCAGCCCCGGCCCGCGTACGACATTCATACCGAGTACCTCTCCCCCACCGGAAGATCGCAGGACGTCCTACGATCGGAAACCATCGAAAAAAAGACCGGTATACCGGTAAGAGAGTACGCGGTCCGGGTTCGACGAGAACGCCGGATCCCCATGCTTCATTCACGTCGTACTCCTACCCGGCCGGCGGCCCGCCGATTCCAAGGACGTCCTACGATCGGAAACCATCGAGAGGAAACGGTCACCGTTGTGAACTCGACCGAAACCCGAGTGGCCGTTACGGCGCCCGCAGGTTAGGAGAACATTTCGGCCGCAGCCCTGAGCTCCGCCCGCCGGCGATCCACCAAGGGCCGTCCGACCGACCGGAAAGGGGCCCGCTGGTCGGCCCGATCGGCCCGCCGGACCGGACCGGTGGACACCCGATGCGGGGTGGTCGCCGGCCCGCGTCGGCGCACAATGGCCCCATGGCTGGCAAGGCGGAACGTGTCCGGGTGGTGTTGGAACGGTCCGGCGGGCTGCTGGGACGGCCGGTCCGGCGGGGGCTCGACAGCGCCGATCTGCCCGAGCCGGAGGCCGCCCGGCTGCGCGAACTGGTGCGCGGAGCGGTCTCACCGGGCAGCGCGCCAGCCCGGCGGGCCGGCGGGGCAGGAGGCGCAGGCGGGACACGCTGCGCAGGCGGGACAGGCGGCGCAGGCGGGGCCGCGCCGCGGGGCGAGCCGGCCGACGACGGACGGGGCGGGGGCGCGGACCGCTTTGTCTACACCCTGGAGATCGACTACACCCCCGAGATCGACTACACCTCCGAGATCGACCGCACCCCCGAGGTCGACCGCGCCCCGCGGGTCGACCAGCAGGGCGGACGCACCGTGCGGACCTTCTCCGAGCCGGTCCCCGAGGACCTGCGGCCGCTGCTGGCCCTGCTGCGGGCCGCCCCCCTGCTACCGGCCGGCGGCCGCGACACGCCGCGCTGACCCGCCGATGTGTCGACCCGCCGACCCCACCCGACGGACTGCCGAACTGGGACCGGAAAATCATTCGCCGGGCGGCCGTGGACCGGGCATCCTGAACAGGCGGAGCGGAACGGTTTCGATGCGGACTTCCGGACCGGGCGAGCACCTTCGCTGAAGACGGTGGCAAGGGCACGGCGGAACTTGCATGAATACACAAGGCCGGGGATGCCGTGGCCGGTGAAATCCATCCGTCGGCTTGTTCCAGCGCCTCCGGCGACGGGCGGGACGGGGAACTTCCGACGCGAGGCCCTGATTCCGGGCCGCCGCGATGAATGCGTTCGGTCGGCCAGAAGTGAACAGCACGTACCCACCCCCGTCGAGCGGAGGAACCATCCGATGAGCCCCGTCGCAACGCTCGGCGCAGCGGCGCATCCGATCTGGCTGTGGACTCGGCCCGAGGAGGTCGAGAGCGCCGCGCTGGACCAGTTGCGCAATGTCGCGTCCCTGCCCTATATCCATCATCACGTCGCGGTGATGCCCGACGTGCACCTCGGCTACGGCGCGACGGTCGGCTCCGTCATCGCCCTGCGCGACGCTGTCTCCCCCGCCGCCGTCGGGGTCGACATCGGCTGCGGGATGGCCGCGGCGCGGACCAACCTCACCGCGGCCGACCTGCCCGACGATNTCGGTCCGCTGCGGGCCGCGCTGGAGGCGGCCGTCCCGGTCGGGATGACCAGCCACCGGGAGCCGACCGCGCGGGCCCGGCGCCAGGACGACCTGTGGAGCGCGTTCGGTGCGCTGCACCCCCGCGTGGCCGGGCGGCTGGCGAAGGCCATGAACCAGCTCGGCACCCTCGGCTCGGGCAACCACTTCCTCGAGGTGTGCCTGGACACCGACGACGCGGTCTGGATCATGCTGCACTCCGGTTCGCGCAATGTCGGCAAGGAGCTCGCCGAGGGCCACATCCGCGTCGCCAAGCAGCTCGAGCACAACGCCGGCCTGGCCGACCGCGACCTCGCCGTGTTCCTCGCCGGCACCCCCGAGATGGCCGCCTACCGCCACGACCTGGACTGGGCGCAGACGTACGCCCGGCGCAACCGGGACCTGATGCTCGCCGCCGCCGTCGAGGCGCTGCGCGGCCCGCTGCCCGGGCTGCGCGTGCCCACCCCGCCGGCCGACGGCCCGCATGCCGGCGACCGCGACTTCGCCCTCGTGAACTGCCACCACAACTACGTGGCCGAGGAGCACCACTTCGGCGCCGACGTGCTCGTCACCCGCAAGGGCGCCATCTCGGCCCGGGACGGGGAATACGGCATCATCCCGGGTTCGATGGGAACCCGGTCCTACCTGGTCCGCGGGCGGGGAAACCCCGACTCGTTCCATTCCGCCAGCCACGGCGCCGGCCGCACGATGAGCCGCAACCGGGCCCGCCGGACGTTCACCGTCGACGACCTCGCCGCCCAGACCCGCGGGGTGGAATGCCGCAAGGACGCCGGCGTTCTCGACGAGATCCCCGCGGCGTACAAGGACATCGACACCGTCCTGGCCCGCCAGAGCGACCTCGTCGAGATCGTCGCTCAGTTGCACGCCGTCCTCTGCGTGAAGGGCTGACCTCCACGCCACGTGCGCGGAGGCCGTCGGATCGGACGGCGGCCTCCGCGGGGGTGTCCGACGAACGTGGACGTGCCTCGGCGGGCTCGCCCGACCGATGTGGGAGGAACAGCTCGCATCAGCGCATACGTCGGTCTTTCAACCCGTCCGCGCGCACGGGTGATTCGACCGTCCCGTCCATCCCGGATTATCGGTGGCCGAAGTCGGGTAAAAACAATCCGACCGATCCCGACGACATCCGACCGGGGCGGTGGCGTCCGCGTGCGCCGCTGGGGGGCGTGATGCTTTCTCGACACCGAGCCGCACGACTCACGATTGCGGCATTGATTGGTGCCATTGTGATGGTCGGCGCCAATCAGCCGGGCATGTCCGTGCCGACGGCGGCGCCCACGCCGCCGTCGGGACAGCCGCTTCGGGAGCCGCCGCAATACGTGAGTGAGGACGGCGTCCTGCGGGTCCGTATCGTCGTGGAGCGCCGCCAGGTCGAGCTAGCCGGCCACCGGCTGTGGGCGCTGACCTACAACGGCCTGTACATGCCGCCGACGCTGCGATTCCGGCCGGGTGACCGGCTGGATCTGACGATGGTTAACCGCGTCCGTCCTTACACGAACCTGCATATCCACGGGCTGCACGTGTCGCCGGCCGGAAACTCCGACAACGCCTTCATCCACATCCATCCGGGCGAGACGTACCACTACGTATACCAGTTCCCTCGGACCCTGACGCCGGGGACCTATTGGTACCATTCCCATGGGCATCCGCATGCCGCGTCGCAGGTCGCCGGAGGGATGTCGGGAATCATCATCGTCGACGGCCTGCAGCGGTACCTGCCGCCGAATCTGCGTCACATCACCGAGCACGTCGTCGCCCTGAAGGACTTCCAGGTCCAGGGCGACGCGATCCGGACCGAGGACCTGCACATCGGAGCGGCGACGAACCGCACGGTCAACGGCCAGCAGAACCCGACCATCCAGATCAGGCCGGGCGAGACCCAGCTGTGGCGGCTGGCCAACATCAGCGCCAACATCTACTACCGACTGCGGCTGCCGGGGCAGCGGTTCCACGTGATCACGCAGGATGCGAGCCCCGTCACCCGGGTCTGGTCCGCGGACTCTCTCGTCATTCCGGCCGGCGCCCGCTATGACGTGCTCGTGCAGGGCGGCCCGGNCGGCCGCACCGCACTGGAAACCCTCGAATACAGCACCGGACCGGCAGGCAACAGTTTTCCCCGACAGACCCTCGCCACCGTCGTCTCCAGCGGTCCGGCGATGCGACCGGCGGTGTTGCCCACCACCTTCGACCCGAGAACACGGGTGGACCTGAGCCGCGCTCCCATCGCCGCGCGCCACACCATCGTCTTCTCGGAGAAGAGCACCGGAACCCAGTTCTACATCAACGGTCGGACCTTCGACGAAAACCGGGTCGACATCCGGTCCAGGCTCAACACGGTCGAAGAATGGACTATCCGCAACGAATCCGACGAGCAGCACTCCTTCCACGTGCACACCAACCGCTTCCAGGTGATGAGCATCGACGGCGTACCGCATCACGCACTGAGCCTGCAGGACACCGTGAACCTCCCCGCGCGGGGAGAGGTGGTCGTGCGGATCCATTTCACCGACTTCACCGGAAAGACGGTCCTGCACTGCCACATCCTCAACCACGAGGACATGGGCATGATGGCCGTCCTCCAGATCGTGAGATAGGCCGCCGCACGATGATCGTCACGACGAAGGACCGCAGGAATGCGCCCGACGGCGTGGTGCGATCAGGCGGCATCGTGGAAGATCAGACCGAGGGTGTGGCTCGACGGCGCAGGGCGGCCTGCGGCTCTGGGACGAGGCCATCCAGCTGGGGGCGGCGTTTCACCTGGCCGGCTTCCGGCAGGTCATCGCCACCCTGGGTCCGGTGGAGGACCAGACCCTCCAAGTGGTCCACCTGCATCCACGTCGGTCCTTGATCTACGGTGCGGCGGCGGTGTTGGGGGGCGGGGCGGGCCGCCCTGGGGACTCGTCAGACGAACGCCTCGTCGACGTAACACCAGCGCCAGTCCTCGCCCGGTTCGAACGAGCGGACGATGGGGTGGCCGTGGTGGGCGGCNTGGGCGCTGGCGTGCCGCGCCGGCGAGGAGTCGCAGCAGCCGACGTTGCCGCAGGTCAGGCAGAGCCGCAGGTGTACCCAGCGGCCGCCGGTGCGCAGACATTCGCCGCAGCCCTGGTGCGTCGCCGGCTCGACGTCGCGGATCGCCGACAGGTGAGGGTCCTGGATGGTGGTCATCGGCCGCTCCGATCGTCGTCTGGCCGGCACGCACGAGGGGGTGCACGCCGACGTCGACTATGCCCGGCTGGGAGCCCTGACACATCCTGGCCCGGGTGGTCGGCGTGCCCCGGGTGGTCGGCTGCGGCCCCGCGCTCGTCGCGGACTGCACCCGGGAGTCCGATCAGGCGGCATCATGGAAGATCAGGCCGAGGGCGTGACGCCGGCCCGATCGGACGGTGCTGACTCCGTGCCGCATGGGCGAGGCGGACCAGCCGCGCGCGGAGGGGACCGGCCGATCCCGGGTGGTGAAGATCAGGGCATGNCCGCGCCGGAGGGTGAGGGCGGTGCCCCGGGACTGGGCCCGCATGCGCTGCTCGACGAGCAGGAACTCGCCACCGGTGTAGTCCGCGCCGGGGGTGTCGAGGCCGATGACGACCTGCAGGGGGAAGACCAGCTCGCCGTACAGGTCGCGGTGCAGCGCGTTCCAGTCGCCCGCCCGGTAGCGCAGCAGCAGCGGCGTGGGCAGGCACTGCCCGCTGCGGTGGCAGTCGGCCAGCCAGGCGTCGAGGGTGTCCGGCCACGGTGCGGACCGGCCCAGCCGGGCGGCCCACCGCCGGGCGACGGGCAGCAGGAACGGGTAGAACGCCGCGCGCAGGGCCCGGACCGGCGGGGGAAGTGGCTGATCGAAGTAGCGGTATTCCCCCGACCCGAACCGGTGGCGTCCCATGTCCACGGTGGACCGAAAGCGGGCGGGCTCCTCCAACAGACGCACGAGGTCGCGGCACTGCGTCCCGGTGAGCACCGCGCCGGCGAGGGCACAGCCGGTGGCATCCAGCTCCGCGCCGATCGCCGCCCAGTCCATGGCCCGTACGCGCTCCTCGGCTCCGGCGACCGGCTGCGGTGCCGTCATCCGAACCCCACGGCCGGGCCGGCCGGTGCGCTCGCCGCGGTGGCCTCGCCGGCGAGGTCCAGCGTCGGTGCGAGCGCGCCCTCGTGGCGCAGCAGGAACTCCTTGCGGTCCAGCCCGGCGGCGAAGCCGCGCAGCGTGCCGTCCGCGCCGATCACCCGGTGGCAGGGTCGTACCAGCAGCAGCGGATTCGCACCAACCGCCGCGCCGACCGCGCGCACCTCGCCGCGCCCGACTCCGACGCGGGCGGCGAGCTGGCCGTAGCTGATCGTCGCGCCGTAGGGAATCGCCTCCAACGCCCGCCACACCCGCTCCTGGAAGCCGGTGCCGCCGGTCCGCAGGGTGAGGGTGAACGCGTGCCGTTCACCGGCGAAGTACTCCTCGATCTCCTCGGCGGCGGCGGCGAAGAGTTCGGGGGTGCGGCGCCAGTGCGGCGCGGGTACCGCTGCGCCACGCTGCCCCGGCATGGACAGCGAGGCCAGGGCGAGCCCGCCGGGGGCCTGGTCCGTTGCGGCCCCCACCAGCAGCAGCTCGCCCACCGGGCTGGCCAACGTCGTGTAAAGCATCACCGCTCCCCTTCCGATCCGATCCCATCCTTCGGGACTGCTTCGACGCGCGTGGTCAACCCGGACCAGGAACCGGGCCCGCAGCCGGCTTCCGCCGCGTGCCGGCTCGGCGGGCACGGCCGGCGTGCAGACCCGCGCGGGTCATCGTGGGTGGGTCGCCGCGGGTGGCTGCGGCAGCCCACACGTGGTGCGCCGCGTAGCTGCGCCAGGGCGCCCAGGCGGCGGCGCGACCCAGGTCGACGTCGCCGCGGCGGTCCGCGGCGCGCAGGGCCGCATCGCCCGGCGGGAGCACATCGGGGTCGCCGAGGGCTCGCATCCGCAGGTAACCCGCCGTCCAGGGCCCGATGCCGCGCAGCGCCAGCAGCGCCCGTCGCGCCTCGTCGCGGTCCACCCCGGCGTCGAGGACCACGGAGCCGTCCGCAAGCGCGCCGGCAAGCGTCCGCACGGCGTCCCGGCGCACGGCCGGCATCCCCAGGTCCGCCAGACCGGCCGAGGCGAGGGTGTCGACCCGGGGGAACAGCAGGGTCAGGCCGCCGCTCGGCGTGGGCAGCGGATCGCCGTAGGCAGCCAGCAACACCGCGCCCAGGCGCCGCCCGGCGGCCACCGACACCTGCTGGCCCAGCACGGCCCGCACGGCGAGCTCATGCGGGTCGGCGGCACCGGGGGCGCGTAGTCCGGGTAGGCGGCCCACCTGCGCGGCCAGGGCGGGATCGCCGGCGAGCCGGTCGGCGACGGCGAGCGGATCGGCGTCGAGGTCGAACAGCCGACGGAGCCGGCTGACGGCGCTGCCGAGGTCCCGCAGGTCGCTCAGGATCAACCGGCAGTCCAGCCAGCCGACGTCGTCGCCGGCCGGGCGTTCGGCCACCTCCGCCACGCCGTGGCCGCAGGCCAGGCGCAGGGTGCGCCGGTAGGTTCGCCGTCCTCGCTCGCCCACGACCTCCTCCGCCCCGGGCAGGGCCCGGTCGGCGAGGTAGTCGAACAGGTGACCCGCCTCGTAGGGCCGGCGATAGCCCAACCGGAGGGTGAGGCCACCCTCGTCGGGTCGGCCGCCCGGACCCGCCCCATCGCCGCGGCTCGGGCCGGGCGGGACGGTCCGCGGCGGCCGTGGACCACGCAGCTCGAGAGGCGTCGCGGCATAGACCGTTCGGATGGTGTCGTTGAACTGACGAACGCTCGCGAAGCCGGCGGCGAAGGCCACCTCGGTGGCGGGCAGCGCGGTGGTCTGCAGCAGCAGCCGCGCGGTGTGCGCACGCCGCGCTCGGGCCAGGGCGAGCGGCCCGGCGCCCACCTCGGCGGTCAGGTGCCGGTGGAGCTGGCGCGCGCTGTAGCCCAGCCGCGCGGCGAGGCCGGCCACGCCTTCCCGATCGACGACACCGTCGCCGATCAGGCGCATCGCCCGGCCGACCACGTCAGCGCGGATGTCCCACTCGGCGGAGCCGGGCACCGCGTCCGGCCGGCACCGCCGGCAGGCCCGGAAGCCGGCACCGTGCGCCGCCGCGGCCGTCGGGAAGAACCGGACGTTCGTCCGCTTCGGCGTCACCGCCGGGCAACTTGGACGGCAGTAGATGCCCGTGGTGGTCACGGCGAAGTAGAAGGCGCCGTCGAATCGGGCATCCCGGCTGGCCACCGCCTCGTAGCGGCCCTCGTCCGTCCTCATGCCCCCACTTTCGGCGCGACCGCCTCCGGATGCTGGCGGGAATCGGACGTCGTGCCCGCTCGCCGGATCGGCGACGTCAGGCCAGCGGCTTGCGCAGGACGATGAAGTAGAGGTCGGGCCGCAGCGGCCGACCGAACCGCTCGTCGGCGTACGGAAACGGTCGGGTGGCGGTGGTCGGGAGGTATCCCTTGCCGCGGTACCAGCCGATGAGTTCGCTCCGCTGGGCGATGACCTGCATCTCCATCCACGACGCCGACCACGCGGTGACGGCGTGCCGCTCGGCGAGCCGCAGCAGCGCCCCGCCCACTCCGGCCCCCTGCCGGGTGGGGCTGACGGCGAACATGCCGAAGTAGGCCCCCGTCACCGCGGTGATCCCCGCTGCGGTGGTCCCCTCGTCCTCGCCCGGCTGGGCCACCAACTCACCCGTCTGGACCACACCAGCTCCGCCATGCGCCCGCGGCTCGATCCGACGCTCCACGTGGCAGCAGCCCACGAGGAGACCCGAGGGCTCCTCCGCGAGCAGGACTGTCCCGTGTGGGGCGGTCAGGGCGGCACGCACCTCCTCGACATCCGTGCGCTGGCCCCCGACCAGGTCCGCTTCGGTGGTCCACCCCGCCCGGCTGGACTCCCCCCGGTACGCGGATTCGACGAGAGCGACGATCGCCGCCGCCTCGGCGGCGCTGTCGGTGGCACGACGAAACGCCAGGTTCGCGGGCTGGGGGCGGGAGACCGATCGCATCTCCCCATCCTCACAGCTCAGCGGGCGAATCCCCCGACAGGGCCAGGGACGGCACGGTCCGTGACGGCGCGAGCGTTCGTTCGCCGCTGGTGACGGCGGCAGCCAGCCGCGGCAGCAGCGTCCCGAGGGGAGCGTCGACACGGACCGTCGCCCGGCTGTCCCCACGGGTGGGCCCCTGGTTGACGATCGCGACCGGGATGTCGAGCTCGGCCGCCCGCAGGACGAACCGGTAGCCGGACATCACCGTCAGCGACGATCCCAGGATCAGCACCGCACGCGCGCTCTCGACCAGATCGAATGCCTGCGCCACGCGGGGTCGCGGCACAGTGGCGCCGAAGAACACCACGTCCGGTTCCAGCCGCTCACCGCCGCAGCCACGGCAGTCGACCATGACGAAGCGGGCGACCGCCTCCGCCGAGAGGGTGACGTCACCGTCCGGATTGGTGGGGGCTCCGGAGATGCGGAAGCCCGGGTTCGCCGCGGTCAGCCGCTCGTCGAGGTCGAGGCGCGGGCTCACCTGCCCGCAGTCGCCGCACACCACGCGGGAGAGGCTTCCATGCAGATCGATGACATGGCGGGAGCCGGCGCGCTGGTGCAACTCGTCGACGTTCTGGGTGATGATGCCGGTGACCAGTCCCGCCTGCTCCAGGCGGGCCACCGCGCGGTGGCCCGGGTTGGGCTCGGCCCGGGCGACCTGCCGCCAGCCGGCGTGGCTGCGCGCCCAGTAGCGGTGACGAGCCCCCGGTTCCTTGGTGAACTGCTGGTAGGTCATCGGGGTGTGGCGGCGCAGTGCCCCGTTCGGGCCCCGATAGTCGGGGATGCCGGAATCGGTCGAGATCCCCGCCCCGCTCACCACGGCGACGCCGCCTGCCGCGACGAGGGCACACAGCCGGTCGAACGCCTCGCCGTCGTTGGTCGTCTTTACTCCCACCGCTCCCATGCTGCCCGATCGCGCGGCCGCGGACCCGTCCGAGCCGACTGGTGACCTCAGAGCGTGGGTCGTACCGTTGCGCCGGGTAGACCTGTATCGAGGTGATGACCGATGAACGAGCAGGTCAGAAGCGCCAGCAGACCGCCACGCCGGCGGCGGGACACCCCTGGTCCCGCCGTGGCGTCTGGTACCGCCGTGGCGTCCAGTACCGCCGTGGCGTCCCCCGAACGGCGCACGCCGCGCGTCACCGATGCGGGGGACGAAGCCGCATGTACGGGAGCCGAGCGGCTGTCAACGTGGGAGGCCGCGCAGGCAGCGGCCCATCCGGGCCCCGAGGCGCCGGTGTGTGGCGCGGCGGGGCAGCTCGCCGGACCGGAGGAGACGATCGAGGCCGAGATCGTCCGGTGCCTGCCGGGCGGGGTCGCACTTGTCCGGACAGCGGCCGGCACCGAGGAGATCGGTCTCGCCCTCGTCCGAGCCCGGGCGGGCGACGCGGTGCTGGTCCACGCCGGGGAAGCGATCAGCGTCCTCTGACCAGCGTGAAGGAGGCCAGCGATGAGGACGGTTCAGGCGCGGCTGGACCGGGCGGCGGCGATCGCCGACGCGACGATCTACCGGCACGATCCGGGCCATCGCGTGCGGCCCGGTCGGGGCGGATCGGGCGGACTCGTCGGGGTGCTGACCCCGGCCGCCTACGCCGCGCGCCATCCGGCTGACCGAGCCTACGTCCACGCGGAGTGCCTGTTGGAGGCGGGCCCCGACGCCGTGCTGACCGCGCAGGTCCGCTGGCTGCAGATCACGACGCGGGAGCAGCAGGTCCTCCGATCGGGCGGTGCCAGCGTCGGGCCGGAGGTGGCCTTCGACGCCGACCCCGACGACCAGGCCGAGTTTCTGCCCCACGAGGTCGATGAGGACGTGACGATCGCGGATCTGCTCGCGGCGGGCCCCGGCCCGATCACTCATCCCTCGACTCCGTCGACCGGAACATGGCCTCGCGGCTGGCTACCTCATCTCAGTGCCCCCCGCCCGGCCCCCTGGGAGCCGGCCGGCGCGGCGGCGGGCGGGCCGGGTGTGGCCCGGTCGGGGGCGCACACGGTGCGGCTCAGTGCGCCGTCCGGCCGTCAGGTCCGGACCGTGGATCACGGTGGGACGGCGCCGACCAGGATTACCTGGGACACCTGGTTCGCCCGGGCGGAACTGCGACTGAGCGCTGGGCTTTATCCCGGTCCACACCCGCTGCTGCGCCTGCGCGCGGAGCTGGTCAACATCTCAGGCTGGCCGCCCCACGCCGACGAGGCCCACGGACGGATCCCGGTAGGGTGGGCCGCCCGGGCCCCTCACGGGCAGGCATTGCGCCATGCGCTGATCGGGGCACACGTGATCCTCGGCATCGACCGGGGCCGGTTCGTCTCCCTGAGCGCGCCCCCCGCCTGGGCTGCCGCTGTCGCACGGGACTGCGTCAACGACGGCCTGTGGCCTGCGGTGGTCGGCGGGCCGGGCGGCGACCCCACCGCCGTGCTGCTCGCGCCGGTCCGGATCCCGGACGATCCGGGACCGCGGCCGACACCTTCCCCGGCTTGACGGGCCATCCGGGCGGTGTCGCGGCGGCGCCCGGACTCCTGGCCGAGATCCACTAGGGCAGATGGCCGCGATCCACATCCGCCGACGGACCGGGAACCCTGTCGGCCGACAGATCGGGGACGGCCTCGGCGGACGGATCGGGGACGCCCTCGACGGATGGATCGGGGTCCGCGGCGGCGGTCGGGTCACGACCCACGCCCGGGATCGCCGACAGCGGGTCGCTCGCCGGGCGCTGCTGGTCGGGCAGGTCGGTAAAGGTGACGTCCACCTGCTGGAAGCTCTTGAACTGCTCCGCCTTGGCGTAGGAGGTGTAGGCCCGCCGGTCGGAATCGGTCAGCTCGACGTCGTCGGTGAACGGGGTCAACAGCGCCCGCGGGTAGAGTCGGCCCGCCCGCACCGCGTTGATCTCCATGGCGACAACCACGACGACGGCGAGGAAGTACAGCCAGGTCATCAGCCCGAGAACGAGCCCGAACAGCCCGTAGACCTGGGTGGAGCCCTTGAGCTGGTGGGCGATGTAGTAGCTGCCCAGGGTCTGCACGAGCTGCCAGCCGAGCGCCGCGAACACCGCTCCGGGCAGGATCTCGCGCACTCGGACGGACCGGGCGGTCAGGACCTTGAAGGCGACGAGGACCAGGCCGGCGTTGCCCGCCGTGGAGATCGCGACCGCGAGCACCTGGAACCCGGCGGCCAACCGGCCGAACGCCGAGGCCCCGGTCGTGACGCTGGAGAGCACCGTCGTCATCAGCACACCGAGGCCGAGCAGGCCGATGAGGCTGAGGCTGCGCAGCCGGGCGAAGAACGGGTTCGGTCGGGCCCGGCGCGGCACCGCCCAGACGGTGTCGAGGGCGTTGCCGATCGCCCGGGCGACGCCGAGGCTGCCGGAGATGGCGCCGAGGACGCCGACGGCGACGGCGACGCCGCTGCCCTTGAGCGCCTGCACGTCGTCGCGGAGCTGATCACCAATGATCGGAAACTGGCTCAGCGTGGAGGTCACGACTTGTTCCTGCAGGTCAGGATGGCCGTGCAGGACGAAGCCCAGCCCGGTCGTGAGCAGCAGCAACAACGGGAACAGCGACAGGAAGGCGTAGAAGGTGATCAGGGCGGCGAGGTAGCCGCCCTGATCGTCGGCGAACTTGTAGATGACGGCGATGACGAAGCCGACCCCACGGTTGCGTTGCTGGGCCCGGTCGATGCGGCCACCGAGCGCCATCCCGCGCCTCCCCAGGCCGTCCATCGTCATGAAGCTATCCCCCGTCCGGGTGGGCCGCATACCCGCTGACCTGCCGGTAAAGCGTCTCGACCGGCCGACAACGGACCTCCCACCGCAACGCGCCCACATCGCCGCCGCGGCTGGCCCGATCGGGTGATGTGCCGGCTGCGCGGCCGGCCTTCACCCGCATCCCCCGATCCGGGTCCACCCGTATCCCCGATCCGGGCGGCGCCGCGGCGGGCTCCCTCCACCGGCTCATCATCGCGTTGACGGATGGGCGCGCATGGCCTTGGCTGATGCCGCCACCCTACGCACCTGATCGATCACGATGCAGCCACGGTCCACCGCCCGAAAGGAGTCCGCGGATGCGACGAGGTCTCAGGGGGATCATCCCGGGAATCGGCGTGGGCCTGCTTCCCCTCGCCGTCCTCCCGGTCCTGGCAGTATCCGGCCCGGATGGGGCAGCCCCGGTCGGCGCAGACAGCATCGGTGCGGACAGCATCGGTGCGGACAGCATCGGTGCGGACACCGGCCACCCGCTCGTGCCGCCCGCCGACGCGGCCTCGACGCCGCACGGACGAGGTGACACGCCCGCCGACGGGCCGACCTACCTGATCGCCGACCTCGGACCGGTGAACCGATCCGGCGCGAGCGGCACAGCCACCGCGACCCTGCGGGGGAACCTGCTGAGCATCCGGATCGTCACCCACGGCTTGGCTCCGGGACTGCCGCACCCCCAGCACATCCACATCGGCGGCAGCCATTCCTGCCCCGCCCCGGACGCGACGGGCACCGGCGCGAGGGGCCAGGTCCGTTCGGGCGACGCGAAGAAGTCGATCGGTGCCATCGCGGTGTCGCTCACCACGACCGGCGACACCGGCCCGGACAGCTCCTACGCGCTGGACCGCTTCCCCGTCGGCGACGCCGGCTACGAGCGCACCATCACCGTCTCCCCGACGGTCGCCGCGGAGCTGCGCGGCGGCGAGGGCGTGATCGAGCAGCACGGTGTCGACGCGAACCACAGCGGCCGCTACGACGGGGCGGCCCGCAGCGACGTGAAGCCCGAGCTGCCCGAGGAGGTCTCCAACTCGGCCGCCTGCGGCCGGCTCGTCACGAGCCCGACCGCTGTCCCGGTGGGCGGGGTGGCAGCCGGCGGCGGCGGGACCGCCTGACCCGATCGGGCCGGGGGCCGGGCCTGATCCGCTCGGACCGGCTGCCGGGCCTGATCCGATCGGGCCGGCTGCCGGGGGAAGGGGGCGCGGAACACCGGCCCGGTTCATCGTCCCGCGACGCCGCCCACCGCACGGCCCGGATGCGCCGGGGAGTCGCTCGGGGCAGCGTCGACGCTCGCCGGTCCCGACGCCGCGGCCGGGTAGATGCCGGTCTGCTCGGTGGCGTCGATCGTGGGTGGCCGCCCGTCAGCGAAGCCGAGCTGCACGATCTGGTGCGGGATGACCAGGTCCAGCGCCCAGTCCGTGACCACCCTGACCCGATTGGACCCGTTGTTCAACGCGTACGCGTGGTACGCCCGGGTGACCACGGCCGCGGGCAGTCCGTGCAGGGTGACCCCCAGCGGGTTGGCCACCGCGTCCCGGCCGCCTAGATCGACCACGAACCCGAGATCGTGGTGCCGGTACGGCCGGGCGGTGCCGTACCCGAGGGACGCCGCCACGTTGCGGGCGGCGGCCCCGGCCTGGCGCACGGCGTGCTGGGCGGTCTGACTGGCGAGGGCGCCCGAGCGGGTCACGTCCGGCACGGCGGCGGCGTCGCCCAGCGCGAACAGGCCATCCACCTCGGGGACGCGGAAGCAGTCGTCGACGACGAGGCGCCCGTGCGTGGTGGGCAGGCCCAGCTTGGCCACGAGCGGGCTCGGGGACACCCCCGCGCACCAGACCACGGTGTGGGTGTCGATCGTCTCGTGCTGGTCGGGGGCCTCCGCCTGGCCCAACCGGACGGTGCGCTCGGTGACCTCGTGCACCGCCGTCCGCAGCCGCAGCTCGACGCCGCGGGCGGTCAGCACGTCGGCGGCCCGGCGGCCGAGCGTCGGCGCCAGTTCGTGCAGCAGGCTCGGCGCGTGGTCGACGAGCACCCAGCGGACCTCCTCGGCCCGCACCCGCGGGTAGTTCGCCACCGCGCGCCGGCTGAAACGGGTCATCTGCGCGGCGAGCTCCGTGCCCGTGTACCCGCCGCCGACGATCACGAAGGTGCACAGGGCGCGCCGGCGAGCGTCGTCGGTGGTGGTGGCATCCGCCCGCTCGAACTGCCGCAGCACATGGTCGCGCAGGTGGACGGCCTCGGCGAGGTTCTTCAGGCCGATCGCGTGCTCGCGCACGCCGGGGATGTCGAAGGTCCGCGTGACGGACCCGGGGGCCAGCACAAGCCGATCCCAGCCCAGCTCGTCGACCGTGCCGTCGCTGCCGAGCACGGTCACCGTGCGGGCCCGGGTGTCGACCGCCACCGCATGGCCCAGGCGCAGCACGGTGCGGCGCAGCGCCCCCCGGGTGGCCACCGCCAGGTGCCGCGGCTCCACCGAGCTCGCGCAGACCTGCGGCATCAGGGAGGTGTAGAGCAGATGGTCCACCGGCGAGACGACGGTGAGTTCCGCCGCCGACGCCGGCAGCAGACCTTCCAGCCGCCGCAGCAGCCGCAGGCCGGCGAATCCGCTGCCCACCACGACCACGCGGGACGCTGCCGCCCCGGACCCGGCGGCGGACGCGGGTGCCGGGCGATCGGCTGCCCTGTCGGCGGGCAGGAATCGACGCAGGGACGCCGGCAACGACCATGCTGCGGGCACGTTCCACCTCCGGAGGCCGCACAAGGCGGTAGCGGTCGGGCGGCGGCAGGACGCGGGTGCGCAACCGCTTGGGGTGCGCGGACCGCGCCGGCCGCCTTCCTCTGCGTGCCCGGGTAGGCCGCCGGGCAATCGCTCGCCGCAGCGGTCTCGCTTCACGTCCAGTCGATTCTCATGATCGCGATCGTGGAATCACGTCAACGGCGTTGATTATCGGACATCCGCCGCCGTCCTGGCGGACCTCGCCGGTCAGGGCCTGACCGGCGCGTCACCGCGGGGGACGCCCAGGTCACCGACCCGTGGACGCCAGGCGTCGAAGAACTCGCCGCTGGTCAGCCGGCCCTCCAGGGCAATCCCGAGGTAGCGACTTCAGGCCCGCACGCTCCCGTCCTCCTGGAGGAGCAGGGAGGTGTGGACAGTGTGATGGTCGGGCGCCGCCGCGCTCCTGGAGCGGACGTAGTCGGCGAACTCCCCGAGCCCGTGGTAGGTCCGGCTCGGGCCCGGCCCGATGTCGACCCGGACGTCGGACGTGCACGCGAGCCCCAGCCCCGCCACATCGTTGTTGTCGAAGACATGCGCGAACAGCGCCAGGATCTCCCGGATCGCCAGCGCGTCACCCTGGGGAAGGACGGCCGCCATCTCGTTCTTCCCTCCGCCCGCCGCTTACCGTTGGGCCCTTCCAGGATGGTCGGCCTGCCACCACCGGAACACCCCATTCCATGTGCATCGGGGTGCTGGTTCAGGTCTGGACGAATCGGGTGCCGCTTGCGGAGAGCAGGAAGCCTCGGCCGCGGCCTGGTCCGCTCGGCGGGTAGGTGAGGTACCGGCCGCTGATGGGGTCGGACTCGCCGGGTTCCGGTTCGAGCACGAGGCGGGTCGGCGCCGACTTGAGCCGGCTCGCGGTCGAGGTGTAGTCGGCCGTGCGCAGCTCGCCGACGCGGGCCGTCGCAACCAGGCGGACGCGGGGGTGACGCTCCTGCAGGAAGGCGTTCAGGCTGTCGCCGAGCCGGGTCACGTCGTCGATGAGCAGCAGGGCGGGGCGCTGCTCGCCCGCGGCCCGCTGGGCGAGGGTCACCGCCGTGTCGAGCTCACGCACCCGGTCCGCGGCCGGGCAGCCCGCGAGCGGCGAGTCGGCGGGGGCTGCCGCGTAGATCGCCACGGCGTCACCCAGGCTCGCCCGAGTAAGCTCCGCGAGTCGGCGCAGCAGCGTGCTCTTGCCGCAGCGAGGTGGCCCGTACACCAGGGCCGGGCTGCCTTCCGCCAGGTCAAGGCACACCTGCACGACCGCGCCGTCCTGGGTGGCGAGGCCCACCGGGATCACCAGCACGTCGTCGTCCAGGCGGGCGCCCCCGTCCGCGGTGAGCTCGTCCGGCTCGATCGTCGCCGGCAGGGCCCGGATGCGTCTGGGTAGGGACGCGGCGCGGGCGCCGTCCGCCCAGGCCCACCGCGACGACCGGCCAGGCCCGTCGGCGCCGCCGAGCAGGGCTGCGGGCACATCGGTGGGCAACGCTGCGGGCGTGGACTCGCGCGTGGCCCCGGTCGGGGAGACGGCGTCGGGGGTGGCGACCTGGACCTCCATCAGCAGGTCGTTGCCGGTGGTCCACAGGCCCCGGCCGGGCACACCGCGTGGGATCGAGCGTCGTTCGACGGTGAGGTCGGTGTAGGCGTTGCGGTCCGGTAGGCGCAGGATGAGCCGCTGCGGCGCGCGGGCGGCGACCTCGTTGCGCACCCGGGTGCCGACGACGGACGCGGCGACGGCCACCTTCGACGCGGGCCCCGCGCCGATCACCGCGGCGAAGTCCTCCAGCACCGCGATCCCCTGTTTGGAGCTGACGGCCTCGTACGCGTTCATGAAGCCGGCCAGGTTGTCGATCAGCAGGATCGACTGGGCCTCGGCCGCTCGGGCCGCCGCGTCCAGCGCCCCCAGCCGGGCGATCCGGGCCCGCAGGTAGGCCAGCAGGTTCACCTGCCGCTCCCGCTCGTCACCGAGGATGACGTTGCCGGCGCAGTGCGGCAGCGCGGCGAGCCCCTGCAGGTCGCCTCCGGCGAAGTCGAGTGCGTACAGGTGCAGCTCGGCCGGGGACAGCGAGGCGGTGAGACTCGTGGCGAGCACGGTCAGCGCGGTGGTGGCGCCGGCGCCCGGAGCGCCGAAGACGAGCAGGTTGCCGGCGTCGAGATGCCAGGCGACCGCGGGCTGGCGGGCGTGCTCGGACTCGTCCGGACGGTCCGCGCGGCCGAAGTACGCCGCGAGCCCGGCGGGACGCCCGGGGATCACCTCCCCCGCCCGGGCCTGGGCCACGACCTCGCCCGGTGCCAGCGACACGGGCAGTGCCGGCGGCCAGACGTCCGCGACGGGCCGCAGCTGGCGCCTGCCCAGCGCCGACCGGTAGGCACGCCGGACTCCGGCAATCAACGCGCCCAGCTCGGTCCGCTCCCCGGCCTCGACACTCTCGTCGTCCTCGACACCCGTGCCGTTCGGCAGGTCGTCCACCTGCCACCAGGGCTCGTCCAGGGCTGCGATGCCCGCCAGGTTCGCGCCGCCGGACATGGACGTGACGACGCCTGCGGCGCCCACGACGTCCGCGGTGGCGACGACGGCCGCGCCGGGTGGGACGGCCGAGGCGGCGGTGGCGACCGCACTGGGCGTGACGGTCCACCTGTCGTCGTCGGGGGCGGCGGCGGGGAGCAGCGTGAACGGTTCGAGGCGGATCGCGTCGTCCGCGGACGCTTCGACTGGGCCGGACGGGTAGCCGGCCTGGAAGGCGAGCACCTGGTTGTCGACCCGGGCCAGCCCGCGGCCGGGCACGGTGAACCGGGCGGCGTCCGGCAGGTCGATGAGGCGCACCGAGTCCTCGACGTCGAGGAGCTTGAGGGTCATCCGCAGCTGGGTGTTGCGCTTGATCTCGTCGTAGTTGCGCACCGAGGCGGGGCTCTGCGTGGCGAACAGCAGGTGCACGCCCAGGGAGCGGCCCCGCTTCGTCAGGTCGATGACGGTCTGCAGCTCGTCGGGGAGCTCATCGGCGAGGATCTGGAACTCGTCGATGATGACGATCAGTCGGGGCAGCTCACCGGCGATCTGCTCGATCTTCGTCGCGCCGCGGGCGAACAGCAGCCGTTCGCGGCGCAGCAGCTCGGTGCGCAGGTAGCGCAGCGCCCGCTCGGCCTCGTGCAGGTCGGTGTCGCTGACCAGGCCGACGCAGTGCGGCAGCCGGGTGAGCTCCTGCAGGGACGTGCCGCCCTTGAAGTCGAACAGTCCGATGATCACCTCGTCGGGTGAGTACCGCGCGGCGAGCCCGGCCACGATCGTCTTCAGCAGCTCGCTCTTGCCGGATCCCGTCGCGCCGCCCAGGAGCCCGTGCGGGCCATGGCGGACGAGGTCGAGCTCGAACGGCCCATCCTCGCCGACGCCCACCGCGATCGTGAGGCTCCCGGGGTCGTGGCGGGCCGACCAGTGCCCGCGGATGGCGTCGGCAAGCTGGTCGGACGGCTGCGCCAGGTCGAACGGGACGAGGTCGGACAGCCGCACCCCGGCGGGCAACGGCACGTCCCGCTCGGCCACGAGCGGATCGTCGAGCCGCGCGAGCATCCGCGCGCAGCGGTGGGCGTCGTCGGCGTCGAGCGCCGCCGGGCTCGCGCCGTGGACGACTTGGCCGGTCCTGGCGTCGGCCTGCGTGACCGTGCCGTCGGGGCCGAACTCGACCAGCGTGGTGGTCAGATTGGGGGGTGGGCCGTCGACGACGATCGCCGACGCGTCGGCCGCGAGCGCGCGGCGGAAGGCGAGGCTGGACCCGGGCCGCAGCCGCGGGCCGTCGACGATCAGCAGGGTCCGGACCGCCTGCACCCGCTCGGGGGACGCGGCGGCCGGCAGGCCGAACGCGGGACCCCCGCCGGCGCCCCGGCCGCCGAAGCCACCGGAGCCACCGAGGCCGCCCGATCCGCCCGGCCGGCCCGATCCGCCCGGCCGGCCTGGTCCTCCCGGTCCTCCTGCTCCGGCGGCGCCGGCGGCGGCGAACGCGTCCGCGGCTGTCAGCCAGGCGGCGGCCTCGTCGACGGCGCGCTGCGGGTCTGCGGTGGCGTCGATGCGCCGCACCCGCAGTTCCCCGCTGGCCTCGTCCCGCAGGTGCGGGAGCCACTTGAGCCACTCCCAGTCGGCGGTGTCCTCGACCAGCAGGCCGATCCGCAGATGGGCGGGCCCCTGCGCGCAGCACGCCTGACAGATCGCCGCACGGACCAGGCCCAGCACCTCCGGCCGCGGGCCGCGCAGCGTCACGAGCTCGCCGCGGTCCAGACTGAGGGTGAGCGGGATGGGTGAGAGACCCCCCGAACGGGCCACCCGTTCCCTGACCTCGGCGCCGGCCTGGTCCACCCGCTCGACCGCCGGACGCCACTGCAGGTGCCCGACGGCGACGAAGACGTCCAGGAAGTCGCGGTCGGTCGGACCGCGTTCCCACAGGGTGGCGCCCAGCTGGTCGGCGGCGCGCACCCAGTCGGCCGCCGTCGGCGTGACGTCCCAGCGGCGCCGCAGCTCCTGGCGCCTGGCCTCGGCCAGCCTGGTGTCGAACGCGGCGAGTTCCGCCGCCCGCTCGGCGGCGCCGCGGCGCACCTCCCGGCGGCGGCGCAGCCGGCTCTCCACGAACGAGAACACCACGATGATCGCGCCCATCGCGGAGAGGAGCGCGTACGTGAGCTGCCTGGTCATCGTGAACAGAAGGCCGGCGAGGACCAGCGGAGCGCCGAGGGAGGCCCAGTTGAACGGGTTCGCCCCGCCCGGCTCCCGGGGCGTCGGCGGCAGCGTGACCCCGTCCGGCGCCGGCGGTGGCACCGGACGGGCGGTGCGGTGGAACGGCACGGTCGGGCGATGCTCGGCCGGCACGCCCAGTGCCTGGCCCGGTCGGGCCAGCCCGCCGCCCGCGCGGGCCAGGCGTGCGGTGCTGCGCCCGACGGTGAGCACCGCGGCGGGGCGCAGGACCTGATCGTCCGCGGGAGCCTCGCCGTCCACGGTGAACTCNGCCGCCGCCCACCGGCAGGTGACCGCGTCGTCGGCCACGGTGAACTCGGCCACCGCCTCCTCAACGCCGCCGCGTTCGAGCAGCGGCCCGTCGAACGGGTCGACGAGCAGCGAGACCGCCTGCCCCACCGGCACGGGCAGCCGCCACCCAGCACCCGGGCCGGCGACGACCACCAGCTCCCACCCGCCGGGCTGCGACCCCGCCGACGACCAGGGCAGTACGTCAGACAGTTCGGCGTGGTGGGCCGGGGCCGGGGCCCACCAGTCCGCCTCCGTATCCGACGCGACCGCCTCGAAGCCGCTGGGTTCCGGCGCAGCCACGGGCTCCCACCAGGCATCGGCGTTGTCTCCCTGCGAGGTGTCGTCTCCCCGCCAAGCCGACGGTCCCGGCGCGGTGAGCCCACCGCCAGACCCGGACCAATACCCGTCCACGGATTCGGCCGGGGCCACCTCGACGCCGTCGACGATGCCGCAGATCGCCACCGGCACCTCAGGCTCGAACGACTCCCCCTCCACCACAAGACCGAACTCGCCCGCCGGGCCAAACAGGCGAAGACCCAGCTCCCGCACAGTCGCGTCCGCCCCGACCTCCACCGACCAGTCCCGCACCCCGCCGCCCCCGGCGACCGCGCGCACCCTGACGATCATGAGGTCCGAGACCGCGGACTGCGCCCCGCAGGACCGGTCGGAAGTGTCATGAGCTCGGCATAGACGGGCTCGGGCCGGGGAGCCTCGTTACCACGCCACCGTCCGACCAACGGGCCGCCACCGTACCTGAAGGTGACCAGGCCGGCTGAAGGGACGAAATCCACCACGACGATCTGCACCACTTTCCTGTCAATGAGGCGAGCCGGACGACATCATCCCAGGTCGGTGAAATTTCTAGGCTCCGACTCGGGCGGCGGCCACCATGGACACGGAAGTAGGCCGTGCCGTTGAAGGCTGCGGGTTCTCCGAGCTGTTGTGATACTCGAGTGGGATCTCCGTTAGCGGCACCTCGCGTCCAGTCGATGACCGCCTCGCCGCGGCGATGCCGACGTAGGGCCGCGGCCCCGGGCCAGTCTGTATCCAGGCATCCACAGGAACCTCCACGTTGCCCCAAGGGTGGGCGACGGTAACCAGGACATCCGGGTACTCCTCGAGAGACAACATCAGCGCCCTCCGCGACGGTGGCCAAGTTCTGAACTTCCCAGTCCCCGAAGTCGCGGCGCACCATCACCGGCTCCCACCACGGGAGTCCTCGCCTGGCGCACTCCGCGCGCGATTTCCCTGGCATCCTCCCCGCTGATGTGGCTCTTCGACAGGAACAGGCATCGCGCAAGTCGGCTCATCGCTCATCCTCATAGATTCCGTAACCAGCAGCGCCGACCCCCGACCGCTCCGCACCCAGCCAGTGACCTTCACGTAGCCATCGGCGATCGGGAATTCAAGGCCCTGCCGCAGGCTGCCCGTGGCACAAGTCTTGGCTGTGGCCTCCGCGCGTCTCCGCCGCTACGCGTCGAACGCTATTCTCCCCATTCAATAAAATCCTCGACAGCCCGCCGGAACCAGGCGTAGAAATTGACGAAGGCATTTTCCCGGTGGTATCCAGGGCTGGCGAAGTCGTGTACGACGGTGATACCGCCGGAGTCCAGATCCCAACAGGCGACGTCATCGTTGTCCTGCCGCTCCGCGAACGGTACAAAGCAGTCGGCGGGGTAGCGGCTGCGCAGGCCTAGGTGTCGGCGGAACAGAATTTCCCCATCCATGATCCACCAGGGTTCGAGGTTGGTCAGTCCGAGCTCCACCACTCGGAGAAATTCCGGTGGATAGGTGAAGTCCCGAGGAAGATCGACGGTGGATATCAAGTTACTCATCCCACCCTCCATTCCAGCTGGTTATGGGCGATCCCATCGGATATGTCTGACGATAGATTGCCTTCTGCCCTCGCAATCGGTTCTCCACCGCCTCCCCCCAGGTGTCGGGCGAAATCTTCTTCGTGTCTCTGAACCGGCCGGCGAAATCGGATGGTATGGGGTCGCTGTACCGGTGGATGTTCGCCTGGATCCGGGTGTTCGTGATCTTTGCCGCGAGCACCCGCCGGTTGTCGACACTCGTCAGTCCGCCGTCGGGCATCCGCACGACGTCGATCCGGTCGCCAGCCCAACCGTTCGCCCGCATGCTGGCGACGTACTGCGGGACTCTCCTGCCGACCGACCCCTGGCTGAACCGCACGTCGGCCGGCTTGAGAGTCGGCCGGAACAGCATGCGGCTACCCGCTCCGCCGAGCCCACCAGTCGCCAGGCCGAATGCGACCTCGCCGAGATCAAGATGCCCCGGGTGGGCTACCTGCTGTTCGGTGACATCCCCGGCAGCCCCAGAGATTGCGCCCGATCCGGCCGCGACCAGATAGCCCTCCCCCGTGACGAGTTTTCCGGTGGCGGCGCCGACACCGCCGCCGACACCCCCGGCGATACCGGAAAGCGCGACAGCCGTGGGATCGAAGTTGCCGGTGACGAGACCCAGGCCGGCGGAGCTCCCGGCGCCGATGAGGATGCCGGCACCGATCGCCTGCCCTCCCGGCACGAACATCAGCCCGACTCCAGCGGTGATGACCGCGGCGGCGGCCAGGCTTCCCCACGGGTCCTTCTGGATGTTGTGCCAGGCCTTGCCGAACATGTTCCTGGCGGACTGCGACCGATAATCCTCGTACGCGTCGTCGCTCAGTGGACGCAACCCGGTCGGGTCCAGCATTCCGACCGGGTTGTTCCACGCCTCGTGGTAGGGGTTCGCCGCACCCGGCATGCCGGGAACGTGCTCGAGCGGATCCGGGGACAGGAAGGAACGCGCCTGGGGGTCGAGAACCCGGGCGCGCTGCCAGAGCAGGCCGTTGAAGGCGAGTTCGCCACGGTAGCCGAGCCCAACCGAGACCCTGGCATCCGGGGACGAGCCGCGAGCAGCCTCTCCGGCGTCGCGGGTGGGGAACCGCCCTCCCCACGGGTCATGGCCGCCGAACGAGCCCTGCCAGTCGGTGTCATGCCAGCGCCCACGCCCCGCGTCCTCTCCCTGCCCGTCCGCGCGGGCATCCGGCGTCGTGGGGCCGATCACACCGAGGGCCGACTCGGCGCGGACGTAGGTGGTGTCGCCGAGGCCCTGGACCTGCCCCGGCCAGGTCACCGGGTCCCAGCGGACCGCGGTGCCGTCGATCTGCAGCAGCTCACCGAGTGCATCGGTGACCAGGCGAGTCGTCCGCTCCTCCGGCGCGTCGCCGCCGACGGCGCGGGACGGGATGCGGCTGACCTCGGTGAGCCGGCCCAGGGCGTCCCAGCCGTACCTGGTGCTACCGGTCGGCCCGTCCTTCGCCACGCGGCGGCCGGCCGTGTCGTACCGGTAGCGGGTCGGCCCGGCCGCCCCGAGGCGGCGTTCGACGAGCTGGCCGGCGGCATCATAGGTGGAACGCAGGACGCCGGCCGGGTCGCCGCGGTCCTCGGCGACGAGGCGTCCGCCCAGATCCCAGGTCAGGGTCTGGGTCCCCCACGGCCCCTCGGCGGTGACCAATTGGCCGGCGGCGTCGTAACCGAAGCGCAGCTCGCGGCCGCCGTCGACGACCCGGGTGATCCGACCTACGGCGTCGCGTTCCACCGTTCTGCCCGGTGCGCTGATCCGCCCGTCGGCGTCCCGGTCGATCCGCCGCACGCCGAGTATCGGGTGCTCGACGGAGCGCAGGTAGCCGTCGTCGTCGTAGTCGTGGCGCACCGGCGGCGAGCCTGCCTGGCCCAGCCGGACGCAGCGGTCGTCCGCGTCGTACTCCCAGGTGAGCCGGCCCGCCGCGGTGGTGCGGGAGACCAGCCGACCGGCCGCGTCGTAGGTCAGGGAGACGCCCCNGTCGGGTCCCGTCGCATCAGCCTGTGCCGTGGCACTGATCAGGCGACCGGCGGCATCGTGGTCGAAACGAGTCCGGGGCTCGGCATCGTCGAGGAGACCTTCGCCCACCAGTCGGCCGGCCGCGTCCCGCCACCACCGTTGGCCGACGCCGTTCGCACCACGCCAGGCCTGGACCGCGCCGTCGCTGGCCCGGATGACGGTGGTGGTGCGGCCGAGGGGGTCGGTCGTGGCGGTCAGTCGGCCGACCTGGTCGTGGCGCAGTTCGTGGCGGCCGCCCAGCGGATCCGTCCAGGCGGAGAGCTGGCCGCGGGCGTTGTACTCGTAGCGGGTGACGGCGCCGAGCGGGTCGGTGGCGCTGGTCAGGGCGCCGCGGGCGTCGTAGGTGTAGCGGCGGGAGGCGCCGGTGCCGTCGGTGACGACCACGGGCAGACCGAGCGGGTTGTGCTCGATCGTCGTGCGCCGCTCGCCCGGGCGGGTGACCGCGACGACGCGGCCGTACGCGTCGTACTCCCAGGTCGTCTCGCGGCCGGCGGGGGTGACGAGTGCGGTCAGCCTGCCCGCGGCGTCGCGGCGGTACAGGGTGCGCGCCCCGGACGGGGAGGTGGTCTGCACCCAGCGGCCGACCCGGTCGTAGCCGTAGGTCTCGCGCCGGCCAAGGGGCGTGGTGACGGCGGCGAGGCGCCCGCCGGGAGTCCACTCGAGCGTGCGCCGCCCGCCCAGCGGGTCGGTGACGGCCACCACCCGTCCGCGCGGGTCGTGCTCGTAGCGGGTGACGGCGCCCGCCGGGTCCGTTTCGGCGATGACGGCGCCGGCCGGGTCGTACGCGCGCTGCCAGACCCGCCCGTCCGGGCTGGTGCGGCGCACCGGGCGGCCGGCCTCGTCGTACTCGGTCCGCCACTCGTGGCCCTCGGCGTCGGACTCGACGGTCGGGCGGCCGTCCGGGTCGTAGCCACGGCGGAACGTCGCGCCGGCGGGATCGCTCAGGGCCACCAGCCGGCCGAGGCCGTCGTGGTCGAAGTGGAACTTCTGGCCGTCGGGGGCGACGATCAGCGCGGTGTTGCCGAACAGGTCGTACTCGAAGCCGAGCGTCGAGCCCAACGGGTCGGTGACCTGCTCGACCCGCCCGTGCGGGCCATACGTCGAACCCCATCGCCCGCCGGCCGGGTCGACGTAGCCGTCGGGACGGCCCGCGGCGGTGTAGTGGTACTCGCTGCCTGCCCCGTCCGGGCCCTGCTCGCGCGTCACCCGCCCGGCGGCGTCGTTCTCCCATACCCGGGTCTGCCCCGCCGGCCCGGTGATCCCCACCAGCCGGCCGGCCGCGTCGTAGCGCAGCCTGGTCCGCCCGCCGCCGGCGACCCGCACGTCGATGAGCTGGGCGTCGTCGTCCCAGCGGAACCTCGTCGTGACGCCGTCCGGATCGACGACGCAGGTGGGCAGGTCGTCGTCGTTCACGGTGATCCGGATCAGCGCGCCGGCCGCGTCGACGATCTCCACCGGGGTGCGCGCGGTGCCGGCGTAGACCCATCGGGTGAGGTGGCCGCGTGGGTCGGTGTAGCTGGTCAGGCGGCCGAGGGTGTCCCATGACCAGCGCTCGGTGATGCCGCACGGGCCGGCGCGGTGGACGAGGTTGCCCTCGTCGTCGTAGTCCATCGTCCAGCGCGCGCCGGAGCGTTCCTCGATGCCGCGCAGCCGGCCGGCGTCGTCGAACACCCGGTAGAAGGGACGGTCCGCGTCGTCCACGACGCCGACCAGCCGGCCGGCCGAGTCGTGGCGGTACTCGTTGATGGCACCGCCCGCCGCGTCGGTGACCAGAGTGCGGTGGCCCTCCCGGTAGGCGAACTGGACGAGACGGCCCTCGGGGCTGAGCTGGGTCAGGACCCGGCCGGCCTCGTCGTAGGTGGTGCGGGCCAGCGTCACGCCGTCGGCGTCGACGAGCTCGGTCAGCAGGCCGGCGGTCGCCCCGGCGTACCGGAGGCGGCGGGAGCCCTGGGGGCCGCCGTCGACGGCGACCAGGTTGGCGTACTCGTCGTAGGAGTAGCGCACCTCCCGGCCGTCGCTGGCCCGCACCGCCGTGACCAGGGCACGCTCGTCGTCCCATACCAGCTCGACGAACCGGCCCGAACGGGGATGCGACAGCCGCCTCAGCCGGCCGCCCGACCAGGCGAGCAGCAGTTCCGTCCGGTCGACGCGCACCCGCACCGGTCGACCGGCCTCGTCGTACCACCAGGTCTCCCCCGGCCCGCGGGTGAAGCGGAAGCCCGCGCCGTCGGCGTGCAGGGTCGCGCCCAGCAGCGGCAGCTCGGTCGGCCGGTCCACGCCGGGGCGCGCCAGCAGACAGCACGCGCCGTCCGGGGCGCGCCACTCGATCTGCTCGGCGCCCTCGACCCGCTCGGCGCCCTCGACCCGCTCGTCACCGAGGTCCAGGGCGGTGTCGGCCCAACTGGACCACCCGCGCCCGTGCGCGCCGAGCCGCTCATGAGCGCGGGAGTTGTAGGTCCGCCGCCAGCCGGCCGGCGCCACCCGGCCGGGCAACGGCAGGTCGAGTTCCTGCTCGACGAGGTTGCCGTTGGCAGTACACACCGGGTCGGCCGCAAAGCCGCTGTCCGGCGTGTGGCCCAGCAGCGTCGGGTCGTCGACGGTGAGAGTGGCCGTCGGCAGCGAACCGATGCCGGCCGCCGCCAGACCGGCAGCGATCCGGCCGTCGTCGACCGTGACCGGGCCGGCAGCCGTGCCCGCGGAGCCACTGTCCGCGGCGACGAACGCGTCCCTCACCGTGGCGACGAAACGGTCCCGCTCCTCGGCGTCGCTCAGGTGCGAACCTAATTTCACCCACAGATCCGGATGCGAAAGACTGTACTGCGCCCCGAACCGGGCGACCACGTCGTCGTAGTAGGCCCGCACACCGCTCGCCGCCGCCGCCAGCGTCGCGCGGGCCGCGGTGGCATCCGTGACATAGGTACCCAGGTCCTCAGGATCCGCGGAACTGGTCGCCACGACACTCTTCCTTTCTCCCCGCTCCTTCGCGGAGCCGGCTCCCACTCCACCGGCCGACGGCCCCGCGGCTCCGAACAATATTTCGGCGAAAGACCACCAGTCGCCGAACGAATTCGCGCGAGCGCCGACAAGATTTTGATCATCATCGTGGCATTGGCCCGAAGACACCCCCGACGGCCCCGCTGCCTCCGCCAACGATCACCCGAATGTTTCCGCCGCGGTAATTGGCGTTAGTCCATACTTCCCAGTCCCCGAAGTCGCGACGCACATTCACGGGCTCCTCCCAGGTAAGGCCGCGCAAGGCGCACTCGGCTCGCGCGATCTCCCTGGCATCATCCTTGCTGATGGTGCCCTTCGACAGGAACAGGCATCGCGCAAGTCGGCTCATCGCACACCCTCGTAGATTCCATAGCCGGCAGCGCCGACTCCCGCCAGCTCCACGTCCAGCCAGTGCTCCTTATCCACCGCCAGCCCGCGGTCGCCGGGCGGTCCGAACAGGCGAAGGCTCAGCTTCCGCACGGTCGCGTTCGCCCCGATATCCACCGACCAGCCCCGCACCTCGCACCTCTCAGTGACTATCCACACCCTGATGATCACCATATGATCGCGCCGGTCCCATGCTGCTCCTACGCATCCGAGACGCCATCGGCGCGGGCGGGCGACCACACCCAACCGATACGTGAAAGATCTGGGCTAGGGCTCTGACTTGGGCGGCGGCCCCCACGGGCACGGAAGTAGGCCTTGCCGTTGAAGGCTGCGGGTCTCCGGGCTGTTGTGGTACTCGTGCGGGATCTCAGCCAGCGGCACCTCGCACCCGGTCGATGATCGCCTCGCCGCGACGATGCCGACATAGGGTCGCGGCCCCGGGCCAGTCTGTATCCAGGCTTCCAAAGGCACCTCCAGGTTTCCCCAGGGGTGGGCGACGGTAACGAGGACATCCGGGTACTCCTTGGGAGACAGCATTCGCCACCCTCCTCTGAACGGATTTGCGCGAGTTTCCACAAGATATTTGATTAGATCGTCCCCTTGAAAGAGGTACTCCCCTTCGGAGATGGACAGAGCGTTCGACGGTGCGACGAGCCGGCTGGCCGGAACGCTGAACTCGCTGAGATGAGGCGCATTCTTCACGATCCCTTGCAGCCACCAATCGGTTGTAGCCGCCGCGGCCTCCGGGCTGTCGGTCACGCTGACGAAGGGGCTGTTCTCAACGAAACCCTGCATATGAGCTTCGGCAAGTCTGGCCACCTCAGCCGGGGACTCCAGCTGCGACATTACCTTTGCCTGCACATCCGGCGCCGCGGATTCCAGCCGGGACACCAGCGAGGTCGGATCGCTCGCGTCGTGGAACCGGAAGACGGTCTTGAACGCCGCCCCTGCATCCTCCACGGCGGTGGCGTCGGCGCCGACGATGTCGGCTCCCGCGGCGGTGGCGCCGCCGAGGGCATCGCCGATGCCGCCGGTCGCGCCGCCGAGCATGCCGGAGACGGCGATCGATCGGGGGCTGACGTGGCCGGTGACAAGGCCGATGCCGGCGGAGGTTCCGGCGCCGATAAGAATCCCGGTGCCGATCACCTGGCCGCCGGGGACGAACATCAGGCCGACGCCGGCGCCGATGACGGCGGCGGCGGCGAGGCTCCCCCAGGGGTCGTGTCCGATGTTGTCCCAGGCCTTGTCGAACATGCCTTTGGCGGCCTGGGTCCGGTAGGTGTTGTATTCGTCGTCGCTCAGCGGGCGTAGTCCGGTGGGGTCGAGCAGGCCGACCGGGTCGTTCCAGGCGTAGTGGTAGGGATTTGCCGCTGCGGGCATGCCGGGTAGGTGGTCGAGTGGGTCGGGTGACAGGAACGACCGGGTCGCCGGGTCGAGGACGCGTGCGCGTTGCCAGAGCAGGCCGTCGACGGCGAGTTCGCCGTGGTAGCCGAGCCCGGTGACCGGCTCGTCCGGACTGCCTGTCGGGCTGTTGGAGCTGCTCGGGATGGGCAGGCCCCAGGGGTCGTAGCTGCCGGGCGAGCCCTGCCAGTCGGAGTCGATCCAGCGGCTCTGCCCGGCCTGACCTGGTCGGCCCTCTGGAAGCTCGCCGTCGATGACACCGATGGCCGATCCGGCGCGGGCGTAGGTCGCCGTGCCGAGCTGGTGAACCTGCCCGGGCCAGGTGACCGGGTCCCAGAGCACGGGCACACCGTTGATCTGAAGCGGGGCACCGAGCGCGTCCACGGCGAGCCTCGTCGTGCGGCCAGGCGCGCTGGTCTCGCCGGTCGGGCTGTGGTGGATGTCGGCGAGCCGGCCTGCCGGGTCCCAGTGGTAGCGGACGGTGCCGGCTGGTCCGTCGGCCGTGATCCGGCGGCCGGCCGGGTCGTAGCTGAACCGCAGCCGGGTGTCGTCGTGGTCGATCTGGACGATTCGCCCGGCGGAGTCGCGATGCACGGTGCGGCCGGGGATGACTGGGCGGCCGTCGGCGTCGCGGTCGAGGAGGCGGCGGCCGAGCGCGGGATGCTCGACCGACCGCAGGTGACCATCGGCGTCGTAGTCGTAGCGTAGTGGCGCCGAGCCAGCGCGGCCCACGGTGACAACCTGGCCGTCGGCGTCGTAGCCCCAGGCGAGTCGTCCCGCCGCGGTCGTGCGGGCAACGAGGCGGCCCAGCTTGTCGTATTCCAAGGCGACCGCGCCGCCCAGCTCCGGCCGATCGGGAGCCGGGCTGGCCGGGTCAGCTCTGGTGAGCCGACCAGCCGGGTCGTAGCTATACCGCACCTGTGGCTGCTCGCTGCCGGGCAGGCCCCGTCCGATCAGCCGTCCGCCGGGGTCGCGCCACCACCGCAGCCCGGTGCCGTCCGCGTACCGGAGGGTGTCAACGGCACCGTTACGGTCGCGGGTGACGGTCGTGGGCCGCCCCAGCGGGTCCGTCATCCCGATCTGCCGTCCGACCTGGTCGTAGCGCAGCTCGTACCGCCCGCCCAGCGGGTCCGTCCAGGCCCGCAGGCGGCCCCGGACGTCGTACTCGTAGGACGTGACGGCGCCGAGCGGATCGGTGGCGCTGGTCAGTGCTCCTCGGGCGTCGTAGGTGTAGCGGCGAACCGCACCGTCCGCGTCGGTGACCGTCACCGGCAGCCCGAGCGGGTCACGTTCGATCGTCATCCGCCGCCCGTCTGGGCGGATCACCGCGCTGACGGCGCCCTGCGGGTCGTGTTCCCAGCGGGTTTCCCGGCCGGCGGGGGTGACCAGCGCGGTCAGCCGGCCCGCCGGGTCGTGCCGGTAGACGGTCCGCGCTCCGGACACCGACAGGGTCTGGGCCAGCCGGCCGGCCCTGTCGTAGCCGTAGGTCACCGTGCGGCCGAGCGGCGAGGTGACCGACGCGAGCCGGCCGCCCGGTGTCCAGGTCAGCGCGCGGCGTCCGCCCGCCGGGTCGGTGACCGCGACGACCCGGCCGCGTGGGTCGTGGTCATAGTGGGTGGTGGCACCTGCCGGGTCGGTCTCCGCGATGACCGAGCCGGCTGGGTCGTAGGCACGGTGCCAGGTCCGCCCGTCCGGGGCGGTGCGTTCCGTCGGCCGGCCGGCCTCGTCGTAGGTGATCTGCCAGGCGTTCCCGTCGCCGTCGGTTTCGAGGGTCGGCCGCCCGTCCGGGTCGTAGGCCCGGCTGAAGGTCGCCCCCGCCGGATCGCGGGCTGCCACGAGGCGGCCCAGGCCGTCATGGTCGAAACCGAACGTCTGCCCGTCCGGCGCGACGATCCCGCTGGTGTTCCCGAACAGGTCATAGGAGAAGCCGACCGTCGAGCCCAACGGGTCGGTGACCTGGGCGACCCGTCCGTGCGTGCCGTAGGTCGAGCTCCACCGACCCCCCGCCGGGTCGACGTAGCCGTCCGGGCGCCCCGCGGCGGTGTGGTGGAACCGGCTCCTCGCCCCGCCCGGGGCCTGCTCCAGCACGACCCGGCCAGCGTCGTCGGTCTCCCACCGCCGGGGATGACCGTCCGGGCCGATCATCTCGACGAGCCGGCCCGCCGCGTCATATCGCAGCCTCGTGCGCCCAGCGCCGGCAACGGCCACCCTGGTGAGCTGACCGTCGCCATCCCAGGCGAAGCGGGTCGTGACACCGTCCGGATCCGCCACACAGATCGGCAGATCGTCATCCGACACTGTGATCCTGGTGACCGCACCGGTCGCGTCGACGATCTCCACCGGGGTCCGGGCCCCGCCGGCGTAGAGCCACCGGGTCACCTGGCCACCTGGGTCGGTGTGCGAGGTCATCCGGCCGTGGTCGTCCCAGGTCCACTGCTGTCTGATCCCGCACGGACCGGTCCGGGAGGTCAGGTTCCCCGCGTCGTCGTAGTCCATCGCCCAGCGGGCACCGGAGCGTTCCTGGATGCCGCGTAGCTGGCCCGCGTCGTCGAACACCCGGTGAAAGACCCGGTCCGCGTCGTCGATGACACAGATCAGCCGGCCGGCCGCGTCATGCCGATACTCGTTGATCGCACCGGCCGCTGCGTCGGTCACCAGCGTGCGGTAGCCCTCGCCGTAGCCGAACCGAACCAGCCGTCCCTCCGGGGCCAGCTGGGTCAGCACTCGGCCGGCCTCGTCGTAGCTGTTGCGCGCGAGCGTCACCCCGTCCGCGTCCACGATCGCCACCAACATCCCGCCAAGGCAGCGGTAGCGGCGTGGACCGTGCGGGCCGCCGTCGACGGCCACCAACTGCGCGTCGTCGTCATAGCAGTAGGACACGGCCCGGCCATCGCTGGCTCGCGCCGTGGTGATCAGCGTGCCGGTGTGGTTCCACTCCAGCAGCACCGACCGGTCCGACCGGGGATGCCGCAGCTGCACCAGCCGGCTTCCAGCCCACTCCAGGGTGATCTCAGAGGGGCCGGTCCGGACCCGCACCGGCCGGCCCGCCTCGTCGTACCACCAGGTCTCCGCCGGGCCGCGTTCGAACCGGAATCCCGACCCGTCGGCGTGCAGCATCGCGCCCAGACGCGGCATCGCCGTCGGCCGCCCGGCACTCGGCCGCTCGACCAGCAACTCCGCCCCGTCCGGCCCACGCCACCCGACCAGCTCCGCGCTCAGCTCCAGCGCGGTATCCGCCCAGGAGCACCACCCTGGCCCGTGTGCCCCGACCCGGTCATGACCGCGGGAGTTGTACGTCCGCCGCCACCCCGCCACACCGGCCCGCCCCGGCAGCGGCAGGTCGAGTTCCTGCTCGACGAAGTTGCCGTTCGCGGTACACACCGGGTCGACCGCGAAACCGCTGTCCGGCGGGCGGCCGAGCAGCACAGGATCATCGACCGTCAGCGTCACCGTCGGCAACGCGCCGATCCCGGCGGCCCTCAGTCCGCTCGCGATCTGACTGTCCGCCACCGTCACCATGCCGCCCGGCGAGCCGCCGTCCGCGGCGACGAACGCGTCCTTCACCGTGCCGACGAAACGGTCCCGCTCCTCGGCGTTGCTCAGGTGTGAACTTAATTTGGCCCACAGATCCGGATGCGAAAGACTGTACTGCGCCCCGAACCGAGTGACCACGTCGTCGTAATAGGCCCGCACACCGGTCGCCGCCGTCGCCAGCGTCGCGCGGGCCGCGGTGGCGTCCGTGACGTAGGTGCCCAGGTCCTCGGGGTCCGCGGAGCTGGTGGCCACGATCGTCTTCCTTTCTCCCCGAACTTCGCGGGCCGAGTCCCCATCCGCTGACCGAGGACTCCGCGGATCCGAACAAAGTTTTCCTCGGTCGTCCGGGCACATCCCATTGCCGGGGGCCCTACAATGCCCCGAACGTTCCGCTGATTCCCGGGGGAGGCCCAGGATGGGTGTTCACGGCGGCCAGCACGTGGTCTTCGACTTTGCGGGCGCACTTGAGCTGGCCAGACGGCTGTGGGGCCTGGCCGACGGCGTCGACACCTTCCGCGGAAAGCGGGACACCGCCGCGACCACGGCCCTGCGCCATTGGCAGGGCCGTTATGCCACGGAGTTCCGCAGTAGTGTGACCGCCGAACAGGGCAGTGACACACATCTCAGTACCGCGATGCGGGACGACGCCCGCACCCTGGCCGCCCTGTGGAGCCAGGCGATGGCGGAGGAGGCCAAAGTCCGATACGCCGACCACGTCACCGAGAAAAAGCAGCACAGGGGCTTCTTCCATCGCATCGAGGACGCGGTGTTCGGTTCCGACGACGACTACGGACCCGAGCCCGGGCCGTTCACCGTGCCGCAGCCGCCCGCCTTCACCGCGACGGGCAGCCTCCCGGTCTACGACTAGGAACCGCACCCCGGGCCGGCGGCCTTCGGCGGCCGCATCTCCCAGGAACGCCTGCCGCGCAGGGCGCCACCGGCACCGGCTCGTTGCCTCGCGGCGGGGCGGGCGGCCGTCGGCACGTCGCTCAGTTGCCGCCCGCATTCATGATGTCCGTGTTGATCTGACTGACCTTCTGCTGCAGCGCGCCAAGCTGGGTGACCGCGTTGTCCAGCGCCGTCTTGGTCTGAGGCCAGATGTCGGCCCGGAACTGGACGGCGAGGCCGCCGTCCCAGTTGTTCGGGTCACTCAGCAGCTGACCTTCGCGTTCCAGGTTCTGGATCTCCTGACTGAGCCCGGAGTTGATGATCTGCTGCATACGCCCGATCGCGTCGCGCGCCGTGTCAGTGGAGACAACCCGAGCCATCGATCCTGATCTCCCCGCAAGTCGATTCTGCCGCCGACGCCATCATCATAGCCACACCCATCTCCACGGGCGGCACCCCGACCTGGCGGCGCCATATCTTTCCTGTTGAACGGCACCACAGCCCGGACGGACGCCCGCGCCGGCCACCGAGCAGCTGATTGCGAGCGGACAAACGTCGGTAGCGGGTTGCCCGTCTCGATGACCTTGGCGGCCGCACCCAGGATTCATCAGCGTTCGAACGGTGGACGTTCTCGCCGGCGCCCGGCTATAGTCGGGCAGCAATGGTGTTGGCCGTTCCCGCGCTGGCCCGGTAGCGCGGGAACGGCCCGGGTGAATATGTGTTATACGGGCAGCTCCGGCCGCCGGCCGCCACGAGGCCGGGTTTTCCGACGACGTTGCTTCCAGGGTCGGCGCGCATTCGGGCGTCGCCGCTGCCCGCTGTTCGCTGTCCGCTGTCCGCCGCAGACAATGGTGAGTGGTGTGCGTATCTGGCCGGATGACGGACGGTTCGAGGCGGCGGTCACGCGCGGCTCGTACTGGCATCCGCGCCTGACCGGCGTCACCTTCGACCGGGAGGGCCCTGCCGGGCCGGGCCGGGCCGATGCCGGCGGCGACGGGTCCGGGCCGCTGCTGCACGCGCTCGGCGCGTCGGCGGTCGTCTTCTTCGGCCGTCGCGGCCCGCAGGGCGTGGCGCTGCGCTGCCCGACCCGGGACCTGGGCGCCGGTGCGACCCGTCGCTACGAGAAGCTCGCTGCCCGGCGGGCCGCCCATCCGTCCCTGGCCGCCGCGCTCGCCGAGGCGGAGTGGATCGACCAGGGCGTCGAGATCGACGGCACCTGGTGGCCGGTGATCGTCATGGAGCGGGTGGAGGGCCGGTCACTGGCCGGCGAGGTGGAACACGTGCTCGAGAAGGACCCGGCCGGGCTGCGCGGCCTGGCCTGGAACTGGGCCGAGTTCGTCGCCGCGCTCGGGGCGGCCGACGTGGCGCACGGCGACCTGCAGCAGAACAACATCTTCGTCACCGGGGACGGGCAGCTGAAGGCAGTCGACCTGGACGGCGTCTGGCTGCCGGCCGTCGCCCACCTGCCGCCGGACGAGACCGGTCATCGGCACTACCAGCATCCCCGGCGGCGGCGCGGCGACTGGGGCCGTACCGTCGACACGTTCTCCGCCCTGGTCATCTACCTTTCCCTACGCGCGCTGGCCGTCGAGCCGGACCTCTGGGGGCTTTACCACAACGGCGAGAACTTAGTGTTCACCGACGACGATCTCGCGCATCCGGACCAGACCCCGCTGTGGGACCGGCTGAACAGCAGTCCCGGCCAGGACGTCCGTCGGCTCGTGGCGCTGCTGCGGGAGCTCTGTCACGGCCCGGCCGACTCCGGCCGGGACCTGGCCGGCCTGCTGGACGGGTATCGCCGGACCCGGTCGGAGGGGCTCCTGCGGCCGGCATCGTTCCTCCGCCCCGCCGGGCACGACGACGTCAACCGCTGGTGGGACGAGCCCGCGGCGGCCCCGCCGGATCCCGACGCCACCTGGTCCTGGCCCGGCGAGGCGGACGTCGGCGCCGGGCTGGCCGAGCACAGCGACGCGAACGAGGGTGATGGCGCGGCCCGGTCGGGCCCGGCGCGCGCGCTCGTCTACGTCGCCGTGTTCCTCGCCGTCTTCGGTGTCGTCTTCGTCGTGTACCGCACCGGACTACTGCGGGCACTGCTCTCGTGAGGACCGCCCCGCCCCTCCACGACCCCCGCCCCTCCACGACCCCTGTCCCACCGCTAGGAGCCGGTCCGTGCCCTATTCCCAGTCGATCGACCGCACCACCCCGGGTTGCGTGATCTTCCTGTTGGACCAGTCCGACTCGATGAACCTGCCGGTCGGCGGTCGCCCCAACGTGTCGCGGGCCGAGCTGCTGGCCGACATCGTCAACGACACCATCGCGATGATCATGCGGCGATGCCGGAAGGTCCACACCGAGCCGACACCGCGGGCCTACTACGACCTGGCCGTGCTCGGCTACTGCGGGCAGGAGGTGCGCTCGCTGCTGGGCGGTCCGCTGACCGGACAGTGGCTGGTGTCGATCCCGGAGCTGTTCTCCTCGGTGCTGCGGCACGAGGAACGGGACGGACGTTCCAAGCCCGTCTGGGTGGAACCCTTCGCGTCCGGTCACACACCGATGTGCCTGGCTCTCAACCAGGCCGGTCGGCTGGCCAGCGGCTGGGCCTCGGGGCACCAGCGGTCCCACCCGCCGATCATCATCAACATCACCGACGGGATGGCGACCGACGGGGACGGCGACGAGGTGCGCACCTGGGCCGACCGGCTGCGCTCGCTGCGCACCCGGGACGGGGACCTGCTGCTGTTCAACGTCAGCCTCTCCGACGGACTGTCAGCCTCGGTGCGTTTCCCGGCCAGCCCCGCGGAGCTGCCCGCGGGCGACGACTTCCTTCGCCTGCTGTTCGACACCTCCAGCGAGATCCCGCCGGAGATGCGCACACGGGCGGAGTCCACCACCAACGTCAGTCTTTCCGCCGGGTCCCGCGGTTTCGTGGCGAACGCGGCCCCCGACGACCTCGTGCTGGCACTGCGGGTCGGCACCAGCCTGACCGACGACCGGCGGTGACCACCAGCCGGCGGGACCCCGCGCGCCCGCAGGCGCCGCCTCGGTGCAGTGCGCGGATCCTGCGGCTGCCGAAGAACGAGATCGACCCGATCGAGGACGGCGCGGCCGCGAGCGAACGCCACGGCCGGTTCGCCGTCGCCGACGGCGCCTCGGCCGGACGCGACGTGCACCTGTGGGCGCAGGCGCTGGTCCGCGCCTACGTCCGCCAGCCGCCCCCGGCGCAGGCCAGCGATGCCGACCTGCGGGAATGGTTCCTCGCCGTGGCCAGGCAGCACGCGGCCACCCTTCCCCCGGCGGTCGGGCCCAGCTGGCTCGACGAGGGTCCCGGCGCGGTGACCAGCGCCTACGCCACGTTCCTCGGGCTGCAGCTCCTGTTCGACGATCAGGGCCGCGCACGCTGGAAGGCCATTGCCATCGGTGACTCCTGCCTGCTGCAGGTAACCGCCGCCGGTGTGCTCACGGCCTTCCCACTGGACGCCCCGGAACAGTTCTCCGACACCCCGCGACTGGTGCCGGGCCAGCCCGACCTGCTCGCGGCCAGCATGGACGCCGCCGTGGTGGAACGGGCCTCGGGCCCGGTGGCCGCGGGTGACACCCTGCTGCTCGCCACGGATGCCGTCGCCCGCTGGCTGCTTACTCTGGCCCTCCACGACCTCGCCGGGCTACATCGGATCATCCGCAGCCCGCGCGACGACCTGCGCGACCATCTCGCCGCGCAGCGCGCCAACGGCGCGGTGGACACCGACGACCTCACCCTCCTCACCGTCCGCCTGCGCACCAGTCCACGCAGCCGGTGAGGTGGTGGCACTTCGCGATCCGCATCTCCCGTGGCACCGAGTTGGTGCCAGGAACTGGCGCCAAAGCGGGACGAGAACCTGCAACGGGGACACGTTGCCCCTGCTGGTGCGCGAGTTCCGCCCGGCAGTGCCCACGATGTACGTTCTACCGCGCGTAGAATCTGGCCGGTGCGACGACAGGTGCAGACGGCTTCCGCGCGTCGCGGCGGCGCCCGACGGAGCAGGCTCGCCGCCGCGGTCGGCGTCGTCGCCGCGATCCTGCCCGCGCTGCTGCTGGCCCTGGCAGCACCCGCCGCGGCGCACTCCCGGCTCGTGGCCACCACACCGGCCGCGGACAGCGTGCTGCCCGCCGCGCCGAGTGAGATCATGTTGACCTTCAACGAGTCCGTCTCGTCCCGCTACACCCACGTCGCCGTGACCAGCGCCGACGGCACGAGCGTGACCGGCGGCGCCACCGTGGTCGAGGGCGCCGCCGTCCGCCAGCCGCTCACCGCGCTGGCCGGCGGGCGCTATACGGTCTCCTACCAGGCCGTCTCCGAGGACGGCCATCCCGTCGGGGGGACGTTCACGTTCACCGTCGCCGGGCGGGCGGGCCCGCAGGGCGGCGGCGCCGGTTCCGCGTCGCCGGCCGGAAGCGGCGCCGCGGCCCCCGGCCTCGGCGCGGCCACCGCGGCGCCCGCCACGACCGCGCCTGGCGCGGGGACCGCGGCGGTCCCCGGCGGATCCGCCTCGACCGCGCCCGCCACCGGCGCGCACGATGGGGACGGCGGGGGTGTCGGCGGGGCCATCTTCGTGGTGATCGCCGCCGTTGTCGTCATCATCGTCGGCGGCCTGCTCGTCTTCCTGATCCTGCGCCGTCGTCAACCCGGAGCGCGCTGACCATGGACATTTCCGCCTCGGCGGGCCCGCCCACCTCGACCGACGACCCCGTCGCCGCGGAGGTCCGCCCGCCGGGGGACGCCTTCCCGGCGCAGGCGCCGACGCCGGGGGCCACCCGGCCCGCGGGTGCCGTCGCCCGCGCGCTGCCCGTCGCGGTGCTGGCCGGCTGTGCCGTGCTGGCTCTCGTCGTCGGTTTCGGCCCGGGTCCGCTCCGGCTGCCCGGGCTGCCCTCGTCGGGTGAGGGCACCTACTGGGCGTTGCCGTTCGCCCGGCTGGTGGGCCGGATCGCCTCGGTCGCCACGCTCGGCTGGCTGCTTGCCGCCGCGGTCCTGCTTCCAGCCCGGCGCGTCCCCGTGCGCCGCGACCGCGAGCCGTCCAGCGCGGACGCGACGGCAACGCGGGCCGGCGACGCGGCGACGCGCACAGGGGCTGCGGCGACGGCTCGCGCGGGTGACGCCCTGCCGGAACGCGCGGCCGGGTCCCGCCAGCGGCCGTTGACGTCGACCGCGCGCCGCTGCGGGCGGTACGCGGCCGACGCCGCGGTGGTATGGCTGATCGCCACGCTGGCGGAGCTGGTGTTCACCCTGTCCGACGTCTCCGCGCAGCCGGCCGGGGACGTGTTCGACCTGCACGCGCTGCGCTCGTTCGTCGCCTCGACCGAGCAGGGCCGCGCCCTGCTCACCGTCGCCGCGCTCGCCGCCGTGGTGGCGATCGTGGGCCGCACGGTGACGACGACGACCGCGGCCGGCGTGCTGCTCGCCCTCGCCGCCATCGGGCTGCTGCCGCCCGTCCTCGCCGGGCACGCCGCCACGTCTGGTGACCACGCGATCGCGGTGGTGGCGCTCGCCGTGCACATCCTCGCCGCGTCGGCGTGGGTGGGTGGGCTGCTGGGACTGCTGTCCGCCGTGCGGCTGCCCGCCGGTTCCTTCGGGCCGGCGCTGCGGCGGCACAGCCGGTTCGCGGCCGGCGCGGCGGCCGTGACCGCGGTCAGCGGGATCGGCGGGGCCGCGCTGCGGCTCGGCGGATTCGCGCCGCTGTGGGAGACCCGCTACGGCCTGCTCGTCACGCTCAAGGCGGTGGGCCTGATCGCCGCGGTCGTGCTGGGCGGTCTGCTGCGCCGCCACGTCGTCGCCCGGCTCGCCACGGCCACCCCGCAGACCACGACGGCGGCCGGGACGGCGGCGGGGGCTGGGGCCACGGCAGAGGCCGGGACCACGGCAGGGACGGTCGGTCGGTTCATCCGCCTGGCGGGCGTGGAACTGACCGTGCTGACGGCGACGTTGGGGCTGGCCGTGGGGCTGTCCCGCACGGCGCCGCCGGTGGACGACGCCCTCGTCCCCGCCGACCCGACCCGGGCGCTGCTCGGCTACCCGATGCCGCCGCCGGTGACGGCCGTCCGGCTGGCCGCCGACTGGCGGATCGACTGGGTGTTCCTCAGCGCCTCGGTGATCGCCGCCGGGCTGTACCTCGCCGGGCTGCTGCGGCTGCGCGCCCGGGGCGTCCGTTGGCCGGTGGGGCGCACCATCGCCTGGCTGTCCGGTCTGGCCGTCGTCGTCTTCGCCACCTCCAGCGGGCTCGGGCGCTACGGGCCCGTCCTGCTCAGCGTGCACATGACCCAGCACATGCTGCTGAGCATGCTCGCCCCGATCCCCCTCGTCCTCGGCGCGCCGGTGACCCTGGCGCTGCGGGCGATGCACCCCGCCCGGGCCCCGCACCCCAGCGGGCCGCGGGAGTGGCTGGTGGCGCTGCTGCACTCCTGGCCGGTGCGGGTGCTGACCCATCCGGCGTGGGTGACGGCGAACTTCATCGGCAGCCTCTACGCGCTGTACCTGACGTCGCTGCTGACCACGCTGATGCACAACCATCTCGGCCATCTGTACATGAACGTGCACTTCCTCGCGGTCGGCGTGTTGTTCTTCGAGCTGCTCATCGGGGTCGACCCGTTGCCGCGGCGGCTGCCGCATCCGGGGCGGATCATCATGCTGCTCAGCGCCGTTCCGTTCCACACCTTCCTCGGAATAGCGATCATGAGTGAGTCGTCGCTGCTCGCGGCCGGCTGGTACGGCCGGCTGGTGCGGCCGTGGGGGGTGAGCGCGCTCAGCGACCAGCACACTGCCGGCGCCATCGTCTGGGCGTTCGGGGAGCTGCCGACGTTCGCCGTGCTCATCGTGCTGGTCATCCAGTGGTCGCGGATGGACGACCGGCGCACCCGGGCCCGTGAGCGCCGGATCGCCGCCGCCGGCGACGTCGACGCGGAACTCGACGCGTACAACGCCTACCTCGCCCGGCTCGCCGGCGGCCCGACCCGCCGCCGTACCGCGGCGACGATCGGCCCGGCGGTCACGGCCGCCGGGGGGCCGATCACCACCACGCCTCCCGCGCCCCGGGACGCCGCGGACGACGACGAGGGTGGCGGCGGGCGCGCTTCGGCCGGGGGCGGCGGCTGACGGCGCCCACGACGGCGTCTCGCCAGCCGGGCCGGCGACGATACCGCGCACCGCCGTCACGTTCGCATCGCGGCGGTCGACCACCGCCGGGTTCTCGCCGGGTTCTCGCCGGGTGCCCTGCCGGGCAGACATTCGCCGCCACCCGTCGCCCCGGCACCCGTTTTCCGCCGAAAGTGGTGCGTGCCGGCACGGGCGCGTAAGCGTGCACGGAATAGAACATCGCCGGTTCCCGCCGTATTGGCAGCCCATTTCCCGGCAAATCCCGGGCCGAGGCAGGTCACCGGCGGAATGTCGGCGGAGCCGATGGCCCGTCGCCTGGCTGTACGCCCGGACTTGCCACGACCCCCGGAAATGCCCTCGACAACGGGTCCGGACGTGGCGTCATCGCCATCGACACCACAGCAGAAGGCATTCCTCGTTACGATCTACCAGGCGGCCGGAAATCCGCCGCCGATCCGCAGGTGCCGTCGCGCGGCGGCCGCGACGGAGGAGCAGTCACGTGTCGCAACCGCCCCCTGAACCGGGCCCAGTCCGCCGCCGAACTGCACAGAAGCAGGCAATTGTCCCAGGCCAGAAAAAAGATCCGGCCCGGTGGCCGCGACGACTGCACGGCGGCACTCGAGGGGCAGATCGCGACCGGTTCGCCGGGTTCCTGCGGGCGCAGACCACCGGCGGGCTGCTCCTCGTCGGTGCGACGGTGGCCGCCCTGGTCTGGGCGAACGTCGCACCCGGCGCCTACCACGCGGTGTGGTCCACGCCGGCCGGTCTCGGCCCGGCCTGGCTGCACCTGGCCGACCTGCACGTCACCGACTGGGTCGCCGACGCCCTGCTCGCCGTCTTCTTCTTCACCGTCGGCCTGGAACTACGCCGCGAACTGACCGTCGGCGCCCTGGCCGACCGCGCCAGCGCGGCACTGCCCGTCGCCGCCGCGGCCGGCGGCATGCTCGCCCCCGCCCTGATCTGCCTGGCCCTCACCCACCACACCCCTGGCGCCGGACGCGCCTGGGCCATCCCCGTGGCCACCGACATCGCCTTCGCCCTCGGGGTGCTGTCCCTGGCCGGCGACCGGGCCCCGGCGGGGCTGCGCACCGTGCTGCTCGGCCTCGCCGTCGCCGACGACCTCGGCGGCATCCTGCTCATCGCCGTCGGCTTCAGCAACGGCATCAACCCCGGCTGGCTGGCCGCCGCCGCCGCCCTGCTCACCGCCACCGCCCTCGCCCACCGCCGGCGCTGGGGCTCACCACTGCTGCACGTCCCACTCGCCGTGGCCACCTGGGTCAGCGTGCACGCCGCCGGCCTCCACGCCACCGTCGCCGGCGTCGCCCTCGGCCTGCTGGTGCGGGCCCGACCCGACCCCGGCGAACCCGAGGCGCCGGCCATCCGGCTCGAACGGCACCTCAGCCCGCTCTGCGCGGCCGTGGTCCTCCCCGCGTTCGCACTGTCCTCCACGGGGGTGTCCCTCGCCCCCTCGGCCCTGCTGCACGTCGTCACCGACCCGATCAGCCGAGGGGTGGCCATCGGGCTCATCGCCGGCAAGCTCCTCGGCGTCCCCGCCGGGGCGTGGCTCGCCGTGCGCCTCCACCTCGCGCGGCTGCCCGACGGCGTCCGCTGGCGCCACCTCGTCCCCCTCGGCCTGCTCGCCGCCATCGGCTACACCGTCAGCCTGCTCCTCGCCCGCCTCGCCCTCCCCGACCCGGCCGCGGTCGAAGGAGCAGCCACCGCCATCCTCACCGCCTCCGCCGCGGCCAGCGCCCTCGCCCTCGCCGCCCTGCGCACCCCGCTCGCGACCGTCGGCGCCCCGGGCACCCGCGGGTCGAGCAGGCCGGCCAAGCAGGCCGGCGGCCTGGCCGGACCGATCCCGCAGACCCGACGGGAGTCGGACGGCGGCCCGGCCGGCGGGCAGGAGCCGCCCCCGGCGAGCCGGCTGCCGACACCGCTGCCGACGCAGCCGTCGACGCAGCCGTCAAAGCAGCCGCCGAAGCCCGCGACGGGGAAGGCTGTCACCGGGAGGTCCGCTGCCCGAGCCGCCCGTCCCCGGTTCTGACCGGCGCAGCGGCGCCCACGGGCCAGCGCGCCCCCTCCCGTCCCGCCCTCGCCTCGCGGCGCACGTGTCAGGCGCGAGCCCCCGGCGTCCCTCCCTCCGCGGTGACCTCACCCCGAGCCTCGGGTTGGGCGTCCGCGCCGAGCCCGGCGCTCGGCGCGGCGGGCTGGGCACCGGGCGCCGACGGCGCCGGCAGGGTCCGCACGTTGCTCTGCGTCGTCGACGGGCGTCGCGCCGCGGCCAGCTCATCCCTGGAGGCCGCGATCGACAGGTGCCGGCGGGTCAGCAGCCAGACGAGTTCGAGCAGGATCGCCGCGCCCGCGGCGATGCCCACCCCGATCCACGGGCCGGTCGTTCCCACCAGCGACAACTGGAAGAACTTCTGGCCGAACGGGATCACCAGGACCAGCACGAAGGCGACCGCCATGGTCAGGACCAGGGCGATGCGCCACCACGTGTAGGGGCGGGCGACGATCGCCAGCGCCCACAGCGCAATGAGGAAAAGCGTCAGGGNCGCCATCGACGTCTCGGCGTTCAGATCGTCGTAGATCGACCGCGCCACCAGGTAGGACGCCATGGTCGCCACCGCGGCGAGGATCCCGGCGGGCAGCGCGAAGCGCAGCACCCGGCCGACGAAGTCCGGGCGGGCCCGCTCGGCGTTCGGGGCGATCGCGAGGAAGAACGCCGGGATGCCGATCGTCAGCGAGCCGAGCAGCGTGAGATGCCGCGGCAGGAACGGGTAGGGCACGCGGGTGACGACGACCAGGATGGCGAGCAGCACCGAGTAGACGGTCTTCGTCAGGAACAGGTTCGCGACGCGTTCGATGTTGCCGATGACGCGGCGTCCCTCGGCGACGACGGACGGCAGCGTCGCGAAGCTGTTGTCGAGCAGGACGATCTGCGCGACGCCGCGGGCGGCCTGGCTGCCCGAACCCATCGCGACGCCGATGTCGGCGTCCTTGAGGGCGAGGACGTCGTTGACGCCGTCGCCGGTCATCGCGACCGTGTGCCCGCGTGACTGCAGCGCGGCGACCATCGCCCGCTTCTGCTGCGGGGTCACCCGCCCGAAGATCGAATGGGTTTCCAGGGCGTCGGCGAGGCCGACGGGATCGGTCGGCAGCGTTCTCGCGTCCACGGGCGAGTCGGCGCCGGGCAGGCCCAGGGAACGAGCGACCGCGCCGACGGACAGCGCGTTGTCCCCGGAGATCACCTTCGCCGCGACGTTCTGCTCGGCGAAGTAACGCAGCGTGTCCGGCGCGTCCGCCCGCAGCCGCTGGGCGATCACGACGAGCGCGACCGGCACGACGGCCGCCGGGACGCTCGCCGGGTCGGCCAACGCCTCGTCGAGCGGGGCGTTGAACCGGCCGAGCAGCAGCACCCGCAGCCCGCGCGCACCGTAGCCGTCAACCTCGGTGAGCACCGGGTGGCCGGCGGGCAGCAGCACGTCCGGCGCGCCGAGCAGCCAGGTGGCGACGGTGCCGGCCGGGTCGGCCAGGGTGGCACCGCTCCACTTGCGGGCCGAGGAGAACGGAGCGTCCGCGCGCACCGTCCATCCCACCGGCGCCGGGTAGGCGTCGATGATCGCCTGCATGCTGGGGTTCGGCCGGGTGTCGGCCGCGCCGAGCACGCCGAGCACCTGACGGGCCGCCTCCGTCGCGGGACCGCCGTCGGCATCGGTCGCCGCGGTCGCCGCGGTCGCGTCGACGATGCGCAGCTCGGCGACGTCCATCGCCGCCTCGGTCAGGGTGCCGGTCTTGTCGAGGCAGACGACGTCGACGCGGGCCAGCCCCTCGATCGCCGGCAGCTCCTGGACGAGGCACTGGCGGCGCCCCAGCCGCACCACCCCGACCGCGAAGGCGACCGAGGTGAGCAGAACGAGCCCCTCGGGCACCATCGGTACCAGGCCCGCGACCATCCGGCGGATCGCCTCGGGCAGGTCGTCATTGTTGACGAAGATCTGACTGATGATCAGCGCGACACCGGTCGGGATGATCATCCAGGTCACGACCCGCAGGATCGTGCTGACGCCGGCGCGCAGCTCGGAGTGCACCAGGGTGAACCGGCTGGCCTCCTCCGCGAGCTGCGCGGCGTAGGCCTCGCGGCCCACCCGGGTCGCCCGGAAGGCACCCCCGCCCGCGACCACGAAGCTGCCGGACATGACCTGGTCGCCGGGCAGCTTGTGCACCGGGTCGGCCTCGCCGGTCAGCAGCGACTCGTCGACCTCCAGGTGTTCGGCCTCGACGACGACGCCGTCGACGGGGATCCGGTCGCCCGGCCCGAGCTCGATGACGTCGTCGAGGACGATCTCGGACGCGGCGAGCGGCGCCACGACCCCGTCGCGGCGCACCAGCGGCCGGGACTCCCCGACCACCGCCAGGCGGTCCAGGGTGCGCTTGGCGCGCAGCTCCTGGAACAGCCCCACCAGGGTGTTCGCGACGATCACCCCGCCGAACAGGGCGTCCTGCAACGGCCCGACGACGAGCACGAACGCCAGCAGAACGCCGATGATCGCGTTGATCCGGGTGAACACGTTGGCGCGGACGATCTGCCCGAGGGTCCGGCTGGAGCGCAGCGGCACGTCGTTGACGTGGCCGTCGGCGATCCGCTCGGCGACCTCGGCGGCCGTCAACCCGGCGGCGGCGACGGATCCCACGGTCGGGGCGGCGGCGCCGGCCGGATCACCTGTCGCGGCGGCCTCGGCGGGGTCCGCCGGGTCACCGCCCGCCGCGACCTCGCCACCCGCCGCGACCTCGCCGGTCGCCGTGTCCGGGTCGTCGTGCCGTCCCGGAGACGGCCGCGCTCCCGCGACCCCTGGCCGATTCATGGCGTCCTCCACGCTCCGTCGCGGCCGCCACCAAGAGCTCGGCGGCGGCGTCGGGCATCGCCTGCTGGGCCCGGGTCCGGCAGGCGGTCGGCGCGCGCACCGCGGATCCATGCGCGTGCCCGGGGACGGCCACGTCCCGGCATGCCGCGTCCCCGCGGCGCAGTGTCTCCTCGGCGCCGTGTTTCCTCGGCGCCGTGTTCCCCGCCACCGCGCCGAGCAGGTACCCCGCACCCCCGCCCACCGCGCGTCGCGTTCCATACGCCGCATGGGCTGCGAGCCCACCGTAGTTGACGCGACCGCGGCAGGTCCGTCCGCGGGTCGTCAGTCGGTCGCGGCACCCGCGTCCGCGCTGATCGCGCCCCCGGCGAGCAACGCCAGCAACAGCAGCCCCAGCGCGACCCGGTACAGCACGAACGGCGCGAAACTGCGGGTCGAGATGTAGCGCAGGAACCAGGCGATGGCCGCGTAGCCGGTGGCGAACGCCACGATCGTGGCGACGATCGTCGGCCCCCAGGACACCTCTTCGCCGTCACCGCCGATCGACTTCAGCTCGAACACGCCGGAGGCGAGCACCGCGGGCATCGCGAGCAGGAACGAGTAGCGCGCGGCCGCCTCCCGGGTGTAGCCGAGCAGCAGCCCGCCGCTGATCGTCGCCCCCGACCGGGACACGCCCGGGATGAGAGCGGCCGACTGCGCCAGCCCGTAGAGCAGGCCGTCGCGCACCGACAGATCGGGGAGGGTCTTGCGCGGCCGCGGCAGCGAGTGCCGCCCGCGCGGGCGGCCCTTCAAGGCATACCAGTCCGCGCCGCCGAGGATGAGACCGAGCACGATCAGCGTCGTCGCGATCAGGCGAAGGTCCCGGAACGGGCCCTCGATGGCGTCCTGCAACGTGACGCCAAGCAGACCGATCGGGATCGTGCCGAGGATGACCAGCCAACCGATGCGGGCGTCGGTGTCCTTGCGCATCTCCCGGCGGGTCCACGACAGCGCCCAGGCCCGCACGATCCGCGCGATGTCCCGGCGGAAGTAGATCAGCACCGCGGTCTCGGTGCCGATCTGGGTGACCGCGGTGAACGCGGCGCCAGGATCGTCCCAGCCGGCCAGCGCGGCGGTGATCCGCAGGTGGGCGCTGGAGGAGACGGGAAGGAACTCGGTCAGCCCCTGGACCAGCCCGAGAACCGTGCCCTCGAAATAGTTCATGGGCGCCGGTCGGGGCCCGCGGGCCCGCTGCGCCCGGACTGCAGTCCGTGCCTGGGCTGCATGCCGGTCAGCGGGTCATTCGCGCGTCGGGTCCGGTCTGGTCGCGTCATCCGTCTGCACCCCTCCACGCGCCTCACGCTAGCGGAGCACGAAGCACGCCTTCAGGGCGGGGAGCACGGCCACCATCGGGCCCATGACCGCGGCGATGCGCCCGAATCGCCCGCATCGTGCCTGGTAGGGTGCGTTGCAACTCGCCGTCCGGTTTTCCGCCGTCGTGGCAGGTGTGGGCGGCGGTCGTTGACGCGTTCGCCGCGCGTCGGCGGCCCGGACGGTCGCCGCGTCGGCGTCCATGCCGTGGGCTGGACGTTGCCGGGGCTCGTCACCCCGCCGGATTCGCGCCCGCTGTGCGCTGTGGCCCGCGGACGCATCCATGAATCTTTCTCACGACGACGACGCCGTCCCCCAGAGGCGCCCCTCCCCCAGGCCGGCCGAGCCGCCCGTTCCGGCAGGCTCGTCGCCCGTTCGGACCATTCCTGCACCGCCAGTGCCGGCCGTGGCGCCCACTGCCCCCGACAGCCCGGCGACCCGCGGCGGTCAGCTCGCCACTGTGCGGAATGGTCGTGGACGCCGCCGGGGCGCGGCCGGCGACCGTCGCCATCCCGATCTCGGCCGGACTGGCCGCCGTCGGCGCGCTGCTCGCAGCGCGGTCCGACGCCGCGCGCTCCGCCGTCCCGGACCCGACCGGCTGACTCGGTCCCTCCGCCGCCGTCCGCGGGCGTTCACCGCGGACGGCTTCACCATCACGTCACACCGTCGAACGGGGAATCTCGCCTTCCGTTCACCTTGGGACCGCATGGTGTCATCGGAGCGCGGGGTCCGTCGACGCATGCCCTGATCCGCGTCGACCCGGGCGGCCAAGCCGCTCCGACGGACTCGGATCCGCGCGTGCGGCACGTCCACGGCAGCTACGGGAGGTCCGATGATGAACCATCTGCTCGCAGCAGTGATCATCGAGGTGGTCGGGACAGCCGTCATCCTCGTCCTGACCACCCTGGTCCGCCGCTGGCTCGGTGTGCCGGCCGGCCAGCAAGCCTGACCCGGCCCGGCCCGGTCGGGTCGAGTCCAGTCGGGTCGGGCCCGGTCGTAGGGAGGGCGGGCGCCGGGCGGGCGGCACACCCGCCGTCTCGGCCGGGCCAGCCAGCTCCGGCTGGTTAACGCGGGCCCGGCGGCATCTCGGAACCCTGACGCCTCGCCGCCTGCCAGGCCACGAAGGTGGCCGCGCCGGCGGCGCCCAGCGCGATGCACCAGCCGACCGGCCCGACCGGGCGGGACCCGAACAGCGCGCTGAGCACCGGTGTCTGTACCAGCACGGCGAGCACGACCACGCTGGCAATCGCCGTCGTGATGACCAGCGGATCCCGGCCCGCGAGGGTCAGAGTCTGGCCCAGTTGGGCCCCGACGAGCGCGAGCAGCGCGACGGTCGAGGCGCGCCGCCGGGTGCCGGTCACCCGGGCGAGCAGCCAGGCGGCGCTCGCTCCGCCCGCGGTCGCCCCGCCTCGGATCAGCAGGATGCGTCGCAGCGGGCCGGTGAGCCAGTCGGTCGCCGCCACGCCGCCGCGGCGGACACCCCCCTGTCGGGCGGGGCCGGTCCCGGGCAGCGCCCGCTCGACAGCTCCGCCCGACCGGGCGGACTCGGCGCCGCCGACGGCGGAGGGCCGCCCGCCCCGCGGTGCGCGCCCCCGGACGGCGAGCGCCATCGCCGGGGCCATGTCGGTCAGCAGGTTGACGAGCAGCAACTGGCGCGGATTCAACGGCGCCGTCCCCCCGAGCGCCGTGCCGAGGACGGTGAACGCGACCTCCCCCGCGTTGCCGCCGACCAGCACGGACACCGCATCGGTCACCGCCTGTGACATGCCTGCGCCCTCCTCGAGGGCGTCGACCAGGCGGGTGACATCGGCGTCGGTGAGCAGGAGGTCGGCGGCGCCGGTGGCCGCCGCCGACCCGTGGCTGCGGACGGCGACGCCGACGTCGGCGGCGCGAATGGCGGCGGCGTCGTTCGTGCCATCCCCGGTCATGGCCACGACGTGGCCGCGCCGGCGCAACGCGAGGACGAGGCGCACCTTCTGCTCGGGGGAGATGCGCGCGAACACCGTCGCCTCCTCGACCCGACGCGCGTACTCCTCGTCGCCCAGCGCCGCGAGCTCCGCGCCGGTGACGATGTGATCGGCCCCCGGGACGCCGAGCTCGGCGGCGATCGCGCCCGCGGTCACCGGGTGGTCTCCGGTCACGACGAGCACCCGGATCCCGGCCTCGACCAGCCGGCGCACGGCTGGGGCCGCCGACGGTCGGGGCGTGTCGGCCAGGCCGAGGAAGCCGACGAGTTCCAGACCGCGGAGCTGCTCCGCGCCCACCGGGCTCCCCCCGCCCGAGCGCGGGTGCGTGCCCGGGGGCCACGACCTGTCGGGTGGCGTCGGTTCCGGCGACGTCTCGTCGGGCAGTGTCCGCTCGGACGAGGTCCGCTCGGACGAGGTCCGCTCGGACGATGGGTGGTCCGCCCGGGCGACGGCGAGGACTCGGAGCCCGCGTCGGGCCAGGTCCTCGGCGACCGATGCCGCCGCGCGCCGCCGGACGGACCCCAGCCCGCAGCGGTCGAGCACCACCTCCGGGGCGCCCTTGACGGCGAGCGCCTCCGTCCCGTCCGGGCCACGCAGCAGCGTGGCCGCGTATCCACGCGCGGTCTCGAACGGCGTCTCCGCCAGGCGTTCCCCCAGCGGAGCAAGCCCATGGGCGGCGTCGAGCACCGCCCGGTCGGTGGCGTGCGGCACCGGTCCACCCGGCGCGGGACTGGCCGCGGCCGCGAGCCGGTGAACCGCCGCTGCGGCCGGGTCCGTTGCGGCGACCCGCCGCCACCGGGTGCCGGGCCCACCCGCGGCACCGCCCGACCTTCCTCGCGCCACAGCCGCGCGGACCACGACGTCACGCAGCACCAGCCGCCCCTCGGTGAGGGTGCCGGTCTTGTCGAAGCACACGGTGTCGACGCGGCCGAGGGCCTCGACGGTGCGGGAGGAGCGGACGAGCACTCCGAGCCGGGCCAGGCGGCGCGCCGACGCCATCTGCGCGACGGTGGCGACCAGCGGAAGCCCCTCGGGGACCGCGGCCACCGCCACGGCCACCCCGGCGTTGACGGCGGACCGCAACGATGTGCCGCGCAGCCAGGACAGGCCGGCCACGGCGACCCCGCTGATCGCGGTGAGCGGCATCGCCAGCCGGGTCAGGTCGGCGAGCCGGGCCTGCACACCCTGCGGCCGGTCGTGGCCGACCGCGGCCTGCCCCGCCCGACCGGCCTCGGTCGCAGCGCCGACGGCGACCACCACCGCCCGACCGGACCCCGCAAGCACAGTCGTCCCCTCATAGAGCATGTTGCGCCGCTCGGCGAGCACGGCTCCCGGCGTCGGGGCGATGTCCTTCACCACGGGCACCGACTCCCCCGTCAGGGAGGACTCGTCGACCTCCAGGGACTCGGCGTGGACCAGCCGGGCGTCCGCGGGCACCACGTCGGCGGCACGTACCTCGACGAGGTCGCCCATGCGCAGGTCACCCGCGTCGACGACCAGGGTCCCCGCCGTCGTCACCAACCGGGCCAGCGGGGTGTGTCGGGCCACCAGCCGGCGCATCACTGCCTCGGCCCTGGCCCGCTGCGCCCCGCTGACCACCGCGTTGGCCACCGACACGCCCGCCACGAGTGCCGCGTCGACCGTCGACCCGAGCACCGCGCTCGCGGCGGCCCCGACGAACAGCACCGGGATGAGCGGATCGCGCAGGTCCGAGAGCACGGCGCCGGGGAGCCCANGGATGCTGGACACCATCGAGCCCAGGGCCCCTCCGGGGGTCGGGGAGTCGATGTTCCTCGCGGCCGGCTGGCCCGCCGACGATGGACCGGCGGACGGCGCCTCCACGGGCATGGTCCCCTCGGGCGGGACCGGCCGTGCGGAGTCCGGTTCGGCGGTGCGGGAGACGGCCAGACCCGCCGGGTCCCGCGCAGCGGCAGCCAGGCGGCGTCGCACGGTGTCCGCCGACAGGGCATGCCAGTCGGTGCGCCATGCGGGCGCCGGAGGGCTTCGCCGGTCGGCGCGGCTCGCGCTGAGCGCGCCGAGGGCCATCGCGGCGAGCGCGGCGGCGTTGACCGGCCCGCCGCGCAGGAGCGCCGCGGGCCGGATCAGCGCCGCCCGGCCGTGGCCCGCATCGGCGTCCCCGCGACCCAGCCCGGCGATGGTGGTGAGGACGGCCAGGGCCGACGCGGAGTGAGCGAGGGTCGCCGACCGACTGCTGACCGCCGCGGCGACCGGCGGAAGCTGCAGGATCCGCCAGGCATCGGCCAGCCCGTCCGCGCAGATCAGATCCGCGGACCAGGGCGGCCGGGCACCGGGAGCGTCCACCCCGATGGCGACGTCCGCGCGGAACATCGCGTCAGCGTCGTCGGCGACCGCCAGCGCCTCCGGTCGCGCGCCCCCGGCCACGGCGGCGACCACCCGACCGGCCGCCTGCAAACGCCAGACCTCGGTGTCCGCGGCCGTGCCCGCGGGCAGCACGGTGTCGACGAGTGCGGCGAGCTCGGCCGTGCTGGCGTGGGCGGTGAGCACGACGGTGCCGCAGGACCGGGCCGCGCGCAGGAGCGCCTCGGCAAGACCGTCGAGTTCGGTGCCGACGACGGCACGCGTCCGGTGGCGGCCGGCGCGCAGCTCGACGGGTAGCCCGGATGGGTGCAGCGCCGACCGCGGTCCGTGAGCGTGCATCGCCACCACCCGGGCGGCCCCCTCCCGCGCTATGACGTCGCCCGGGTGGAACACCCGCCGCGGGTCCACCTCGTCGAGCAGCCGGTCCGCCCGCGACCAGGTGGCCGCATCGGCGGCGGACAGCACCCGCATCCGCTGCCCCAGCAGGACCGGTGCGCAGACGACGACAGCGTCGATCCGATCGAGCCGGCGCAGGCTGGCGGCATCGAGGGTCAGCACGTCCCGAGCGGACAGCCGCCGCGCCGCCGTGGCCGCGAAGACCTCCCGGCCCAGTCGGGCCGCTCGCGGTACGGTCGCCAGCACCAGCTCGCCGCCCATGTGCGGAGAGCCGGTCGCGAGCAGGCCGGCCGCGCCGACGGCGAGCCCGACAGCGGCCATCCGCTCGGCGCTACGCTCGATCGGGCCGGCGGGAAGCGGGCGGGGCCTGCGCTCCCGCGCGCGGGCGCCGAGCTCGCCGGGTAGTCGGGACAGGCCAGGCAGACCGCCGGGCGGCTGCCCCGATGCCATCGGCTCCGCGGCACTCGGCGGCTCCACGGCACTCGGTCGGTCCACCGGCGGCAGGGCGTCCGGGAGGGCTGGCCGGTCGGGGACCGCACGGAACGGCTCGGACGGAACCGCGGGCGAGGCGAGTACCTGGTCCGCCTGGGCGGTGCGGCGCAGCAGGTCGGGCTGCCGGCGGATGAACACCGCCCGTTCGGCGAGCAGCTCGCCGACGGCCGCCGCCCGGTGGGCAACGCTGACGACGAGGATGTCCGGGCTCTGGGTCACCGCACCCGCGCCCGCGCCGAGCAGGCCGATCATCAGATCGGCGCCATGCTGGCCAAGGCGGCGTTCGGCCGCCCGCCGGACCCACGGTTGATGATCCACGAGCGCCACCACGGCTCCCGCGGCGCGGGGCACGGCGGGCACCCGACAGACTCGGGCGGCCACGGCGACGCCGAGCGCCGCGGTGTCCACGCCGAGTCCGATCATCGCGGCCGCCACTGGCCCCGGATCCCCCGGATGCGCGGCCCGCCCGGGGGGCATCATCCGCCCGTCACCGTCCCAGTCACCGGCCCCCACGGCGGCCGCCGTGGCACCTCGCTCGGCGCCGGCACCCGACTCTTCCGCGCCATCCCGATCGCCCTCGGCGCCATCCCGCTCGCCCTTGATGCCGGTCCNCTCGCCCTCGGCGTCGGCCCGCGCGCGCCCCCCGTCCGGGTCCGGCTCGCCGAGGGCACCCTGGCGCAGGCCTGCCTCCGCCGCGGCGACGGCCTCGACCAGCTCCGCCACGTCCACCCGATCGGAGTCGAAGCTGACCAGGACCCGCCCCAGGGCCTCGTCGACCTCGGCCCAGTCGACGCCGTCCAATCGATGCAGCGCGGCGACGACGGCGCGGTGCAGTCGGCGCCGGTGGACGTAGGCGACCGCCGGATCCGGCTGCGTGCCCTCGGACCACGGCGGATGAACCTCGATGTGCGCGTCGCCGTCCCGCGTCCATACTCGCCGCGGTCGCCGCTCCGGCCGGGTCAGCTCGGCGCTCAGCATCCGGACGAGCACCGCCGCCGCGGACCTGGCCGCGGCCGGGCCGGGCAGTCTCACGCGCGGGGGGTTATCCCCGAAAGCGAGGCCGAGCGGCGCCGCCGCCGAGACCGTTGTGACCAGGTCGCTCAGAACCAGGTCGCTCAGAACCAGTCCGCGAAGAACCCGGCACCGTTGAACCACGCCCCCCGGAACCACGCTCGTGGCGGCCATTCCCGCTGTGGCCGTTGCGGTCGGACAGCCCGCCGAGCCCGTGTTCGGCATGCCGGAACCGACGCCACAGCCCACGCGGGCCAAGGCCGATGGGCAGCTCCGCGCTGATCTCGACCTCGGCCTCCCGCTCCCGCGCAGGAGCAGCCTGCGGTCCCACCGCATGCCCGGCCACGTAGGTGCCGGCCGCGATGGCCAACGCCACCGGCCACTCGATCAGCTCGACCACGGCCAGAGTGCCCAGGCCCAGGTAGTAGGCGGTGCGACCCGGGGTGGGCAGGCTCAACGGCCCCAACCGGACCTGGCCGCCCGGCGCGGGTGGCGGGGAGACCTCGAAGTGGGCGGTGACAAAGGGCAGTCGCAGAGTCGCCGTGCGCAGCTCGGTTGGAGTGTCCCCGCGACGACGGATCTGCGCCACACCCCCCGCAGGGGTGGAGCTCACCCGAACGGCGGAGGAGGCCGTGACCCGGCTGCCCCCGGCCTTCCGGACGGTGCCGCGTCCGCTCACGGCCCGGCCCGACGTCGTCGCAGTGACCCGGCCCGACGCCGGCCTGGTCGCGGAGACCCGCGATGTCCCGGGACGCGTCGCCGCGGCGGCCCGACTGCTTGCAGCCCGGCTCGTGGTGCTCCGGCCGGCCGCCGCCGACCGGCCGGCGGTGGCCTCGCCCGACGCCGACCTGTCCGTGCCTCGGGGGGCGGCGGCCGAGGCCGCGGTGCCGCGCCCGGATGCCGCCCGGGTCGGCGTCGATCGGCTGGCGGGGCCCGTTCGGGCGGCTCCCGCCCGCGCGGTGGTCGACGGGGTGCCCGCGGCCCGTCCCGCAGTCCCGGTGGTCGTCCCGACGGAGGCCGATCCTGTCGGCGCCGCCGAGGCGGCGGACCGGCGGCCCGAAGCTGCCCGAGTCGTGCTCGCCCGGGTGGAGCTGGCGCGCGCGGAGGCGGACTTCGCGCTCGCCGGCCCCGACTCTCCTACCTTCCCGGTGCTGGACTTGGCTGCGGTGGACTTGGCGGTGCTGGACTTGGCCGCGGTGGACTTGGCCGCGGTGGATTCTTCGGTGGCGGTCCTGCCGGTGCCGGTCTTCGCGGTGCCGGTCTTCGCGGTAGACGTCCTGGACGCACCAGAGCCGGACGTGGCGGGCCCGGGCGTGGCGGAGCCGGCGCCGGTGGTGCCTGCGCTGGTGGTGCCGGGGGACGTGCCGGTCGAACCGGCCTGCGATGCCGATGCCCCCGCGGACGCCGGGCCCGGCTGCGAGCCGCCGTCGCCCGACGACGAGGCGCCGCCGGCAGGCGGCTCCGAGGGAGACAGGGAGGTCGCCGAGGTCCCGGCGATGGTGCTCTCGCGCGTACCAGCGCTGCTCGGCCCGGCGCCGTTCCTGGAGCTCGTGCTTGCCATGAAGCGCTTCCTCCCCGTCAAGCAGCCGGCCGCCAACTCCGAAGAGTCATCGGACTGCGTCGATGGGTGCACAGCCTCGCAGCTTCCGCGCCGAAGCGCTACCGCTCACCGCAATGATGCGACTACTTTTTGTCGCGACGCGCGCGGGCGGATCGCCGCCGGGTGGTGCGGCCGCCCAGCCCTCAGAAGGCCGCGAAACCGGTCGCAAGCAGCCCGAGCGCCTCGTCGAGGATCGCCACCAGGTCCGTGCCCTCCTCCCGCAGCCACTGCTCGTACGCGGTGACCGCGACCCCCAGGTGCGCGGCTGCGACCGCCTGCGGCGTCAGGGCATCCGCCGGTTGGCCGACCCGGCGGGCGACGAACTCGGCGATGACGCCGCGCCAGCTCGCATAGCGCAACGTCGAGTGCGCCTGCAGGGCCGGGGTGCGCAGGATGAGCGTCATCCGTCGGCGCAGCCAGGCGCCCTCCGCAGGCGGATAGGTGTTGAAGTCGAGAATCGCCCGGCGCAGCACGGCAACCGTCGGTTCGCCCGCCGCGGCGGATGCCAGCGACGCGCGCATGACCTCGAGCTGGCCGTCGAAGTCGCCCCAGGGGACGTCGTTCTTCGAGGCGAAGTAGCGGAAGAAGGTGCGCCGCCCGATCCCGGCCGCGCGGGCGATGTCGTCGACGGTGGTCTCCTCGAACCCACGCTCGGCGAAGATCTGCAGGGCGAGGTGCTCGAGCTCCGCCGCACTGGTGGCGGGCCGGCGGCCGGTGCGTCGACCATCGGCGCCCATGGTCACAACGGGGGGCATCACTTGCCCCTCACCCCACTTCACTTTCGGCACCGAGTGCCATTAGTGTCCGAGGTGGCGGGCGACGCCCGGTCGGCCCGCGTCGCCGGCACGCCGGACCTGCTGCCCCCGGGCCGCACCCCACCTACTACCCACCATCACCGTAGAGGAGATCGATGCGGCCCGGGGAACCGGCGGGTGCACCGCCCGTCCGCGCGATGGTCCCACCCACCGGGCTGAGTCAGCCGATCGTCCTGCGCGGCGGGCGGCGGGCGCCTTCCCGAGTCCTGTTCGGACCGCACGAGACCAACCTGGGCCGGGGACGGGCGCTGTCCGAACGCCATGTCGCCTACTACGGGCGGCGGGCGGCGGGCGGCGCCGGCGTGATCGTCACCGAGACCGCCTCGGTCACCCCCGACGACTGGCCCTACGAACGGGCTCCGCTTGCTGCCGACTGCGGGTCCGGGTGGGCGGCTGTGGCCCAGGCGATCCGCCCGCACGGGACTGTGCTGCTCGCCGGCCTGGGCCATGCCGGCGGGCAGGGGTCGAGCGCATGGTCGCAACAGCCATTGTGGGCCCCCTCCCCGGTGGCCGATGTGGTGAGCCGGGAGGTACCCGCCGAACTGGACCAGAGCGCGATCGCGGGCATCGTCGCGGGCTTCGCCGCCGGGGCCGACCGGGCGGTGGCGGCCGGGCTCGACGGAGTGGAGATCGACGCCGGGGTGTTCTCCCTGCTGCGGCAGTTCCACTCGGGGTTGACGAACCGGCGTGCCGACGACTACGGCCGGGACCGGCTCCGCCTGACCCGGGAGGTCCTCACGGCGGTCCGCGCGGCCATCGGCGACGCGCGGATCCTCGGCCTCCGGCTGTGCTGCGACGAGCTGGCGCCCTGGGCGGGCATCACCCCGGACCTGGCGGCCGGCCACGTCGGCGCGCTCGCAGGCCTCGTCGACCTGCTCGTCGTCGTCCGTGGCGGCCCGTTCGCGACGGGCGCGTACNGGCCCGATGCGGCCACCCCACCCGCCTTCAACACCGATCTCGCCCGCCGGATGCGCCGCGCCGCCGCCGGCCGGGTGCCCATCGTCCTGCAGGGCAGCATGGTGGACGCCGCCGACGCCCAGCAGGCCCTCGACACCGCGGCCGCCGACGTCGTGGAGATGACGCGCGCCCTCATCGCGGAGCCGGACCTGGTGGTTCTGGTCCGCGCGGGCCAGGGCCACCGCGTGCGTCCCTGCGTGCTGTGCAACCAGGCCTGCCAGGTCCGGGATGTCCGCAACCCGGTGGTGAGCTGCATCGGCGAGCCCGCCAGCGGCCACGAGACCGTCGAACCCCGGCCCGGCGGACGCGCCGCAGCGCCGGTGGACGTCCTCGTCGTCGGCGGCGGCCCGGCCGGACTGGAGGCCGCGCGCGTGCTGGCCACCCGCGGGCACCAGGTCCGACTCGCCGAGCGCGGCGCCCGGCTCGGCGGGACGCTGCGGATCGCCGCCCGTGGGCCCGGGCGCGACCGGCTCGCCGGGCTGGCCGACTGGTGGGCGGCCGAGTGCCGCCGGCTCGGGGTTCGGATCTGCCTGAACACCGACATCGGCATCGAGGAGATCGACCGGCACCGGGCGACCGGCGGCGCCGTGCTGCTCGCCACCGGCTCGGTCCCGGCGCCGCCCGCCGCGCGGACCGACCTGCCCGCCCCCAACGCCGAAGCGATGATCAAGGTCCTCGACGTGGTCCACGTCCTGACGGCGGGGCCGGCGGTCCTGCCTGCGGGGCCGGTGGTCGTGCATGACCCGCTCGGGGGACCCGTGGGGGTGGCGACCGCGCAATGGCTGGCCGAGCTCGGCCGGCCGGTCACGATCGTGACGCCCGACCCGGTGGTGGGCGCCCGTCTCGCCGCCGGCGATCTCGCGCCCGCGAACGTGCGGCTGGCCCGCGCCGGGGTCCGGCGGCAGGCGCGGTCCCGAGTGTGCGAGATCGGTCCGGGCGGTCTGGTGCTGGAGGACGTGTGGACGGCCGAGCGGCAGATCCTCGGCTGCGCCGCCGTCATCGACTGCGGTCCCCGGCTGCCGCGGGACACCCTGCACACCCACCGCCCGGACCTGCCCCGAGCGGGGGACACGATCGCGCCACGGACCATCCTGGCGGCCGTCCTCGAAGGCCGTCGGCGAGCGCTGGAGATCGGCGCCGGCCGGCCCGGCTCCCCCCGGGTGGACCATGGCATCCCCCGCCCCGACCATGATCGGCCCGCCCGGGCGGATGACGCCCCGGGCGGCCCGCAGAGGTCGCCGAGGCCGCCGAGGCCGCCGAGGTACGGGCCCGCCGGGCCTGGCGGCGCGGGGACAGGGGAAGATCCAGGACTGTTTACCCCACAGCAAATCGGGCCATTGACGCTGCGCAACCGGATCGTGTTCTGCGCACACCTGACGAACTACGCCGACGAGGGTCTGCCGAACGCACGCCACGCCGCCTACTACGCGGCCCGGGCAGCCGGCGGAACCGGGATGGTCATCACCGAGGAGCTCACCACCCATCCGGGCGACCGCCCCTACGAGAAGATGATCCGCGGTTTCGACCCGGCGGTAATCCCCGGTCTACGGCGGATCGCCGACGCGGTCCACGCGCACGGGGTACCGGTTCTCGCCCAGCTCAACCACAACGGCGGGCAGTCCGCCTCGACCTACACCCGGCTGCCCGTCTGGGCGCCAAGCGCGGTGGCGGACCCGATGTTCCGCGAGGTGCCCAAGGCACTGGCAGAGTCCGAGATCGCCGACGTGGTCGCCGGTTTCGCCCGCACGGCCGCACACGCCGTGGCAGGCGGGTTCGACGGCGTCGAGGTGCAGGGTTCGCACAGCTCCCTCATCCGTGGGTTCCTGGCCCCGGCGACGAACCGGCGCACCGACCGCTACGGCGGCCCGCTCGCGAACAGGGCTCGGCTGCTGCTGGAGATCATCGAGGCGGCACGGGCCGCGATCGGCCCCGGCCGGGTCCTCGGCGTACGGCTGTGCGGAGACGACGGGATCGAGGGGGGCATCACCCTCGACGAGGCGGTCGCCGTCGCGGCGCTGGTCGAGGCCACCGGTGCGGTCGACTACCTCAACACGGCCATCGGTGTGGCCACCTCGACGCTGCCGCTGATCATACCGAGCATGCAGGTCCGCCCGGGCTACGCGGCGCACATCGCCGCGGCGATCCGGGCGGCGGTCGACCTGCCGGTCGTCGCCGTCGGCCGGTTCACCGACCCGGCGCAGGCCGAGCAGGTCCTGGCCGCCGGTCAGGCAGATCTCGTCGGGGTGGTCCGCGGCCAGATCGCCGACCCCGCCTTCGCCGCGACGGCCCGGGCAGGGGGGCACGGCCGGGGCGGAGGCGAGCAGGGCGCAGGCGACGAAGCCGGCCAGGGCGAGCGGCGCGAGGGCGGCACCTGTGTGGCCTGCAACCAGGAGTGCGTGGGCCGGACGGGCCGCAATCGCTGGCTGGGCTGCCTGGTCAACCCGCGGGCGGGCCGGGAGGCGGTGCCGCTGGCACCGCCTCGCCGGCGCGGACGGCGGGTGTTCATCGTGGGGGGCGGCCCTGGTGGCCTGCGGGCCGCTGTCACCGCGGCCGGACGCGGGCACCGCGTCACCATGGTCGAGCGTGGCGACCAGCTCGGGGGCCAGGTGCGCCTCGCCGCGCGGTTGCCGGGCCGGGGCGGGCTACGCGCACTGGTCGACGACCTCGCCGCCCGCCTCGACGGGCTCGGCGTCGAGGTGCTGCTGGACACCGTCGCCGACACCGATCTGCTGCACACTGCCGGCCCCGACGCCGTCGTCCTCGCCACCGGATCCCGGCCGGCCCGGCCCGACTGGGCGGGCGACGATCCACGGATCGTCGGCGTGCGGGAGGTGCTGACCGGCGCGGCCCGCCCGCGCGGGCGGGTGCTCGTGGTGGACAGCACGGGGTTCCACCAGGCCCCATCGGTGGCGGAGCTGCTCGCCGCCCGCGGCGCCGACGTGACGGTGATCAGCGACGCGATGGTCGTCGGCCAGGATCTCGGCCTCACTCTGGATCTGGAGCGGTGGAACCGGCGAGCGGCCGCCCTCGGCGTCCGACAGGCCGGCGACCTCGTCGTGACGGCCGTCGGCGACGCCGACCCGGATCCGCACAGATCCGCTCCGCCCGATTCGCCGGGTACGTCCGGCCGCTCCGGGCGTGCAGACGGGCTGACGGTGAGCGTCACACACCATCCCACCGGGGCAGTGCGGCGCCACGCGGTGGACTGGGTGGTCCATACCGAACCCTCCCGAGCGGAGGACGCTCTGTGGTCCAAGCTGCGGGTGGATGCCCCGTTCGAGCTACATCGGGTCGGTGACTGCCTGGCCCCACGGCGCGCGCACGCTGCCATCCTCGAGGGTGACCGGGTGGCTCTCCTACTCTGAGTTAGCCCAAGGCGACCAGGCAGGTCCTCATCGAGCCGCCCGCTCGGGCCGCTCGGGCCGCGACTGCGCGGGTTCCCCCCGGCGGCGGGCCAGACACCACCGGCTGCCCGAGTGCAGGCCACGCATCGCCCGGCGGACCGCCGGGACCTGGGTGGCACGGTGCACTCGGTAGCGCCACGGCGGCTGCGGACCGTGGCGCCCCGCCATCGCATAGGCGAAAGACACCGCGCCCCGGTCGCCGTCCCGGCTGCCCTCCTCGTTGCCCTGCTCGTCGCCGTCCCGGTCGAGGTAGCGGTCCGCCTGCTCGAACCAGGTCATGCTGGTCCGCGCCGCCGCCTGCACCGGGCGCAGCGCCAGCCGACCCCGGGCGTCGAAGGACCGCAGCGCGGCTGTCAGATCGTCGTCGTTGTCGTCGAGGATCTGCGCGAGCATGACCGCGTCGACGATCGCCAACGCCGTCCCGGATCCCAGGGTGAAGTGGGTCGTGTGGGCGGCGTCCCCGAGCAGCACGACATTGTCGTGGTACCAGCGCTCGTTGGAGATCTCGGTGAAGCGCTGCCAGCGCGCGGTCCGGCCGCGGCACTGGCTGATGAGACCGTGGCCGTCCAACGGCTCGACGAAGATCTTCTCCAGCTCTCGCAACGTGTCGGCGTCGCCACGCTCGTCGAAGCCGAGCCCCTCCCAGGTCCGCCGGGTGCATTCCACGATGCACGTGCTCAGGCCCGCGCTGGACGGGTAGGCGTGACACCAGATCCAGCCCGCGGGGGTCCGCTCGAAGTCGAAGGCGAAGGTGTCGAAGAACCTGTCCGTCCCCAGCCAGATGTAGGGGTTGCTCCCGGTCGCGACGCGGGTCCCGAACGGGTTCCCGCCCCCCTGGCGCATCCGGCTGTTGGCGCCGTCGGCGGCCACGATCAGGTCGGCGTCGGCGTACGGACGCGGATCGGCGACCTCGTGGCGGTAGGAGATCCTGACCCCGAGTTCGACGGCGCGCCGCGCGAGGATGTCGAGCAGCACCGCCCGCTGCATGCTGAAGCCGTATCCGGCCAGGTAGGCCGCGCCCGCCCCCGCGACGCTGATGCGCTGCTCCTGCCAGAGGGTGGACTGCGCCCGGATGCGGCGCGCGCTGGGGGGATCGTTGCGGAAGAAGACGTCCAGCAGGTTGTCCCAGTAGACGACCCCCCAGCCATAGGTGGCTCCCGGCGGGTCGCGTTCGATCACCGTGACCTCGTGTGCGGGATTGCGCAGCTTCGTCGAGATTGCGAAGTACAACCCCGCCGGTCCACCACCCACGCAGACGACGCGCATACCAGTCCTCCCGATCCGCACCCCCTGATCCTCGGTGCCCTGCCGCCGCCCGAAAACGACGAAATGGCGACGGCCGACCGATATGGAGCGGTTCGTCGCCACCTCGTTCCCGGATGAACAGAACACTGATGGTGGGTGTCGTGTGGTGGGTGTCGTGACAGTTGGTCGGAACGTTGCCGGACTACCGGCGATGGCCTGGCCGGCCGGGGGACTGCCGCAGGTCGCGGCGAGTCAGCCGAGGGCTACCAGCCCCAGCCCCAGCCGCCTCCGCCACCCCAGCCACCCCAGCCGCCTCCGCCACCCCAGCGGCCCCAGCGACTCCAACCCCAGCCACCCCAGCCACCCCAGCTGCTCCAGCCCCCGCCCCAGCCGCCGACGAAGAAGCCGACGAAACCGGTCGCCTGCCGGAACGATCCCTGAGCCTGAAGGGCCGGTGCCTCATATGTAGCCTTCATGCCGGGTTTCCCCCCGTCTGCACTCGGATGCTTTCTCTCGGGTATGCCCGGCCCTCGGTATTCCTCGTTCAAGGCCGGATACACGACCTTCGACCGAGCAACTTCCATTGTGCTTCTTCCGGGTCCACTAGGGGTTCATCGACGGTTCGTTGCAGCCGGTTGCAACGGCATCTGCGGGTCTCGCCGCGCCGGGCCGGCCTGGCGCCGTCCGGCGGACCGGCCGGGAGTCGGACCGGCCGGAAGTCGGGACGGCCGGGAGTCGGGACGGCCGGGGCTGCGCGAGGGCCGGCGGGGTTACCATGGAGAAGTCCACCATCTGGGAGATCCAGCCCAGATGGTGGGACACCTGCCGGGAGAGGCCCCTGAGGGGACACCCCCGTCGGTGTCCCCGGCGGCCCGAGACAGTCGGCCGGCGTCGGGGACCCTGACGGCCCGCCCGCCGCCGCGACCCGGCCTGGCGGGCGGGCCGTCGACCCCGACACCCGCCATCCCGCCGCACCTGCGACCACCCGCGCACCCGACCGGGCGGCGGCCTGACCGCACGCCCTGCGGGCGGATCACGGCCGACGCAGAAGGAATCGAGAAGCCGCCATGACGATCGCCGCCGCCCCGCCGCAGCTCGCCGCCCGCGCCCGCGCGGTGCGCACCTCCCCGGTGCGCGAGATCCTCGCCCTGACCGCCCGGCCCGAGGTGATCTCCTTCGCCGGCGGTCTGCCGGCCCCCGAGCTGATCGACGCCGAGGGCATCCGACGCGCCTACGACCAGGTGCTCACCGACGAGCCCCGGCGGGTGCTGCAGTACTCCACCACCGAGGGGGACCCCGACCTGCGGGCGGCGGTCGCCGCCCGCCTGGCCCGGCGCGGCCTGCCGACCGAGCCCGACCACCTGCTGGTCACCACCGGCTCCCAGCAGGCCCTGACGCTGCTCGCCGCCGCCCTGCTCGAGCCCGGGGACGTCGTCGTGGTGGAGGACCCGACCTACCTCGCCGTGCTGCAGTGCTTCGGCTTCGCCGGGGCCCGGGTACTCGCAGCCCCCACCGACGACGAGGGGATCATCCCCGACCGGCTGGCCGACCTCGTCGCCCGGGAGCGCCCCCGGCTGCTGTACCTGGTGCCCACGTTCCAGAACCCCACCGGACGCACCATGGCCGCGGACCGCCGGCGTGCCGTTGCCGAGGTCGCCGCCCGGCAAGGCCTGTGGATCATCGAGGACGACCCGTACGGCGAGCTGCGCTACGAGGGGACGGCGCAGCCGTGGATCGCCTCGTACCCGGCTGCGGCCGACCGCACGGTGCTGCTCGGCAGCTTCTCCAAGACCATGGCTCCGGGCATGCGGCTGGGCTGGCTGCGCGCGCCGGCGGCGCTGCGGCGCGCGTGCGTGATCGCCAAGCAGGCCGCGGACCTGCACACCTCGACCGTCGACCAGGCGGCCGCCGCCCGCTATCTGGCCGACGCCGACCCCGACGCCCAGATCGCGCGCATGTGCGCGGTGTACCGGGAGCGGCGTGACGCGATGCTCGACGGGCTCGCCGGGGCGCTGCCGGCCGGCAGCTCCTGGAACCGGCCCGAAGGCGGCATGTTCGTCTGGGCTCGCCTGCCCGCAGGTTACGACGCCACCGCCCTGCTGCCCGCCGTGGTCGCCCACGACGTGGCCTACGTCCCCGGCGCCCCGTTCTTCGCCGGCGCGCCGGACCCGGCGGCGCTGCGCCTGTCGTTCACCACGCACGCGCCCGCACGCATCGCCGAGGGGATGGCCCGCCTCGCCCGCGCCCTCGGCGGCCAGGCCGCGACCGGGTGAGGGCACCCCCGTCCCGCCGGGTGCCGGCCAGACGGGTGCCGGGACGGGTGGCCAGCCAGCCGGGCTGCGGCGTGTGCCCGCGCTCAGGCACGGATCTCCAGGGTGGCGCNCTTGATTCCACCGCCGCCGCGACGCAGCTCGTCGAACTCGATCCCGATCGGTTCGAACCCTCGGTTGCGCAGTTCGGCGGCGAACCCCTCAGCGGCGGCGGAGAGCACCACGTGCCGCCCGTCGCTGACGGCGTTGAGCCCGAACACCACCGCGTCGGCCTCGCTCACCCTGATCGCGTCCGGGAACAGGGTGGCGAGCAGCCGGCGGGCGGCCTCGTCGAAGGCCGTCGGCAGGTAGGCGACGAGATCGTCGTCGAGGACGCACAGCGCGGTGTCGAGGTGGTAGAAACGCGGGTCCACCAGGGTCAGGGAGTGCACCGGGCGGCGCAGGACACGCGCCGCTTCGGCATGCGCGGCCGGCTCCGACCGGAATCCGGTGCCGGCGAGGATCATCTCGCCGACGGGCAGGAAGTCGCCCTCGCCCTCGTTGCAGAACGCCGGGCGGTATGCCCCGTCCGGGGCCAGCCTCGCCAATCGCCGCAGGTAGGGCGCCTGCTCCCCGCGCCGTTCGGGATGGCGGAACCGGACCCCCAGCGCCCGGCCGCCGACGACGAGCCCACCGTTGGCCGCATAGACCATGTCGGGCAGGCCCGGCAGCGGATCGATCAGCTCGACGGTGTGCCCGAGATCGCGGTACAGCGCACGCAGCGTCTCCCACTGCGCGCAGGCCCGCGCGGTGTCGACCGGGCGGTGCGGGTCCATCCACGGGTTGATGGCGTAGCGGACGTCGAAGTAGGTCGGCCGGCACATCAGGTACCGGCGCGTGCGGGCCCGGCGACCCCCGGCACACGACGACGTCATCGGCGACTCCCGGGCCCGACAGGTGCGCTGTCCACCGTCCGGCTCAACGCGCCATCGCCTGGTGCCGTTCCGCCGACCGGATCGGTTCGTGGATTGCGCGAGCACGGCGGGGCCGAAGGGACAGCAGCCACCCCGTTCGGGCTAGGCAAGTAGGTTCGTCCGGAGTGGTCGCCACCGTGCGCGACCGCACGGCGGCCGCGCCGGTCGTGGCGCCGGGGCACGCGGACCCCCGTCCGATCCCCCGCGGTCAGGAAGGCAGGACACGAGGGCGATGTCGACCTCCGAAGCGGAACCGTCCGGTTCCGCCACCTCCGGCGCGCCGGGCTCGCGACGCACCCGCCCCGCCCCGCGGCGCCTGCAGGTCGTCCGGGTGGCCCCGCTGGCGGACGACATGGTCACCGTGACCCTGGGCGGCCCCGCACTGGCCGGGTTCGCCCTGCCCCGGCCCGCGCATCACATCAAGATCTTCCTTCCGGTCGACGGACAGCGGGAGCCGACCGTCCCGGCCTGGGGACCGGACGGGCGGCCGGTCTTCCCGGCGGGGCAGCCCCGCCCGGTGGTCCGGACCTACACTCCGCGACGGTTCGACCCCGACGCCCTTGAGCTGGACATCGAGATGCTGCTGCACGCGGGGGGCCCGGCCGGGCGGTGGGCGGCCGCGGCCCGGCCCGGGAACCATCTCGCCATCGCCGGTCCGGGGGGTGGCTATGAGGTCCCCGCCGGCGCGGCCCATCACCTGCTCGCCGCCGACGAGACCGGCCTGCCGGCGCTGGCGACGATCCTCGAACGGCTGCCCCCGGCGGAGGGCGTCACGGTGCTGGCGGAGGTCCGCGACGCGGGGCGCCGCCGCGAGCTGCCGGTGAACGCGGCGGCCACGGTCACCTGGTTGCACCGCGGCACGCGGGTCGCCGGCGAGCTGCTCGCCGAGTCCGTCGCGGCGGCGAGCCTGCCGGCGGGCACGGCGGCCTGGGTCGCCTGTGAGGCCTCGGCGGTGCGCCGGATCCGCCGCCAGTTGCTCGGCTCCGGACTGGACCGCGGCCGGATCTCGACCCGCGGCTACTGGCGGCTGGGAGCGGCGGACCATCCCGACCACGACTTCGGTGAGGTGGACCTCGCCGACGTCGCCCGGGGCGGCGGGGGCCGCGGGGACCGGCTGCGTAGCACGCTCGGGCCGTTGAAGAGCCGCGCCCGCAACGCCGCCCGGGAGGTGCGCACCGCGCTACGCGAGCGCGGCGACGGTCGGACCCGATGACCACGGCCGACGCACCGCTGAACGGCCACGTCCCCGCCGGCAGCACCCCCGTCGGCAACACTCCCGCCGCCGACATCCTGACCAGCGGCGCCCTGACCAGCGACGTTCTGACCAGCGCGGCGCCTGCATCGCGGTCAGCCGTCGACGCCGTGATCGGCTCGCGGTCGGGACCGCCGGTGCTTCGTTGTGCGGGCGTCGCCCTGGTGCGCGAGGGCCGGGAGCTGCTCGCCGACGTCGATCTGACGGTCCGTCCCGGCGAGCACTGGGCCCTGCTCGGCGCGAACGGGGCGGGCAAGAGCACGCTGCTCGGCCTGTGCGGCGCGGTGCGCCACCCCACCCGCGGCAGCGTGGATGTCCTCGGGCACCGGCTGGGCCGGGTCGACGTCCGGACGCTGCGGGGCTGGATCGGGCACGTCGACCCCCGTCATCCGCTGCGTTCGCCGCTGACCGTCGAGGAGGTCGTGCTGACCGGGGCGACCGGCTCGATCGAGCCCGTTCCGCGCTGGCAGCCCACCGAGGCCCAGCGGCGGCGGGTGGCGGAGCTGCTCGGGCTGCTGGGCATCGCCGCGATCCGGCACGCACGCTGGCCGACGCTGTCCCAGGGCGAACGGGGGCGGGCGCTGATCGCGCGGGCGCTCGTGCCCCGGCCGCGGCTGCTGCTGCTCGACGAGCCGGCGACGGGCCTCGACGTCGCGGCCCGCGAACGGCTGCTGACCAGCGTCGAGACGCTGGCCGGGGAGTTCGGTGAGCTGGCGAGCGTGCTGGTGACCCACCATCTGGAGGATCTGCCGGTCACGACGACCCATGCCATGCTGCTGCGCGGCGGGCGGGCGCTGGCGACCGGCCGGGCGGACGACGTGCTGACCACCGAGCTGGTCAGCACCTGTTTCGACCATCCGATCGCGGTCCGCCGCCAGGACGGCCGGTGGTCGGCCCGCGCGCCGCGCCGTACGGGGTGACCAAAAGGTTCGACCTCACTTACCTGCGGGCGCCCGGGAACCTTTTGCGAAATCGGACAGTTTGACGGGAGCCGCACCGGGGATACCACTCGCGATCACCCCGGCGAACAGGAAAGCGGCGCACCCCGGCACCGCCGCCGGCCACGGCAAAATTGCGGAGGCTCTCGTGCTCTGGTTCATCCTCACCATGATTCTGCTTGGGCTCGTCGCTGGCGCGGTCGCCCGCCTGGTGGTTCCGGGTCGCGATGCGATGAGCATTCCGGCGACGATTGTCCTGGGCCTTGTCGGTTCCTTCATCGGTGGTTTCCTCGGTTACCTCCTGTTCGGCCATGACTTCGACGAGGGTGCGTTCCAGCCCTCCGGGCTGATCGGCTCCATCATCGGTGCGATCATCGCGCTGCTGATCTACCGGGCCGTGCACGGCCGTCGGCCGGTGCACCACTGACCTCTGCCGAGCCGGAGCCCGACGACCCCGCCCACCAGCGGCGTCGCTCCGGGTCCGGGAGCTGCTTCGAGGGCCGACCGGGCAATCCGGTCGGCCCTCGGGCGTGTGCGGATCCGACCGCGAACGATTCCCCGCGCCCGATGCGACCGTGGCCGTCCTGGCGCGGCGGCCGTCGATTCCGGCCGACCGGGGCGACCGGCCGGAGGACCGCGCCGCCGGGAAACAGGGTCCTTGGTCCCGGTGAACGGTCCGCCGGGCACCCGTCGGCCGGAATCCGGGTGGAGCGGTGGGTATCCCACCGGTCCCGGTTCTCTTCACCGCCGAACCCCACGCGCGCAACCGGGAAAACACCGGGCGAGGTCCAGCCGACGAAGCAGGACATGCCCGGGTCACCGCCCAGAAGGCCGTCAGCATACGGCCGACCTCTGGGGCAGAGTCGCACCGCCGCGACCGAACCGTCCGTGTCAGGAGCAAAGGGAGCTCCACCACGACGGATGGACGGGCCCGTGGCAGGCTGACGGCACGGCACGGCAGCGCCCCAGCCGGGCCGCGGACGTCGGCGGAGAGGCACCCATGGCGCAGGACGACGCGACGCTGCCCGACGGGGACCATCGCGGGGACCGGTCGGACTCGCCGAGGGACGGCCGTGTCGGCGGCGCGGCCGGGTCCACCCGGTGGCTCGAACCGACCGAGCCCACCCGGGCCCGCTTCACCGGTTCGCCCCGCCCCGGCGACGGCGACGAGGACGGCCGCGAGCGGGCCGTGGGCGCCGGTGCGGTGCCGGGCCCACGGACGATCTCCTCCCCCCGCCGGGGCCCCGCGCCCGGTGTTCCCCGCGACCCGCTGCGGCTGCCCCGCCGGATCGGGCCACCGCCCGGTGCCACCCCACCGCTGCTGGAGGCGCCGAGCGTGCCCGTGGGGCTGCGGGAGTGCGCCGGCTGCGGCGCGCCGGTGGCCCGTCCGGGCCAGTCGGGAACGGTCGCACTCGAGGGCACGTGCGGGGGGTGCGGCCACCGCTACTCGTTCACCGTCAAGCTGCGCCCCGGCGAGCGCGTCGGCCGGTACACCGTGCACGGTGTGATCGCCCACGGCGGCCTCGGCTGGGTGTACGCCNCCACGGACGACAACCTCGGCGACGACGACGTACAGGCCTGGGTGGTGCTCAAGGGCCTGCTCGACGCGGCCAACCCGGAGGCCCGGCGGATCGCGGAGGGCGAGCGCCGCATCCTCACCACGGTGTCCCACCCGGCGATCGTGAAGATCCTCGACTACGTCACCCACGAGGGCGAGGACTACATCGTGATGGAGTACGTGCCCGGGGTCTCCCTGACCGGGCTGGCCGACGCCGGGCCACCCGGTCCGGACGGGCGGCCCGCCCCACCACCCCCCGCGGACGTGCTGCGCTATCTGCTGCGGGTGCTGCCCGCGCTGGGCCACCTGCACCGGATGGGCCTGGTCTACTGCGACTTCAAACCGGACAACGTGATGGTCACCGCGTCCGGGGTGAAGCTCATCGACCTCGGCGGGGCCCGTCGCCAGGACGACATGGTCTCCGGGTACCTGTCCACACCGGGCTACCGCGCGCCCGAGCTCGACGACGACGGCGAGCGCCCCGGCGGCGTCGAGCGGGCCGCGCCGTCGGTGACGACGGACACCTTCGCCGTCGCCCGGACCCTGGCCCGGCTCGTCCTCGGCCGCTTCCCCGGGTTCGTCGACGCCTACCGGCACGTGCTGCCCCCGCGACGCGCCCACCTACCGCTGCGGGAGTTCGAGTCGCTGGACCGGCTGCTGCGCCGGGCCACCGCGACCGACCCGCAGCGGCGCTTCCAGAGCGTCACCGAACTGGCCGACGAGCTGGTCGGCGTGCTCTACGAGATCGTCGCCCGGACGGAGGGGCCGGTTCCGCCGCTGGCGAGCCGATGGTTCGACGCCGCCGGGCATCCCACCGGGGAGGCCGGCCCGACCGGGCCCCCCGCCGCCTGGGAGGTGCTGCCGGACCTGCGGGTCGATCAGGACGACCCGCGCGCGCCGGCGCTGACCGCCGGCCCGGAGGAGGACCCGGCGGCACTCGCCGCCCGGCTGGCCGCGATCGTCCCGGTGACCACGGAGGTGCGCCTGGCGCTGGCCCGGGCGAGGATCCGCGCCGGGCAGCTCGGCGAGGCGGCCCGCGCCCTGGACGCCGCGACCTCGGCGGCCCCCCGGGAGTGGCGCATCGACTGGTACCGGGGACTGGCCGCCCTGGTCGCGCGGCGGCCGGGGCTGGCCGCGGCGGCCTTCGACCGGGTGTACTCGCAGGTTCCCGGGGAGCTCGCCCCCCGCCTCGCCCTCGCCACCGCCCTCGCCGACGTGGCGACCACCGCCGGCTCGGCGCGGGAGCGCCAGGCGGCCCGGGAGCGCGCGGGCGAGCTGTTCGACGTCGTCGGCGCCATCGACCCCGGCGTCACCAGCGCCGCGTTCGGGCTGGCACGCTGCCGCACCGACCCGACCGGCAAGATCGACGCCTACCAGCGGGTGCCCCGTTCCTCTTCCGCCTACACGGCGTCGCGGGTCCGGATGATCGGCGTCCTGGTCGCCCGCGTCCCCGGGACGGACTCCCCGGCGGTCGGGTCCGCGGCGCTGCTGCGAGCCGCGGCGCTGCTGGCCGACCCCCTGCTCGACCTCGGTGAACGACGCCGCGCCGAGCTGCGCCGCGACATCTTCACCGCCGCCCTGACCCTGGTCCCCGCGGGCCACCCGCCACCCGACTCGCCGCGGCCCCCGACCCTGCTCGGTCGGGCCATGGTCGAGCGCGAGCTGAGGTTCGGGCTGGCCGAGACCTACCGCGAGATGGCCCGGCTGACCCCCGATCGGGCCAGCCGCGTCCGGCTCGTCGACCGGGCGAACCATGCCCGCCCCCGCACGCTGCTCTGACGCTCGGACCCGCGCCAGCCCGCCCGGCCGATCCGGCTGCCCGGTCTGGCGCCCGTCGGACTCAGGAGGTGTCGGCGCCGACCAGCGGCGGGCGGCCGGGGACGCGCAGCCCGGGCCGCAGCCACTCGTCGTACAGCCGCGACCAGGTGCCGTCGAGCATGATCTGGCGCAGCACCCCGTTGACGAACGCCACGAACCCGTCGTCCCCCGCGGTGTCACCGGTGATCGGCATCGCGATGCCGTAGGGCTCGTCGAGTCGCCCGCCGGCGGCGAACGCCGCCCCGAACGCCTGCGGGCCGAGCACCGTCGTGTAGGGATCCTGGGCGGCGAGCCCGGCGAGCAGGACGTCGTCACCGACGATCGCGTCGACGTCGCCGTGCTGGAGGGCGACCAGGCAGTCGGCGATGCGGGAACGGGTCACCACGCGCGGGGCGGGCGCCGGCAGCCGCGCGAGCTTCTCGCTGGCCGTGCTGCCCGCCGACGTGCACACCGGCCGGCCGGTGAGGTCCGCGATGTCGGTGAAGCCCGCCTCCTGGCGGACCAGCAACCGCAGCGTCGATTCGTAGTAGACGCTGGAGAACCGGACCTGCCGTTTGCGCTCGCAGGTGATGGTCATCGTCGCGACGAGCATGTCGACCATGTTGGAACGCAGCAGGTCCTCCCGTTCCGACGTGGTGACCGCCCGGAACTGGATGTGGTCGTCGACGTCGCCCGGTCCGAAGATCGCCGCGGCGACGGCGCGGGCGATGCCGACGTCGAACCCCTCCAGCCGCAGGGTGCGCCAGTTCATCAGCCCCGCGGGCGGTGCGTCGGTGACGATGCCGACCCGCAGGTAGCCCCGGTTCTGGGCGATCGCGCGCATCCGGCTGCCGGCCGGCATGCGCCCCGGTGCCGGCAGCGGGTCCAGCGGCGGCTGCGTCGAGCGCACCGGCCGGCCGTCCTGGCGGCAGGTGCCGTCCGGATTGACCGCCCCGGCCGGCGCCGACGTCGGCTCGACCGGCGGCGCCGGGGAACGCGGCAGTGGGCCGGCCTCGATCGGCAGCGGGCTGCGCGCCGTGCTGCAGCCGGCACCGCCCAGCAGGGCCAGGCAGCAGGCGAGCCCCGCGGCGACCAGCCGGACGCGGTCGCGGGGGCTCACAGGAACTCCCGCAGTCGCGGCCACATGCCGGCCGCGGCGGCGACGATGGCGGCGAGCACGAGGGCCGGGCCGGCCAGCCGCAGGGCCCGCAGGGCGTCGGCGGCCCGGCGCACGTCGCCCTCGAACCGACCGCGGGCGGTGTCGACGGCCACGTCCAGCTTGCCGAGAAAGCGGGTGAACGCGGCCGTGTCCGGCCCGAGCGTGCGGGTGACGGCCTCGCCGAACGTGTCGGACGAGCGCGGATCCCCACCGGCGGAGCCGGCGTCCCCGGGTCCGTGGGCGGCGGCCACGACCGAGTCGGGCGAGGAGGCCAGCAGCTTCACCACGGAGTCGCGCACCCGCAGCCAGGAACGCAGGTCCGCCTCCAGCCCGGGTGGCAGGTCCGCACCCTGATGGCTGTCGAGAGCCACGACGAGGGATCCGCGGCGGGTGACCGGTTCGGGCGGCAGCCGGTCGCCGGCCGAGTCGAAGCCCAACCCCCGGGTCACCCAGGCGAAGTGCTCGTCGAAGCGGACGCCGTTACCCAACGCGGTCAGCGACAGGTTCTCGTCGACCCGGGCCTCCAGCGCGAGGGTCTTCGACCGCGCGAGCAGCGTCATCTGCCGATAGCCGGCATCGCGCGCGGTGTCCAGGCGGGTCTGCTGGGTGCCGAACGCCACCGCCGTCCACACGACCGCCGTCAGCACCGCGCCGGTCGCGACCACCAGGCCCGGGTTGATCAACCGATTCGTCCGGCGCACCAGCAGCAACTGCACACCGACCAGCGAGCCCAGCGCGAAGCCGGCGGTGATCACGATGGCCCATTCCCCCTGCGAACCGGTGGCCCGCTGGTAGGCGAGGTCGACGGCGTCGGCGTAGCGGGCGACGAGGACCTCGGTCGAGGGGAGGATCTCGGTGCGCATCATCGTCGAGGCGGCCCGCAGATTGGCCTCGCCCACGGACAGGCCCGCGCGGTTGTTCGCCCGGGCCCGCTCCACCATCCCGTTGTAGACGGGGATGCCCTGGGCCAGCAGGTCCAGAGGGCACGCCACGGACGCCACGCCCCCCGACGAACCGCCCGGCGTGCCCCCGGCTCCCCCGGCTCCCCCGGCGCCGAGGCCGCCCGCCCCGCCCGCCGGACGCACACCACCGGACGCATCCGCACCCCCCGGGGCGGACCAGGGTGGTTCCATCCCGCCGGCCTGATCCGAACCGTCGACCAGCCCGTCCGGGGCGGTCGTAAGGTCATCGTCGTCGCTGCCGTCGCCTTCTCCCGCCGCGGCGACCGGATCGGGAGCGGCCGCAGCGGGGACGGGGGGGCCGAGTCGGGGATCCGGAGCCGTGGCGCACAGCCTCGGGTCGAGGCGGCGCAGGTCGAGGACGTCGCGGGCCGCCTCGGCCACGCTTGCCTCGAAGGGCTGACCGGCCTTGATCCCGTCGTAGCGGGCCCGCAGCTCCGCCGCCGGCTCACCCTTGTCAACCAGCAGTTCGACAGGGGCGAACAACTCGGCGGCTGCGGCGGCGTCCGCCTGGGACAGCGCGGCACGCAGCTCCTGGGCCGTGGCCAGCGCTCGCCCCTGCCGGGTGACCAGATCGTCGGTGGCGTCGAGACGGTGGGCGACGACACCGCGCAGGGTCAGCCCGAACAGGGCCAGGGCGACGACGAGCACGCCGAGCAGCCCGACCAGCCGGACGCCGGCATCGCAGCGCGCGGCGACGGTACGCGCCAGCCGCGCGGCCCGGCGGAACCAGCCGGGGCCGGGCGGGACCGGCGCCCCGCAAGCCCCACCCTCGCGCCCTCGCCGGACACCCCCGCGGCGCCCGGAATCCGGCCCCCCGCTGGGAGCAGGCGGCGGCGACGCTACAACCGTCACGGTCACCGAGCGTATATGTATCCCACGGATCCCGTTACCTCGCGCGGTGATTTCACCCGACCCGAGCCGGCGAGGCGCCATGCCCGGCCGCCCGTCCCGCCCGTCCCGTCCGTCTGGGAGGATCGGGTCGAGCCCGTGACCCCCGATCGGGCGGCGCCGCGACGGGCGGCGGCCATGGCGGGGCACCGGGAGAGGAGCAGGCAGCGACGTGTCGATGATCCCATCCCCCTCCCGCGACGAGCCCGCGGGTCCGGTGGGACGGCCGGTCGAGCCGCCCCCGGGAATCACCGACGCGCGCCTCGCCCGGCAGATCGCCTTCCTGCTGGAGATCGACCAGCTCAAGTCGGTGCTGCGGCAGAGCCACCTGATCGACCGGTCCCGCCGGGAGAACGACGCCGAGCACTCCTGGCATCTGGCGATGCTCGCCGTCGTCCTCGGCGAGTACGCGGCGGCGGAGGTCGACCAGGCGCGCGTCGTGCGGATGCTGCTGATCCACGATCTGGTGGAGGTCTACGCGGGCGACACGTTCCTGTACGACACACAGGCCGCGGCCGGCCAGGCCGAACGCGAGCGGGCCGCCGCCGATCGGCTGTTCCCGCAGCTTCCTGGTGACCAGGCGGACGAGCTGCGGGCGCTGTGGGAGGAGTTCGAGGCACGGCGCACCCCCGACGCCCGGTTCGCCCGGGCGCTCGACCGGGTGCAGCCGCTGCTACTGAACTTCTACACCGGCGGGAGCACCTGGCGTCCGCACGGGGTGACCAGGGCGGACGTGCTGAACCACCAGAAGACGATCGAGGACGGATCCCCGGCGCTGTGGGAGTACGTCCGCGTCATGATCGACGAGGCGGTGCGCCGCGGGTACCTGCGCGTCTGACGGCCCACCCGGGCCACGGCGGGGCCGCCCGCTCGGAGGCGGCCATGCGAAGGCGGCCATGCGAAGGCGGCCATGCGAAGGCGCCCGTTTGAAGGCAGCCGTCAGGACAGCCCGCAGTGCTGCTGCGAGGTGTACTCGCGCAGCGCGGTCGCGACGGCGGGCAGGACCGGCACCAGGCAGAACACCGGATTGCGCCAGAGCTGGCGGTACTCGCTGCCGCCCGCGTCGGTGTCGGATTCGAGCGCGTCGCTGTGGGCGTGGGCGACGGCGGCGGGTGCCGCCTGGCCCAGCACGCCCGCGAGCCACGACCGGTCGGCCATGATCCTCGCCGCGGCGACGGCGAGCCCGGGGTCGACGGAGTCGCGGACCACCAGGCCATTGGGAGCGCCGATCGTCGCCGTCGGCTGGTTCACCCCGCTGTAGGTGCCGGCGGCGATCGTCCGGTCGGCGAAGATGCCCGGCGCGCCGTCGCGGCCGACGAATCCGGCGCCGGCGACCCGCCCGTAGTACCGGTCCCAGTGCGTGCCGAAACCCTCCCGATACTGGTCGATCGGGAGGAGCTGCAGGTCGCTGGCGGCGCCGCCGAGCCGGCGGATCCGTTCGTCGAGGATCCCCGACGGCGCCGCCACCCACACCACCGCCCGCACCGGGTCCGTGGACGACGCCGGATCGGTCAGCGAATCCATCGCCTCACCGAGCGTCTGGTAGACGACGTGGGGCAGCGGCAGCGCCGGCGGCGTGAGCGCGCACACGTTGTCGAACAGCACGTCGTTCATCTGCAGGGAGCCGGACAGCTCCAGGCCGCCGGAGACGGTCTTGCCGCACAGGTCGCGCAGGCTCGACACCTCGCCGCGGCGAACGATGACGTGCACGAGGTCGAAGTAGGCGGGTCCGAGCGTGCGCAGCCGGTTGACCTGGTTCAGGGTGCCGCGGCGGAACCGGGCCGCACTCTGGTAGTCGAACTGGTAGATACCGAAGGTGGCGTCCACGGCGACGTTGAGCTGGGTCAGCGCGAGGGAGCACGGCGCAGCCCCGTCGCCCTGGAGCCGGTAGAGGTTGTCGGCGCTGCCGTCGGTGGCGACCGGGTCGACGGTCAGCCCCCAGCCGGGATGGCGCCGGACGAGCTCGCGGCCCAGCTCCTGGGCGACGACCCAGTACGGGGAGTTCGCCTGCCCGGTGTAGATCTTCACCTTGCGACAGCGCGTCCCCGGATCGTGGGAGCTCCCGCGCCCCGGTACGAGCAGGACGATGAGCAGCGACGCTCCGAGCAGGCCGACCGCCACGAGGGCGGCCGACCGCGACCGCTGCCGTGGCCGTGGCGGCGACGATGACGACACCCCGCTACCCCCGCCTCTCCCCGATCCCCGGCCCCCACCGCGACGACCGCCGCGGCGCAGGCGGGCCGATGTGCGCTCAGTATGCCCGACATATGCAGGCACCTTCACGCTGGGAGACCGGCCAGCGTCACCGCGTCGGCGCGACCGGCATGCTCACCGGACCGCCCCGCACGGGGGCGCGGAGCGGGGGCGCGGGATGGGAGCCGGCGGTGGGGAGCCGGGAGTGGGAACGGGCTCAGGCGTCCAGCAGGGACTCCAGGAACAGCACGGTGCGCGCCGCGACGCTGCGCCGTCCCGATCCGGTGAGCACGTCGTGACCGCCGAGGACCACGTCGAGTTCGGCGCGCGGCGCGGTCCGGGTCGTCATCCGCACCAGGGGCAGCGGGCTGATCTCGTCGTCGGCGCCGTGCAGCAGCAGGATCGGCAGGTCGGGCAGGGCCCGCGGCGAGGGCTCCTCGACGGGCAGGCCGGCCACGGGCAGGTGCAGCAGCGGCAGGCCGAGCAGAACCAGGCCATCGGGACGCACGGCGGGCGAGCCGACCATCGCCAGCGCCGCCAGCGCGCCGGTGTCGGAGCCGAGCAACACGAACGGCGTGCCCGGGACCCGTCCCTCGACCAGGGCGGACACCCGGTTACCGCCGTCGGGGACGACCGTGAGCAGGTAGCCGTCGAGCGCCAGTCGGTCGGCGAGCGCGTCGAAGATCGCCGGGTCCTCCCCGCGGCCGGGCAGGGCAGCGATCGTGGCCCGGATGTCCCGGCGGGCGACGGTGGCGCGGGCGCGGGCGGGCGGCCGCACGGGCGTTGCCGTCGCGACGGGGCTGCGCGGGGCGGGGGTCGCGGTGGAAGCGACGAGCGGGCGCACGGAGCGTGGCGCCGCGACGGCGGGATACGTGCCCGCCTGCCGATCGGCGAGGGACAGAGGCTGGAACGGCGACATCATCGGCGCCTGGTCTCCTTTGGAGGAAACGGATCGCCGCGGCCTGATGGACCGGGCGTGCCGCGGACGCGGCGGGAGCAGGTCGTGCGTCGGGTAGCCGGTGGGCGGGTCACGGCCGGTCGGGCGGGTCGCGCGAGTGGGCGTCCGGGCGGTGGACTGACCCCCGCCTGTCCCAACGCCGAACGCGACGGCGCCGGTTCCCGGGACACGACCAGCTCACCGGCCGAAGGACGAAGCGGCGCCGGCACGCCAGAGGAGCGCGGCCGCGGGGGAAGGCGGGTAGGTCTCTCGGCGGTGGCCCGCCCTCGTCCGACGGATGAGGGTTCGGCGACGGGCCGAAGGTCGGGCGAGGGCTCCCGGCGGATCAGCTCAGCGACAGCGCCATGAGGAGGATGACGGCGACGGGGAGACCTCGTGCCCGAGTCGAACGGACTGACGTGCGTCCACAGACATGCCTACTACCCTTGGTAGTCGTACCGCCATCCGTCAACTGGTTCTTGCTGTGCCCTACATCACTTCCGCGGATCACGAGGCGGCGGAGCGCGCAACGACGGCAAGGGCACCACCCGAGCGGGTGATGCCCTTGCCGTGACTCGCCCACGACGCCGCGACGGGGCTCACCCCCGCCGCGCGCCTCGGCCCGCGTCCCCACCAGCCCGGGCCCGGCGGACCGGACTCGGGCGGGCGTGGACCCCGGGCGGTGCGTGGTGCTGCGATCAGGCGGCCGCCGCGGCCTTCGCCTTCGCGAAGCGCTCGGCGACGTCGGCCCAGTTGACGATGTTCCACAGGGCCGCCGCGTAGTCCGCCTTGACGTTCTTGTACTGCAGGTACCAGGCGTGCTCCCACGCGTCGAACACCAGCAGCGGGGTGTTGCCGACACCGATGTTGCTCTGGTGGTCATACACCTGCTCGATGAGCAGCCGCTGGCCGGTGGCGTCGTAGGCCAGCACCCCCCAGCCGGAGCCCTGCACCGTCGTGGTCGCCGCGTTGAGCTGCGCCTTGAAGGCGTCGAAGGACCCGAAGTCGGCGGTGATGGCCTCGCCGAGCACGCCGTCCGGCTTGTCGCCGCCGTCCGGAGAGAGGTTCTCCCAGTAGATCGAGTGGAGAATGTGCCCGGAGAGGTTGAACGCGAGCGTCTTCTCCAGGCCGACGATGGCGCCGAAGTCGCCCTTGTCGCGCGCCTCCGCGATCTTCTCAAGGGTGTCGTTCGCACCCTTGACGTAGGTCGCGTGGTGCTTGTCGTGGTGCAGCTCGACTATCTGTCCGATGATGGACGGTTCCAGTGCACCATAGTCGTACTTCAGGTCGGGCAGCGTGTACGTCGCCACTAGAGCACGATCCTTTCCATTCGCAAGGGATTTTTCGGGGGCACCCCCGCGGGGGCTCCCGACGGTTCAGGTGGGCGGTTCCGGCGACGTCGGCGGCCACCGGCCGGGCAGCCGGGGTCGGCGGGGCCTGGCGATGCCCATCGACCCTCTCCTCCTCCGGCGAGCCGCCGAGACGGCACCCTGTGGACGTCGACGTCAGGTGCTGCGAACGCCCGCCTGGACACTATCGCCAGAAGGATCGGTCCTGCATAGCGAGACCGGACACCGCCACACGGGAAGGATCACCCATAGCTCCGACCAATAACAGCCGGTGACGGCAACGAGGAGGAGGGCGGGATTCGGTGACCCACCGAACAGTCGAGCGCGCCGGCCGGGGTGCCACCCCGTACGAACGTCCCGCGCATTCTCGGTGCCGCCCGTCCGGCCCCGCCCGCACGTGCGCGGCTCGGCCGGACGGGACGCGATAAGGAGCCGCCGGGCCGCCCCCCGGACTCCCCAGCCAACCGGCTCGGCGTCGTGAGCCCTCAGCGCCGACACCCGCCCTGCCGGCATCCTCGGCGCCGCGCCCTCGCACGCCTTCCCGGCCTCGCACGCCTTGCCGGCCTCGCACGCCTTGCCGGCCTCGCACGCCTTGCCGGCCGCCGCGCCGCGGTGCCCGGGCGACGGCGACGCCCCCGCATGCCCGGGCGTGGCGGGGCGCCGCGTTCGGCACCGCGGGCGGGGTGACCCGCGGGAGTGTCAGTCGTCCTCGTGGATCTGCTGGCTGAGGTAGTTGGCCGCGCCAAGCTGGGAGATCAGCTCGAGCTGGGCGTCGAGCCAGTCGATGTGCTCCTCCTCGGAGACGAGGATCTGCTCCAGCAGGACCGCCGAGCCGATGTCGCCGCGCTCGCGGCTCAGCGCGATGCCGCCACGCAGCACGTCGACGGCCTCGAATTCACCGGACCGGTCGATCTCGAGCTGCTCGGGGACCGTCTCGCCGATGCGCAGCGTATGCAGCCGCTGCAGGTTCGGCAGACCGCCGAGGTAGAGGACACGCTCGATGAGCTGGTCGGCGTGCTTCATCTCGTCGATGGACTCGTGGTAGTAGTGCTCCGCAATCCGCCGATAGCCCCAGTTGCGCTGCATCCGGCTGTGCAGGAAATACTGGTTGATGGTTGTGAGCTCGTTCGTCAGCACACTGTTGAGCAGTTCTATGATTTCCGTGTCGCCACGCGTCGCCATCGGTTCCACACCTTTCCGTCGGCTGTTTCCAGCCGGACGTCCCACACCGCGCCGGGGCAGGGCGGGGCGGCTGCTCCGGTCACCCCGGCGGCCCGCGACCGGACACCGACCATCTGCGACGACGGGGACACAGATCGACCGGACCGGGCAGGCTTACGAACCTCGAGGCACCAGCAAATCACAAGGATGCGTAATTCGCAGCGAGCCGACACTCCCGACCCGTCACAACGATCGGAACATCGATACAGGTAAGGCTGCCCGAAGTTAGGAGAAGCTACCCGTAGGTGGTGCGCACGGCGGGGACGATCCACCGCAATCACAGCCGGGTTCACCGCCGGGCGACCTCCGGGAATCGGCCTGCGATGCCCCGCCGCGCCCACCAATACGGAGGATGGGACGAGCTCAGCTTCCGGGCAGACGGACCAGGCCGAGATAGAAGTCGTCGATCCGGTGGAGGGCCAGGATGAAGGCGTCGAAGTCGACGGGCTTGGTGACGTACGCGTTCGCGTGCAGGCTGTAGCTGCGCAGCACGTCGGTCGGGGCGTCCGAGGTCNTCAGGACGACCACCGGGATGGTCAGCAGGGCCGGATCCTCCTTGACCGACATGAGGACCTCCCGGCCGTCCATCCGGGGCATGTTGAGGTCGAGCAGGATCAGGTCCGGCCGGGGCGCCGCGGCATCGCGCAGGAAGCGCATCGCCTCGACGCCGTCGGCGGCCACGTGCAGCTCGTGGTCGAACCCCCGGTCCGTCAGCGCCTCGGTGACCATGAGCGTGTCACCGGGGTCGTCCTCGACGAGCAGGATCCGGAACGAACGAACGGCGGTGGCGGGCACTGGTTCGCCTCTCCTGGCAGTCGTCGGCCCGGGTGAACCGGCGCGGGGTCGGCGCTCACGCGCATTCGCCCACGATATCGCCGGGTGCCCGGTTCGACCGGTCCTGTCCGCGGGCCATAGCCGGGCTGGCCCGGGCGGGCGGCGGGCCACCCGTCTCCACAGGTCACGCGGTGTAACAATCCCGCCACGACCTCCGCCGCGCGGAGGGGGCTGGTTCGCGCGGCGGGTGCCTGCCCGGCCGCCACCCCGCCAGCTCGGGCCGGTCGGGAGGAGCCGCGTTCGATGTCCACGGGCCAGCGCGCCACCGCCGTCCTGTTGCTGGTCTGCGCGGTGTGCGGCGCGGTCGGCCTCACCGAGCTGCGCCATACGCTCGACTACCCCGAGGTGCTCAGCGCACCTCCGGCCGACACCCTCGCGGTGGTGCGAGAGCACTGGCTGGCAATCGGCGTCGGTGTCGTGCTTGCCGGCGTCGCCGCGGGTCTGCTGCTGCCGATCACCGTGGGAATCGTCCGTCTGCTGCCGCGCGGCCCGCATCGCCCCCTGCTGACCGTGCTGGGGGCGGCGGCCGGCGGCGCGCACCTCACCGGCCTGCTGTTCTGGCTGATCACGGTGCCGGCGCTGGCCCGGCGCGCGGCGATCCCCGCCCAGGCGGACCATGCGTCCGCCGTCTTCGACACCGCACGCACCCTGTTCGGGGTGATGATCGGTGAGGTCCTCGCCTGCCTGCTGACGGCGAGCTGGACGGTCGTCCTGCTGACGCGCGCGGCGCGGGCCGGCATGATCCTGCGGCCGGCTGCCCGACCCGCGTTGCCGAGAGTCGCCGCCATCGCTCTCACGGGCTGGGGCGGCCTCGCCGCGGGGGGTGTGCTCGGCGGGGTCCTGCTGCCGTTCGGGGTGGATGCCGCGGTCACCGGGCGCGTCGTCGGGGAGTTTCTGTGGTACCTGTGGCTCGTCGGGCTGGCGGTCGCCGTCGGGCATCTCGATCCCGGGTTGCTCGCGGCGGACCCGACCGCGGTGGCAGCGGCCGGCGGCCCCGCGTCGCCCACCGAACGGAGGGGTGACGACGGGGCCCATCCGGGCGGGGGCGTCTCGGGCCTGCCCGTCGGCAGCGTGCCCGCCCGAGCCGCCCACTACCCCGAAGGTGTCCCCTCGCCCCCGATTGCCCTCCCCGCCGGGGGCCCGACCCCCGCCGCGGCCGTCGCCGGGCACGACACTCGACTTTGCGAGCCGAGGTCGGCCGGCGACGCCTTCTTCGACGCGGCCACCGAGATCTCCTGGGAGGACCCGCCCGCCGTCGACGGCGACGGAGTCCGCCTGGACCAGGCGGACGATGGGGGCACCCATCGGGAGGATCCCGGCGGCTCCGGCCCGGCTGATCGCGCGCACGCCGGCGCCATCGTCGACCCCGACCGCCGACCGCTGCGCGCCGCCACCCAGCCGGCGGGTCGGCTGCTCGGCGACGACGCACCCACCGACCCGGCGGTCGACGTGCCCGCCGGCGAGCACCCCGACCGGGCCACCCGATCAACACCGCAGGATCGCCGGACCCGAACGGGCGAGAAGGGCGGGTCCGGCGAGGCGGGCGAGACGGGCGAGACGGGCGAGACGGGTGGGACGGGCGAGACGGGCGTGGCGGCCCGAGAGGCCACAGGATCGAGAGGCCCCCGAGAGGCCACAGGATGAGGCGTCTTGTCGGCGCGACCGGTCAGGGTGCGTGCCCGCGTTCGGCCGCCAGCGTGGCAGGGCCGCGAGAGGGCTGGACGACCGGGGCGGCGGCCGTGGCGAACCCCGTGGCCGTCACCCCAGGCACAGCGCGTCGACGACGGCGCGAGTGTCCGTCCCCGAGGCGGCGGCCCGCGCCCGGCCGGTCTCCCTCGCGCCGGTCCCCACCTGCGGGGGACGCGGTGGCAGGACCCGCTGTGTCCGTCCCGCCTGGTGCACGGTCCAGCCGTCCCGATCGCAACCGGTGACCGTCCACGGCACCGGCCCGGTCGGGTCCACCTCCCCGTCGGGCGGGTCCATCCCCTGGTCGGGCGGTGCGGCCACCCAGGCGGCCACGTCCCGCATCGCGACGTCGAGCAGATGGCCACCGCCGCCGAGCACGGAGGCGGCCGCGGCCAGCGCGGCGAACAGGCCGGTGAGCGGGTCGGCGATGGCGTCGCCGCAGAACACCGGGCTCGCGGTGTCGCCGCCGGAGCGGTCCCACGCGACGAGACCACCCGCCACCGCGGCATCGTCGCCGAACGCGACGGGGTCGGGGCCCGGATGGGCGCCGGCGTAGGCCCGCCCGTAGCCGGTGATGCTCACCCAGGTGCGCCCCGGTCGGGCGGCGACGAGCTCCGCGGCGTCGAGCCCGAGCTGGGCCAGGGCACGCGGCCGCGACGACTCGATGACGACGTCGGCGCGCTCCACCAGGCGACGCAGCATGGCCCGACCGCCCGGGGTCGTGAAGTCCAGGGCCACGCTTTCGTGACCGGCGTGCAGCCAGTCGTAGAACTCCGGGTCGCCGCGGCGTGCCCCGTCTGGTCTATGCACGCTTTCGACCTTCACCACCCGCATCCCGGCCTCGCCGAGCAGGTGCGCGCACAGCGGACCCGCCCACATGGCGGACAGGTCGATGACCAGCGGTGGTTCGGCGCCGACGCCTGCCGCGGCCCCGATCAGGGACGATGTCGGCGCAGACGACGTAGCCCGGGTGGCCCGAGTCCGCCGGGAAACCCCCGTCGGCCGGGAATCCCGTGTCGACCGGGAAACCCCCGTCGGTCGGGAAACCCGTATCGGCAGGGTCCGAACCGGCCTGGGCCGGCGGGGGCCGTCCAGCTCACCGGCCGGGATGGCGAGCAGCCGTGCGATGTCGACCACGTCCGCGGCCGGCCGGGCGGCCACCGCCGCGCTCAGTGCCGTCCACGCCTGCTCGACGGGATGCAGGCACGGGTCGGCCGACACGAGTCCGATCTGATCCCCGAGCGCACCGACAAGGGCGTCCACGGCGTCCACGTCGTGCGGCCGCGCGAGGTTCACGGCGATCCAGCCGTCCGCGGCCGGCAGCAGGCGGCAGCTCCCGTTCGCCGACCAGGTGCCGCGGCGGTGCAGCCCCAGCAGCGCGGCCCGGCCGCCCAACAGCGTGGCCACATCGGGCCGGACGGCCCGGCCGAGCTGCCGGGACAACTCCGTGAACAGCCGGGCCGCCGCCTCGGCGCGGCCGAGCACCGGCCCGTCGGGAACCAGCGGGGGCCGTCCGGGCGGCCCCGTGAGCCACATCAGCCCGCTGGCCGCCCAACCCAGCGCGGCGGGCAACCCGGCTGTCCCCCCGGCTCGGGCGGTGTTCGGCGCCGGCGGGTCGACGGCGACCGGCAATCCCTGGCCGGCGAGCATCGATCGCAGCTCGTCGAGCAGCACGCCGGGTGCGGATTCGACGAAGCCCGCCAGGCGAGTCCCCCGTCCGGGCCATCCGGCTCGTCCGGCCAGGGCGGCGCCCGCCGGAGGCGTTGCTGGCGACGACATCTCGGCTCCCTGCACAATCACGATTCCCTGCGCGCCGGTCCTACTCTGCGGTGCGTGCGCGGCGGTACAGGCAGGCGGGTCAGTGCCTCTCCTGGGTCGTGCCGGCCGCCGGAGTCTCGCCGCACTGGACGACGACGAAGCCCCCCCGACCGGAGTACTCGATCTGCGCGAGCTCCCCGGAGCTGCGACCCACGAGGTTGCCCATCTTGAAGGTGGACACGACCCGGGTGCGCACGCCCGCGGTCCAGGCGACGGCCGCGTCCCGGTCGACGCACACCGGTTCGTCCGTCGGAAGTACCAGCGGGGAACCCAGGCAGAGCACGGCCACTCCGCCGGTGCCCGAGACCTCGGTGTTGAACACCCCGCCGGCGATCATCGCACCGAGGCCGCCCGAGGTCGTGGTCACCTTGTAACGCACCCCGGACTCGAGCGCGAGCAGGCTGCGGCCGTTGACCGTCAGGCTGTCGTGGTCGAGAGTGAAGATCGAGATATGGCTGCCCGACTCGGCGAACCAGACGGTCCCGCGGCCGGTGACCTTCATCAGGTCCTGGCCCTCGCCGGTCACCGCCCGCCGCAGGAAGCCACCCACGCCCTGGCCCTTGTAGGCGAAGTCGAGCCGCCCCCGGTAGGCCACCATCGACCCCTGCTTGGCGTACGTCTGCCCACCGTCGAGGTGGACCCGCAGCATCCGGTCGCCCTCCTCGAGGGCGAACGGTGGGCCCGCGGGCTGGCCGTTCGCGAAGTGTCCCAGCGGGTGTGTCATGCCTCCATTGAACGCCCCGCCCCCCTCCGTTCGGGCGGTACGTCCCGATGCCGGACGCCTTTCCCTCCCCGGCTGGAGCGGCATCGGCTCGGCCGACGGGACCGTGCCCACCCCGCCCAGGGCCGGCTGCGGCGCCACACCTCACCGTTGACCGAGCCCAGACCGTGTGCAAGGCACCGCAACGAGCAATCCGCACCGGCAGCTGCCCACCGGCTCAGCACACGACGGCTCAGCACACGACGGCTCTGCACACGACGGAATCAGTCGCGTCGGTGGTGTGCGCATCCCGGAACGAGGGGAGAAACGGGATATCAAGTTCCTTCGATGAAACGGTGTGCTATGCGAGCTCTGGGTGCGGTGGCCGCGTTCTGTACCGTCCTGCTCGTCGGGGCCGGGATCGTCGGCCGGGCGGCCGCCGCGGACGGTCGGTGGGGATACGTGGTGGTGGTCGTCCTCGCCGCGCTGGCGGCCGGACTCGCCGCCCGCCTGATCCCCGGCCGCCATCATGGTGCCGTCGAGCTGGACTGCCCGCGTTGCCGCGGCGAGGGGCAGGCCTTCTACGGCGTGGGGCGCGAGACCTACCGGCGCCGCTGCCGGGTCTGCCATGGTCGGGGCTCGGTGGGGCGTGGCCAGGCGGGTGCGACCCGTTGGCCAGTGCCGGAGACGGCCGGGGACCCGCCCACCCTGCCGATGGCGGAACCGGAGCTGAGCACGACCTCGGCGCGATGAGCGCGGACCTCGTCGTCAGACCAGCATGAGCAGCATCCCGCCGGCCATGATCAGCCGGGACGCGGCGGGGGTGATCGGGGCGGGGGCGGCGTCCCAGGCCGGCCGGGCCCGGCGCAGCAGCGGGCCGCCGACGGCCGCGACCGCGGCGACGGCGAAGACGACGGCGAACCAGCCGGACAGGTCACCGAGGTCACCGAGGTCACCGAGGTCGCCCACCGGCCACCGGCCCGCGCGGGCCATGCACGCCATCGCCAACGCCTCGACGACCAGCATCGAACAGCACGACCAGCGAGCCGGCTCGCAGCAGGCGGGGTTCGTCAGGACGAGGACGAGGAACACCCCGGCGAGGGCGAGATAGGTCAGGGCGAAGGCCCCCGAGGACGCCACTCCGGACGGGCCGACGAACATGACCGCCATACCCACCGCGACGATCGTGTGACCGATCTCCACCGGCACGAACGCGGCCGCCCGGCCCCGCAGCACCTGGCGGACGAACGCCGGGACGTGGTGCGCCCGGCCCTCGTCGGTGACGATCCGGGTGGCGTGGAACAACGCGACGATGCCCATCGCGACAGCGGCGACGAACGCCACGGCCGTCGGAAGTTGCTGCGAGGACAGCGCCGCGGGGTGATGGTGCGTCACCGCGGCGGGCGGCAGGTGGCGGACACCCGGCCGCATGCCCGGACGGTGCCCCGGCCCGCGACCCACCCGCTCCCCCTACGGGGCAGGCCGCCGGGCATCTCAGCCCACGCCCAGGGCGAGTTCCGCGTCGACGAGCTCGGTGATGCGGCCGGCGCGCGCCTCGTCGACGATGACCTGGAGCTGCTCGACGCTCATCTGGATCCGCTGCCCGAAGTCGTCCGTCAGCACGATGCGGCGCTCGGCGGACGCGGTGTGGTCGACGAACAGCTCCGGACAGCCGCAACTGCACTTTCCGCAGAAGGTCAGGACGTGGCGGGAGTTCTCGACTGCGGGCATGTCGACTCCTGGATCGGAGGAGGGAGCGATGGCGCCAGTTTAGAGATCCACAGATCCAGTTGTCCTTACGTTCATCAGGTTTCCGACAGTTGTCGTTTTGTTCACTAACGTTTGCTCATGGACAGCCGCCGCGCGTGTCGGCGGGCGGATCGGCGCCGTCCGGGCCGGACGCGCGGTCCGCGACGCCACCACCACCGCCCGACCCACCGCTCGACCCATCGCCCGCCGCGCGGCCGGCCGCCCGGGCCGTCGCCGCGAGACCCGAGGCGACACCACCGCCGCCCATGTGCGGATAGTCGTGCACGACCGGCGGGCACAGGTTCTCCTTGACCACTCGGGAGCTGACCCAGCGCAGGAGGTTCTGGGCGGAGCCGGCCTTGTCGTCGGTCCCCGACCGGCGCGCCCCGCCGAACGGCTGGCGTCCGACGACCGCCCCGGTCGGCTTGTCGTTGATGTAGAAGTTGCCGGCGGCGAAGCGCAGCGCGTCCTCGGCGCGGGCGATCGCGGCGCGGTCGGTGGCGACGACCGCGCCGGTCAGCGCGTAGGGGGACGTGCGGTCGACCAGGCGCAGGACGTCGTCCCAGGCGCCCGGCCGGGAGTCGTCGTAGACGTGGACCGACAGGATCGGGCCGAACAGCTCGCGGGTGAACCACTCCCGGCCCGGGTCGGTGCCGACGAGGATCGTCGGGCGCACGAACCAGCCGACCGCGTCATCGCACTGGGCGCCCGCGAGCACGGTGACGGTGGAGTCGCTGGCGGCGCGGGTGCAGGCGGCGGCGAGCCGGGCGTAGGCCCGGGCGTCGATGACGGCGCCGGTGAAGTGGTCGAAGTCGTTGACGTCGCCGACGGACAGGGCCTCGGTGGCCGCGGCGAGCTCGGCGTCCATCCGCCGCCACAGGCTCGCCGGGACGTACGCCCGCGACGCCGCCGAGCACTTCTGCCCGCTGTACTCGAACGCGCCGCGGACCAGCGCTGTGCGCAGCACGTCGACGTCGGCCGAGGGATGCGCGACGACGAAGTCCTTGCCCCCGGTCTCCCCGACGATCCGCGGGTAGGAACGGTAGCCGTCGAGGTTGTCCGCGACGGCCCGCCACAGCCGGGTGAACACGGCGACGGAGCCGGTGAAGTGCACGCCGGCGAGGTCGGGGTCGGAGAACACGACGTCGCTGACCGGCTCCCCCGAGCCGCCGACGAGGTTGATGACCCCGGGCGGCAGGCCGGCCGCCTCCAGCAGCCGCATGAGGAAGTGCGCGGCGAACGCCTGGGTCGGCGCCGGCTTCCAGACGACCGTGTTGCCCATCAGCGCGGGCGCGGTCGGCAGGTTCCCGGCGATGGCGGTGAAGTTGAACGGCGTGACCGCGTAGACGAATCCCTCCAGCGGGCGCAGGTCGAGCCGGTTCCACTCGCCGGCGGCACTGCGCGGCTGGGCGTCGTGCAGCTCGGCGGCGAACATGACGTTGAACCGCCAGAAGTCGATCAGTTCGCAGGCGGCGTCGATCTCGGCCTGCTGGCAGGTCTTCGACTGGCCGAGCATGGTGGCGGCGTTCACAGTGTCACGCCAGGGTCCGGCGAGCGCGTCGGCCGCACGCAGGAACACCGCGGCCCGACCGGTGAAGCCGAGCTCACGCCACGGCCCCGCGGCCTGCTTCGCCGCGGCGACGGCGGCGGCCGCGTCGGCGTGGGTGCTCTCCCGCAGCGTGCCGAGCACCCGACGATGCGCGTGCGGCTGGACGACGTCGCGCGGCGGGCCGCCGCCGGGACGGTGATGCCCCCCGATCGTGTTGGTCAGGTCGAGGTGGTCACCGCCCAGGCGGAGCAGGGCCCGGCGCAGCCCGGCGCGCTGCGCCGACCCCGGGGCGTAGGTGCGCACCGGTTCGTTGTCGGCCACGGGCACCGACCCCGCGCTCACGCCTGCCAGCACGGCTGTCTCCTTCCCCCCGCCCGCCCGGCGCGGCGGCGTCACGAACCGTGCCGGCTGCCCAGCGCCCGCACGGCCAGCAGCAGGTTGGCGGGCTTCTCCACGAGTCGCCGCGTCAGGTAGGGCACGCTGTCCGGCCCGTACGGCAGGTACACCCGCACCGTCGCCCCACCCGCCGCGAGCCGCCGCTGCTCGCCGGGACGCACCCCGTGCAGGAGCTGGTACTCGTAGGTCGCCGGCGCCCGCCGCAGCTGCGCGGCCAGCCGGCCGGCGACGCCGATCAGCGCCGGGTCATGGGTGGCGATCATCGGATATCCCGGCCCGGCGAGCAGGATGCCCAGGCAGCGCGCGTAGGCGACACGGACGGCCGGCCGCCCGCAATGCACGGTGCCGGCCGGCTCCCGGTAGGCCCCCTTGCACAGCCGGACCCGCGAACCGGCCCGGGCCAGGTCGCGGCAGTCGCCCTCGGTGCGCTGGAGCTGGGCCTGCAGCACCGCGCCGACCGACGGGAAGTCCCGGCGCAGCTCGACCACCGTGTCGAGCGTCGCGTCGGTGGTGGTGTGGTCCTCCATGTCGACGGTGACGGTGGCGTTCACCGCCGCCGCCCGGGCGCAGATCTCCGCGGCGTTCTCGTAGGACAGCTTGCGGCCGTCACGCGGCACGGCCTGGCCGAGGGCGGACAGCTTGACCGACACGTCGAGCCCCGCGCCGATGCCCGCCCGGTCGGCCAGGTCGAGCAGCCGCAGGTAGGCCAGGACCGTGGCGAGCGCGTCGTCCGGCCGGGTGACCCCCTCGCCGAGCAGGTCGACCGACGCGCGCAGGCCGCGATCGGCCAGCCGCGCGGTGGCGGCGACGGCGTCGGCGTCCGTGGGGCCCGCGACGAACCGGTCGACGATGCCGGCGGCGATCGGTCCGCGGGTGAGCAGGACGCGCGCCGGCGGACTGGCGACCAGCCGGGGAACGAGGCCGCGGATCATCCCCACTCTCCGACCTCAACAGCAGGCGACGACTTAGGCACGTCCAGTAGCCTTGCCCAGGCGACGTGTCCTGTCCAACCGGCGGGCCGCAGCCTCAGAGGCGACGAAGGTTTGTCAGGACGCGGTCGAGCAGCGCCATCTCGGGCGCGCCGGTGGGCATGGTCAGTTGGGAGATGTCGACGAGCCGGTCGGCCGCCGCATCGGCGACGAGGACCCGCACGACGCCCACCGGCAGGCGCAGCGCCGCGGCGATCTCGATCACCGACTGCGGCTGCACGCACATCGCGACGATCGACTTCTGTTCCAACAGCAACGCGGGCAGTCGCGCCAGGCCGAACGGCGTCGTGGTCACCATGGCCTCGAGCGCCAGCAGGCGGGACGGCCGCGCCCGGCCGCGGGTCGCCGTGTACGGCCGGACGAGCTCCCCCGACGGCTCCACCGCGTCCCCGTTCATCCATTCACCCGCTTCCCCGAGGCCGTGGCTGTCACCGGCGGCCGGTCGGCGTCAAACGCTCTCGCGCGTGTCGGCTCGCCGCGCCGGGGTCAGCGCCTCCCGGGTGCGGGCGACGAGCACCGTCATCTCGTACCCGACCAGCCCGATGTCGCAGGTACTCGTGGCGAGCACCGCCAGGCAGGATCCCTCACCGACGGCCATGAGCAACAGCGACCCCTGCACCATCTCGACGACCGTCTGGGTCACCGAGCCGCCCTCCACGAAGTCCGCGGCCGCCAGGGTCAGGCTGAACAGCCCCGAGGCGATGGAACCGAGTTGCACCGCCCGCTCGCGGGGGAAGCCGCTGCACACCGCGAGCAGGTGACCGTCCGAGGACGCGACGATCGCATTCGCCACACCGGGCACGAAGTCGACGAAGTTGTTGATGAGCCAGTCGAGTGAGGGGATGTCCGGATCAACGTCGGTCACGGTTGTCCTCCAGGCTGCGGGTTCGAGTGGACGGGGAATCGGGGTCAGGGTTCGTTCGGGCGGGGTTTCGGCCGGGCTCAGCCGCCCCCGCCGTCGTCCTCCGCGGCGGGTCTGGTCCCCCGGGCGTGGTGGATGCCTTCGTAGAGCCGACTCAGCCGCCCGCGGATCCGCTCGGGTGCGACGCCCGGGTCGGGCATCGCCGACGACGGGGCGGCGGAGTCGAGGAACACGCTCGGGCCGGCCGGGCCGCCGGCCGACCCCGTCGGCGGACCGAGCGGGATCTGCCCCGGGATGGGCACGGTCTTCGGGGTGCGGATCGGCAGCCCGGACGCGGTGGTGGTCCGCCGCGGCCCCGCAGTCGGCCCCGCAGTCCGCCCCACACCGGGTCCGGCGCCGGGCCGGGGAGAGGACAGCCCGGGCTTCGACGCGGCGAACGGCCCCGTCCCGGCGGCCTGCTCGCGCGCCGGAACGGCGAACCGCCCCGGGTTCGCAGCCCGCGCCACGACCGACTCGGGCACCGCGACCGGTTCGGGCACCGCCGGCGGCTCAGGCACCGCCACCAGCCCGGGCCCCACGAAGGGATCGGCAGTCCCGGCCGAGCCGGGGAGCGGTCGGGAGCCGGCCAACGGTCCGGCGTCGAATGCGCGGGGCGCGGCGAACGGCTCGGGGGCCCACCGCTCGACTCCGTTCACCCGGCCGGCGGCCGGGATCGCCTGGCCAGGCGCCACCGCCAGCTCATCCCGGACGAACCAGTTGAACGGCTCGGCCGACTCGTCGAGGACCGGCGACTGTAACCCGGCGGCATCGGCGAGCTGCGCCCACAGCCCGGCGGGTGGCGGTCCTGCTGGCGACACGGCGGCGGGCGATGCGGCGGCTGCGACGACGGCCCAAGCCGGATGGTGCGTCGGGGCCGGCACCGCCGGGAACGCCGGCAGGCGGGTGGCGGGCATCGCGAGGTCGGCGCCCACGTCGGACCCGTCTGGAGCGGACGGAGCGGCGGGCTCGGCGGCGGTGCCCCGAGTCGGCTCCGCGGCGGTCGACGCGTCGGCGGCGGTGGCAGTGGCGGCGGCGGCGGTGGCGGCGGTGGCGGTGGCGGTGGCGGCGGCCGGGGCCAGTTCCGCGGCGGTCGACACCTCGGCGGGGGCGGTCGCGGTGGCCGGGGCCGGCTGGACCGCGGGCGCCGCGTCCTCGGCGGCACTCGGGTCGGGCTGCGCCGCGCCGGCATGCGCACGCCCGAGGGCCGCCCGTTCGCGTCGCCGGTCGAGCGCGGCGACGGCCTGGGCGATCGAGGGCAGCCCCGCCCCGTCCCCGGCCGGCGGCGTTGCGGCAGGTCCCCCCGCTGAGCTGCCGGTGGGCTGGTCGACACCGCCGCGGCCGGCGAGATCCGCGAGATCTGCGAGGTCCTCGTTGGTGAGATCGATGCCCCGCGGCCGGAACCACTCGCCGGTCGGCGTGTACGGGGCGAAGCCGTCCGACGCGGACTCCTCGCCGGACGCGGGGATCCGGCCGAAGCCGGGGCCCGCACCGAACGAGGACGCGTCGCTCGAGGGTGACGTGTCGCCGAAGGCGGCGGAGCCATCACCGAAGGCGACAGAGCCGCGACCAAAGGCAGCAGAGCCGTGACCAAAGGCAGCAGAGCCATCGCCGAAGGCGGGATTGCGGCCGTTGCGGACGGCGCGCCGCGGCAGCGGATCGGCGGAGCCGTCCGTGATCGTGCCGTCGATCAGGGGGGTGCCCGGATGAGGCGCCGGCGCGGCGAGGGGAGCGCGACGGGACGTGACGGGCGGGAGGTCGGCGAGCGGTGCCGGCGGCGCGCCGGGCAGGCCGAGGCGGGTCAGCTCCGCGCCGAACAGCGCCGTCCCGGGTAGCTGCTCACGCCGCGCCGGTACGGGCGGGCGGGCCTCGGCGGCGGAGCCGGGCGCCACGAGCAGCGCCTCGGGCAGCCGCACGGAGGCCCGTACCCCGCCGGCATCCGAGCGGCTCAGCCGCACCTCGATGTCGTGGCGGTCGGCGAGCCGGGCGACGACGAACAGGCCGAGGCGCTGGGCGATGGAGAAGTCGAACAGCGGCGGGTCGGCGAGACGCTGGTTGACCGCGACGAGCTCGCGCTCGGACATCCCGAGCCCGCCGTCGTCGATGGTGATGAGCACCCCGCCGTCGTCGAGGGCGGCCGCGAGGTCGACGGACAGGTACGGCGGCGAGAACTGCGCGGCGTTCTCCAGGAGTTCGGCCACCAGGTGGACGACGTGGTTGACGGAGTCGGCGGCGATCCGCGCGTCCGGCACGTCGATGATCTGGATCCGCTCGTACTGCTCGATCTCGCCGAGGGCGGCCTGCAGCACGTCGCCGAGCGGCACCGGCCCGGCGCGGCGCCGCCCCGGCCCGGTGCCCGCGAGGACCAGCAGGTTCTCGCTGTTGCGGCGCATCCGGGTCGCGAGATGGTCGAGCCTGAACAGGTTCTCGAGCTGCAGCGGGTTCTCCTCGGCGGCCTCCAGCCGGTCGATGAGGGCGATCTGCCGCTCGATGAGGCTCTGGCTGCGCCGGGAGAGGCTGAGGAACAGGGTGTTGACGTTGCGGCGGAGGCTTGCCTGCTCCGCGGCGAGGCGCACCGCCTCCCGCTGCAGTTCGTCGAAGGTTCGCGCGACCTCGCCGATCTCGTCGCGGGAGTCGACGCCGATCGGCCGGATCGTCGTGTCGACCTGCTCCGGGTTCGCCGTCTGCAGCTCGGAGATCAGGCGCGGCAGGCGCACCTGGGCGACGTCGAGGGCGCCGCTGCGCAGGCGGCGCAGCGGGACGGTCATCGTCCGCGCGATCAGCAACGTCCACCCGATCGCGCCGACGATGATCACGAGGATGAGTGCACCGATCAGGGCGGTGCGCTGCCAGGCGTCGGAACGCAGATGCCGCGCGGAGTGGGTGACGTTGTCGAGCAGGTCGGACTCGACGGTGCGCAGCAGTTCGATGTGGGTCGTGCTGGCCGCGAACCACTGGTCGGGATCGATGTCGAGGTCGGTCAGCCGCTGGCGCTGGATGGCCCGTTCGGAGATGCGCTTGACCGTCAGCACCGCCTGACCGTTGACGATCTGGTCGAAGCGGGCGCGGTCGTCGGGGCGGGCGGCGGCGCGGAAGCCGTCCTGTGCCGCCTGCTCCTGGGCGAGCAGCCCGGCGAGCCGATCGGAGGCGCCGAAGGCGAATTGCTGCGCGAAGCTCGTGGCGAACAGCTCGCCGCGGATCTCGGAGTCGATCTCCTTCAGCGTCGACACGTCGTTGAGGACGGTCGCGGCGTAACGCAGGTCCTCGTCGTCACGGTCCTGCCCGATGCGGTCGTCGAGGCCGAGCAGGTCGGTGATCGTGGTCGAGTACTGATGGAAGATCGCATCCGTGGACAGGCCGCCGGTCTGCACGGACCGGCGCAGCGCGGGCAGCCCGGCGAGGTCGCCCTCAACCCGGTCGGCCACCCGCCCGGTGCCGGCGCCGAGGTCGCCGACGGAGGAGCGCAGGGTGCCGCGGAACCTGCCCACGGCCGCGTCGACGGCCCGCTGCTGGCCGTCGAGCCGGCCGGTGAGCGAGGTCTCCGGATCCGTGCCGCGGCCGCTGCTGATGAACCCGGCCGCGAGGTCACGTTCCAACTGGAGCTCGTGCACCGTCGCCGTGACGTCGCGGCCGAGCTTCGCCGCGGTCACGTCGCGGCCGTAGCTGGCGGCGTTGGACAGCCAGGTCGTGCCCGAGAGGATCCCGAGCGCCAGGAACGCCGCCGTGGGCACGGCCAGCGCGGCGAAGAGCTTCCCGCGCACGGGCAGGTCGCGCAGGCTCACCCGTCGGCGCCGCCGCGGCCGGGCACGCCGGCCACCCGTCCCCGGACCGCCGGGGCCGGCCGATGGCGGCGCGGAGCGAGCCGGGCCGGGCCTGGGCCCGGGCCCGGAGCTGGGGCTGGGCCCGGGCCCGGAGCTGGGGCTGGGCCCGGGCCCGGAGCTGGGGCTGGGGGCGGGGCTGGGACCGGGGGCCAGCGGACCGGTGGCGGCGGTCATCGCGCCCGCCGCGGCACCTGGGCGGGCGGCGACGGGCCGCGCACGGCCGCCGGCGCCATCCCGGCCCCGGTCGAGACCCTGCACCACACCCGGACCCTGAACCCCGTCTGGACCCTGAACCCCGGCGAGATCCCGGCCCCCGTCGAGGACCCCGCGGGAGGTGTCCGGCGGCTCTCCCGTCACGTCCCGCCCCTTTCTGGCTCGATCACGCGCCCCGTACCTCTCCGCCTCTCGAACGCCCGAATCCCGACCCCGGAACCCCGGGCGGCGCCTGGGGAGCGCCGCCCCTGCGCGGGGCCCTGCGCACCCGACCGCATGACGGTCAGCGTCGCCGCGGCTGGCGAACCAAAAGGCTATTTGCGCACCGGACACGACTGCCAGCGGGGTCACTTGACGAACGGGCGCGCAATCGTCCGGGATGAGCCAACCCCGCTGCGCTTGACCGGCGTCAAACCACTAGTGTCGTCGCGGTCGCTGTAGCTTTCACCCCTCACTCCAGCCGGGCGCACGGGGAGCGTGATGATCCACGGTTTTCGAAGGGCGGGCGCGGCGGGTGTTGCGCTGCTCTGCATCGCCGCACTCGCGGGCTGCGGCGGTGGCGACAATCCCGGGCCGCCCGCGGTTTCCGGCGAGGTCAAGATCGGCCTTCTCGCCCCGTTGACGGGTGGGAACACGGAAGCCGGCCGTGACGCCCAACGGGGAGCGGAACTCGCCAGCCGTCTCATCAACACCGGAGAAGACTGGTCCGGATACTCGGCCGGGCGAATCTGGGGGCCCGCCGGTCACGCCCGACTATCGATTGTGACGTTGGACACGAAAAGCGACCGCCAACGCGCGGCGGACGGTACGTCGACCCTGGTGAACGACGACGGCGTGGCCGGCATCGTCGGTGCGTTCGGCGCCGAGGCCACTTTGGACGCCAGCCAGCGGGCCGAGCGACTGCAGACCCCGTTCCTCAGCGGCGACGCCGCGTTCACGGCACTCACCGAGCGCGGGCTGAGCTGGTTCTTCCGGGCCGGACCCGACGCCGCGGACTACGGCGGCGCCTTCCTGTCCCTGCTGCACAACGCCGAACAGCCTGGCCAGGAGCGTCGACGGGTGGCTGTGCTCTACAGCAACGACGCGACCGGCACCGACCTGAACTCGATCATCGCCGAGTACGGCGAGGAGGCCGGCTACCAGATCGTGGCGAGCGCGCCCTACGAACCCGGTGACACCGATCCCACCGCCGCGGTGGGGGCGATCCAGACCGCCGCGCCCGACGTCGTCCTGGTGGCGACGGCCTCCGGCGCGGGGGAAAGGCTCGGAAACGCGTTCCAGGCCACCGGGTATACGCCGCCTGCCGTCGTCGTTTACGGCGCCCCCGCGGACGCCGCCCGGCTCGCCGCAATCCCCGGGTTCGCGGGCCGGGTGAGCAGGCAGGTTCCGTGGTCGCTGCCCATCACCCGCGCCAACCCGCTCGCCGCGGCGGTCACCGAACGTTATCAGCACGACTTCGGGGCGGCGATGACGGCGGAGGCGGCAACCGCCTTCACCGCGGTGGCAATCTATGCCCAGGCAATCGAGGACGCCGACAGTTCCGCACGGGAACGGATACGCTCCGCACTTGTCGCGATCGATCTCCCGGGGGCCGCGACCATCATGCCGTGGAACGGTGTCCGTTTCGANGGAACCCACCAGAACACACTTTCCGCAACGGCCGTCGAACAGGACACCGATGGAACCTTCGCCGTCGTCTATCCGCGCGACCTGGCCACAACATCGGTCAATTGGCCGCCGCCGGGAAGCCCCGCACCGACCACCCTCTCCTCGGCCGGATCGGGAACACGGGCGGCATCCACCGGAGCACGGAACGGTTAGGCCCACGGGTCATGCGGCATCATATTTGGACATACAGCAACGAATCGCGCGAGGCCGGCCCAGGCGGGGAGGCCGGGGCGGTCCAGGACGTCGGGACGGTCCAGGAGATCGGGGCAGCGGGCGGAGCGGCGGGCGACCTCCCGCCGACGCTGGTGACGTTCACCGGCGTCGAGAAGCGCTACCCGGACGGCACCCAGGCCCTCGCTCCGGTCGACCTGGCGGTCCGTGACGGCGAGTTCGTGAGCATCGTCGGCGCGTCCGGCTGCGGCAAGAGCACCCTGCTGCGGCTGGCGTCCGGCCTGACCGAGGCCACCGCCGGCACGGTGTCGCCGTCGACCGACCGGATCAGCTACGTCTTCCAGGATCCGACCCTGCTGCCCTGGCGCAGCGTGCGGCGCAACGTGGAGACGCTGGCCGAGCTGACCGGCGTGCCCCGCGCCGAGTACCGGCCGCGGGCCGCCGAGGTCATCGATCTGGTGGGGCTCGGCGGGTTCGAGCGGCACCGGCCCCGCTCGCTGTCCGGCGGGATGCGGATGCGGGTGTCCCTCGCCCGCTCGCTGGTGCTCTCCCCCGACCTGTTCCTGCTGGACGAGCCGTTCGGCGCCCTCGACGAGATCTCCCGGGAGCGCCTCGGCGGCGAGCTGCTGCGACTGTTCGAGCTGCGCCGCTTCGGTGCCGCTCTGTTCGTCACCCACTCGGTCGCGGAGGCGGTGTTCCTGTCGACCCGGGTCCTGGTGATGTCGCCGCGCCCCGGCCGGGTGGTCGCCGAATTCACCGTCCCGTTCGGCTTTCCGCGCCCGGCGGAGCTGCGCTTTCGGGACGACTTCACCCACCTGACCGCCGCGGTCTCGCGCTGCCTGCGCGCCGGGGAGCCCGCGTGAGTGCGCCGGGGGTCGTCGGCGGGCCGACGACCCCCGGTCAGGGAGGCGGACCCGCGCCCGACGGACGGCGCGGCGCGGGCCGGATGGCGGCCCTGGTCCGCGGCGGGAGCCGGGCGCTGCGCACGGGACGGCCACGGGCGACCTGGCGCGACCGCCTCGCCCCGCTCGTCCTGTTCGCGGTCATCATCGGCGTCTGGTACTTCGTGAGCCTCGTGGTGCTCGACCGGGACCGCCGGTTCCTGCTGCCCAGTCCCGACTCGGTCGTCCGCGTCGCCTTCCTCGACGGCCACAACCTCGCGCAGCTTCTGNGGGCGCTGTGGCTGTCGACGTCGGTGGCGCTCATCGGCCTCGGGGTGTCGATCGGGCTGGGCATGGCCGTGGCGATCGCGATGAGCCAGGCCCGGTGGATCGAGAAGTCGGTGTACCCGTACGCGGTGATCCTGCAGACCATCCCCACCCTGGCGATGGTGCCGCTGATCGGCTTCTGGTTCGGCTACGGCTTCCTCAGCCGGGTGATCGTCTGCGTCCTCATCGCCCTGTTCCCGGTGATCAGCAGCACGCTGTTCGGCCTGCGGTCGGTCGACCAGAGCATGCTCGACCTGTTCCGGCTGCACCGCATCCCCCGCTGGCGCCGGCTGGTGTCGTTGCAGCTCCCGGCCGCGATGCCGGCGACGTTCGCCGGATTCCAGGTCTCCGCCGGGCTGTCCGTCGTGGGGGCGGTCGTCGGCGACTTCTTCTTCAAGCAGGGCAAGCCGGGGATCGGCGTCCTGATCGATCTTTACCGGGCGCGACTGCTCTCCCAGCAGCTGTTCGGCGCGGTCATCCTCGCCTCGCTGCTGGGAGTCGTCGTGTTCACGTTCTTCGGCTGGCTGAGCCGGCTGGTCACCGGTCGCTGGTACGCCGCCGAGACGCCCTGACGCCGCGGGTGGCCGCGTCCGTCGATCCCGGCGGCACCGGCGGCCCGCGGAGCTGTGTCACACCCGGCCCGCGGGGGGTTCCACGAGCCCGGGGGTCTTCACGAGAAGGAGCAACATGGGACGTTTCCGACGAGGAGCCGCCGTCGCCTTCGGCACGGCGCTCGCCCTGACCCTGACGGCGTGCAGCGGGGACTCCGGCGGCGGGTCCGCCGCCGGGTCCACCGGCGGGGGGTCCACCTCCGCGGCGCCGGCCGTCGCGTCCGGCGGCGCACTCGACCTGACCGGCGCCTGCCCCGCCACCGTCGTGGTCCAGACCGACTGGTTCGCCGAGTCCGAGTACGGATTCCTGTACAACCTGATCGGACCGGACGCGAAGGTCGACACCGGCAAGAAGCGGATCACCGGCTCCCTCGTCTCCGGCGGCAAGGACACCGGGGTCAACATCGAGGTCCGGTTCGGCGGCGCGGCCATCGGGTACGAGCAGGTCAGCGCCCAGATGTACGTGGACAAGTCGATCAATCTGGGGATCGTCTCCACGGATGAGGCCATCCAGAACTCGGCCTCCCAGCCGACCAGGGCGGTGTTCGCGCCGTTCGAGGTGGCCCCCATGATGATCATGTGGGACAAGAGCAAGCATCCGAACTTCACGACGCTGGTCGACATCGGGCAGACCGACACCAAGGTCCTCTACTACGAGACCGACGCCTACATGCAGTACCTGCTCGGCGCCGGCATCCTGCGCCAGGGCCAGGTCGACGGCAGCTACGACGGCTCCCCGTCACGCTGGGTCGCCGAGGACGGCAAGATCGCCGAGGCCGGCTTCGCCACCTCGGAGCCCTACATCTACAAGCACGAGCTCGGTGACGGGCACAGCTACGACGTCAACCTCCAGCTCGTCAACGACACCGGCTACCCGGTGTACGGCCAGGCCCTGTCGGTCCGCACCGGCGACGAGGCGAAGCTCGCCCCGTGCCTGAAGAAGCTGGTGCCGATCGTGCAGCGCTCGCAGGTCGACTTCCTCGCCCACCCGCAGACGGCGAACGGGCTCATCATCAAGGCGGTCAAGGCGGACGCCGCCTCGGTGTGGAACTACTCGCCGGGGCTCGCCGCGTACGCCGTGCAGACGATGAAGGACCGCGGGCTGGTCTCCAACGGGTCGAACGCGACGATCGGCGACATGGAGCAGAGCCGGGTCAACCGGATGATCCAGATCCTGACCCCGATCTACGCCGGCCAGAAGAAGCCGGTGCGCAGCGGACTCACCCCCGCCAGCCTGTTCACCAACCAGTACATCGACAAGACCATAGGCCTGAAGTGACTGATCCCGCCGCCGTCGAGCCGACCACCTTCGTACTGCGGGCCCGGCATGTGCTGACCATGGGCGCGGCCGGGCACGTGCGCGACGGTGCGGTCGCGGTGGTCGACGGGCGCATCGCCGCGGTCGACGGGTACGCCGCGATCGCGGCGCGGTTCGCGGACCTACCGGTCCTCGGCGACGGCGGCGGGATCCTCACCCCCGGCTTCGTGAGCTGCCACGGGCACTTCTCGGAGGGCCTGGTCACCGGCATCGGGGAGACCCACACGCTGTGGGAGTGGTTCGTCCACGTGGTCGAGCCGATCGAGGCGCACCTGACCCGGGACATGGCCTACGTGGGCACCCTGCTCAAGGCGACCGAGATGGCCCTGTCGGGGGTGACGACGGTCGGGGACATGTTCTGCTCCGCGCCGGGCACCCCGGCGATCACCCCCGGGATCGTCGACGCGCTCGACGTCGTCGGGCTGCGCGGGGACGTCTCGTTCGGCCCGGCGGACGTCCCGCACGGCTACCCGGTCGACCGGATCGTCGCCGAGCACCACGCACTCGCCCAGGCCGCGGCGGCCTCCCGACGCACCCGGTTCCGGGTCGGCCTGGCCACCATCCCGTCCAGCAGCGACACGCTGCTCGCGGCCACGCGGTCGCTGCTGGCCGAGACGGACCGGCTGCACGTCCACCTGCACGAGGTGCGGGAGGAGGTGACGGCGTCGCGCACGGCCCGCGGGGCCAGCTCCATCGAGGTCGCCGCCCGCCTCGGCCTGCTCGACGCGCAGACCGTCGCCGCGCACTGCGTCTGGCTCTCCGACGACGACGTCGCGTTGCTGCGCCGGCACGCGGTCGCCGTGGCGCACTGCCCGGTGTCGAACATGATCCTGGCCAGCGGGGTATGCCAGGTGCCGCGGCTGCTGCGGGACTCGGTGCCCGTCGGCCTCGGGGTGGACGGCGCCGCCAGCAACGACAGCCAGGACATGCTGGCGACCGTCAAGACCGCGGCCCTGTTGCAGAAGGTGCACCACCAGCAGGCCGACGTCCTGACCGCGCCGGCGGTGCTGCGGATGGCGACCCTCGGCGGTGCCCGCGCGCTCGGCCTCGACGACACCGTCGGCAGCCTGGATGTGGGCAAGGCCGCCGACCTGGTGCTGTTCGCCGAGGCGAGCCCGTCGATGGCGTTCGTGCACGACCCCTACCAGGCCGTCGTGTACTGCGCGGGTACGCGGGACATCGCCGGCGTGTGGGTCGACGGCGAACGGATCGTCGCCGGCGCGCAGATCCTCACCGCCGACGTCCCCGCGATCCTGCCGCACGCCCGCGAGCTCGCGGTCGAACTCGCCACCCGCGCCGGCCTCGCCTCGGAACTCGCCGTCACCTAGGAGACCACTGAAAATCTTGCGGGTCCGGGTTCTGGTGTGGTGGTCGACGCCAGTGTTGTGATCATGCAGGGTGAGTGGGTGGGCGAGCTGATCGGGCCGGACGTGTGGGAGACCTGCCGGGAGTTGATCCCGGCGGGGAGTGTGTTCGCGTTCCTGGCCGAGCATCGGGAGGCGCTGTTCCCGGCGGAGATGTTCACCGACATGTACCCGTCGTCCAACGGACGGCCGAGCATGCCACCGCAGGTGCTGGCGGCCACCGTGGTGCTGCAGAGCCTGCACGGGTTGTCGGATTTCGAGACGGTGCAGGCGTTGCGGTGCGATCTGCGGTGGAAGGCCGCGTGTGGGCTGGGGCTGCTCGACAC
>NZ_LJPA01000010.1:0-216395 GCF_001414035.1 Frankia sp. ACN1ag | reverse complement strand
CCAGCGCCAAGTCCACTGGCACTTCACCACCGCCGACGCCCGCACCAAACTCCGCCACCTATACCCCAAACATTAGTGGCGACGGTCTACTAGCCGGCAGCAGACCCGGCAGCAGCGTCCGGAAGCGGCGCCTGGAAGCCAAGCCGGCGACCCAGCCGGCGACCAAGCCGGCACCCCCAAGACGATCTTGGTGTTCCGCGGAACCGCGTCACGGTCATCGCCCGCGCCGCAGGGCGGGCGTATGACTGCGCCGGTTCCGGTGCGGCCGGCGCTACGCGCTGTCCTCGTCTGTTGCCGGAGCGGGCCGCTCATCCCGGTCTGCGGCTGTGACGCCTCGGTTGTCTCTGCCGATCCGGGTCGGGGTCGATGGGCCGGTGCGAGGGGCGCGCATGGGAACGAGGCCACCCAGGTCCTACTCCAGCGACAAACCGGACACCGAATCCCGAGAAGAACCCGGGTAGGCGCTCCCCCGCACCTGGCGCGGAGCACCCGACCCGACCGACAGCCGCCCCCACGACCACGTGACACAGTCATTCAGATTCCGCGGAGCCGGCGCCGGGACTGGAGCCGGGATGATGATCGGGGAGATCAGGGGGTCGCCGGGCGGTCCCAGAGGTGGTGGAGGGCGGCGGCGCGTTCGTGGCGGTCGAGGCCGCGCAGGTCGGCGGTGCCGTGCTCGGTGACGACGACGTCGACGTCGTGGCCGGGGGTGCTCACGGGGGCCGACAGACGCTCGACGAGGGTGGGGCGGCCGCGGTGGGTCGCCGGCATCGCGATGATGGACAGGCCGCCGGGCGAGCGGGCGCCGGCGGCGGCGTAGTCGGCGTGGCCGCCGACGCCGCCGACGGTCGCACCGGGGAAGCCCTCCACGTTGACCTGGGCCTGCTCGTCGAGCTCGATCGCGGTGTTCACCGCGACGAACGGCAGGCCGGTGGACAGCCGGCCCAGGTCGTGGGTGTGCTCGATGGGATGCAGCAGCGGGCGGCCCGCCGCCCAGGCCAGCAGGCCGGGGCCACCGGCCAGGTACGTCGTCACGGGGGTGCCGGCGAGCAGGCCACGGCGGTCGAGGTCGACGACGCCCTCGGGCAGCAGGCCCGAGTCCATGTGCACGGGGGTGCGCAGGGCCTCCAGCACGGCGACGCCGAGCGCCCCCGGGCCGACCTGCAGCCGGGCACCGGCGGGGACGAGAGCGGCGATCCGCTCGGCGATCGCCCGGTGCTCGTCGCCGGGGGCGCTGAACTCCAGCGCGATCGGCGGGGTGTCGGTCTCCCCCACCAGGACGAGCCGGTCGGCGGGCAGCGCCGGGCCCGCGTCGCAGTGCGGGGTGGCGTGGGCGACGACGCCGGCGACGCGGGCGCCGGCGGCGATCGCGGCGCGCATCCACGCCACCTCGGTGCCGAAGGCGTACCCGCCGCCGGGGGCCGGCACGACCGTGGCGACCAGCAGATCCGGGCGCAGCGGGCCGTGCAGCAGCGCCGGCACCGCCGACAGCCGCACCGGCAACGCCCGCACCCGACCGTCGTCCACCGGGCGGCGCAGCCCCCAGCCGGACATCACCGCGCGGACGTCGGCGAAGGCGGCGAGGTCGAGCTCGCGGTCGGCGACGGGCAGCCAGCCGAGCAGCAGCCGCACCCCGCCCGCCGCGGCGGCCGCGGCGGCGAGCTCGCCGGACACCGCGCGCGGCGCGCCGATCCCGTCGGCCAGCGCCACCCGGCTGCCCGGCTCGACGAGCTCCGCCAGCTTCCCGCTCTCGACCCTCACGCCCACGTCCTCACGCCCACGTCCTCACGCCAGCACCGACGCTCACGCCATCACCCTCGCAATCGGGTCCAGCTCAGGTGGACAGGATGGTGACGGCGGCGGTGCCGGGGGCGCCGTAGAGGTGGGCGTAGCCGACCCGCGGGGTGCCGGCGACCTGGCGGTCTCCGGCGCGGCCGCGAAGCTGGGTGACCAGCTCGTGGATCTGACGCAACCCGGAGGCGCCGACCGGCTCCCCGTTGGCGAGCAGGCCGCCGTCGGTGTTGACCGGCAGCTTCCCGCCGATCTCGGTGGCGCCCTCGGCCAGCAGCGTCTCCTGCTCGCCGTCCTTGCAGAAACCGTTCTCGGCCAGGTGGATGATCTCCGAGCCGGCGTCGGTGTCCTGGAGCTGGGCGACGTCGACGTCCTCGGGACCGATGCCGGCCTGCTCGTAGGCGGCCTGCGCGGCGAAGACGGTGGGGCTCGGCGCCGTCTCCAGCGGCAGCGACGGGCTGAGCAGCTCGAAGGCGCCCTCGCGGCGGGAGAACAGGGTGCTGGCACGCAGGTAGATCGGCTTGTCGGTGTACTTCGACGCCAGGTCCGCGCGGGCGAGCACGACCGCGGCGGCGCCCTCGTCCGGCGAGCAGTACATGTACTGGGTCAGCGGGTAGTTCAGGTACTGCGACTCGAGGATCTGCTCCTCGGTCATCGGGGTGCGCCGCCACGCCCGCGGGTTCGCCGCGCCGTTACGGAACGCCTTCGCCGCCGCCCGGGCCAGCGTGATCGGGGTGATGCCGAAGTCGTGCATGTAGCGGTTGATCTTCATGCCGAAGAAGTGCGTGGTGAGGAACAGGCCGGCCTCGCCGTACCAGCCGGGCAGGCCGGAGACCGACGGGTGGTCGGAGAACGCGCCGCGGGGGTGCTTGTCCAGACCGATGGCGATCGCGATGTCGGCGTCGCCGAGGCGGATGGCGTTCGCCGCCATCGCCAGCGACGTCGCGCCCGTCGCGCAGCCGGTGAACACCGCCCGGCCCGGCACACCGGTCAGGCCCAGCAGCCCGACGATCGCCTCGGGGTTCTTGACCTCCATGCTGCCCGCGTACAGCGCCTGGATGGCCGACCACTCGACACCGGCGTCGGCGAGGGCCTCGATGACGGCGTCCTCGCCCATCTCCAGCGCCGACTTGCCGGGGTAGCGCCCGAACGGGTGCAGGCCCGTGCCGATGATCGCAACGTCACTCGGAGCCATCGCCGTGTCCCTCCTCGGCCCCGACCGGGGCGAACGCGTAGATCAAGGTCTGGTTGCCGTCGGCGTCGGTGCCGAACGGGACGATGCGCAGTTCCATCTCCTGGCCGATGTGCAGCTTGTCGGGGTCGGCCTCGGTGAGCCGGGCCTCGACCCGCAGCGCGCCGGGCAGCTCGATGTAGCCGACCGCGAACGGCTCGAACGTCTTCGGCGTGTCATCGCCGGCGTACGGCGGGGACGGCGGGCGGAACCGCTGGCCGGTGAACGTCCACAGCGTGCCGCGGCGCGGCAGCTCCACCCGCTCCAGCTCCTCGTTGACGCCCCCGACCAGCTTGTGGCTGCGATACGGGAAGACGATCTTGCCGTCCGACGATCGACCGCCGATCAGGGCGGGTTCCTCCGCCGGCCAGGTGAAAAGATCCTCGGCCAGGGGTACCTGCTGTGCCATTCCCACTCTCCTTCGAGCCTTCGAGCCTGTGCGCGTCGAGCCTGTGCGCGGGTCGAGCGGTCGAGCCGTCAGACAGACGCGCCGGTGACCAGCGCCCACAGCGGTTCGTCCGAACCGGTGCGGACCACCTCGTCACCGAGCAGCCGCTCCCAGCGCCGCTGCGTGCCCTCGTCGTCGCGCCACGACCACAGCCGGCGGGTCACCAGGTGCAGCGGGTACTCCTGGGTGATGCCGATCGCGCCGTGCAGCTGGTGGGTGTCGGTGGCCACCGTCCCGGCGGTCCGGGCGGCCACCGCGCGCACCGCCGCCGCCGTGCCGCGACCGGGACGGGTCACCGCGACGGTGAGCGCCGCGTCGAGCAGGTCGCGCTCGACGGCGAGGCCGGCGACGAGCTGGCGCACCGCGGGCAGCGCCGACAGCGGCCGGCCGAACTGCTGGCGGGTGGTGACGTGGTCCTTCGTCAGCGCGCAGGCCCGCTCGACGGCGCCGGAGATCGCCGCGGCGCGCAGCACCGCGACGCGGTCGAGCACGTCCCCGGCGAGCCCCGCGGGGGCCACGGCGACGCGGTCGGCGGGCAGCCGCACCCCGTCGAGGCGTAGCGTCCCCGACGGCTCGTCGGCCAGGTCGCGTTCGGCTGTGGCGGCTGCGGCGGCGGCTGTGGCGTCGAGGACGGCGACGACGGTGGCGTCGGCCTGCTCGACGACGAGGACGACCGTGGGCACCTCGGGCAGCCAGCGCACCCGCGGGACGGTGCCGTCGAGGACCCAGTCGCCCGCCTCGTCGCCGGCAGCCGGGTCGCGGCGGGCCTCGACGGTGCCGGTGGGGGCCAGCGCCAGCGCGGCGCGCTCGGCGGTCGCGGTGATGGGCAGCCCGGCGGCGGCCAGCGCCCAGGCGGCCAGGCCGGTCTCGATCAGCGGGACGGCGGCGGCGTGGCGGCCGACACCCGCGGCGAGCTCGGCGACCGCGGCGAGATCCCCGCCGGCGCCGCCGTCGTCCTCGGCCACGCCGACGACCGGCCAGCCGAGCTCGGTCAGCAGCGCCCACAGCTCGCCGGGGGCGGTGTCGGTGTTCGCCCCGAGCACGTCGTCGACGACGGGGCGCAGATCGGCATCGAAGATCATCGTGGCAGCTCCGCCCGGCTGATGACGGTGTACAGGACCTCCGACGAGCCGCCGCGGATCGACGCGCCGGGCACGACGGCCAGGCCGTCGACGAGCAGCCGGTGGGCCTCGGCGTCGCCCTCGCAGACGTCGAGGACGTACCGGGCGGTCTCCACGACGTCCTTCTCGAACCGGGTGCCGGCGAGCTTGAGCCCCGCCGCCAGGCGCACCGGCGCCTCGCCCTGGTCGAGGGCGCCGGCGAGCTGCAGGCCGAGCTGGCGCAGCGCGGTCAGGCGCGCGGCCAGCTCGCCGAGGCGCTCGGTCGCGGCCCGGTCGGGATGGCGCGCGACCGTGCGGATCATCGCGGCGAGCACGGGATAGGTGCTCAGGTAGCGCTCCACCCCGCCGCGCTCGAAGGCGAGCTGCTCGGTGACCTGCTTCCAGCCGGCGCCGACCGTGCCGAGGACGCGGTCGTCGGGCACGTGCACGTCGTCGAGGATCACCTCGTTGAAGTGGTGCTCGCCGACGAGGTCGAGGATGGGCCGTACGGTGATGCCGGGGGTGTCGGCGTCGACGAGGAACTCGGTCAGGCCCTCGTGCTTGGACGCCCCCTCGCCGGTGCGGGCGAGGATGTACAGGTGGGTGGCGTGGTGCGCGGAGGTCGTCCACACCTTCGCCCCGGTGATCGACCAGCCGCCGTCGATGGCCGTCGCCCGGGTGCGCACGGCCGCGAGGTCCGAGCCGGCCTCGGTCTCGGACAGGCCCAGGCCGACGACGACCTCGCCGCGGCAGATCTTCGGCAGGATCTCGGCGCGCTGGCCCTCGGTGCCGACCCGCAGGATCGTCGGGCCGATCTGACGGTCGGCCGTCCAGTGCGCGGTGACCGGCGCGCCGGCGCGCAGCAGCTCCTCGGTGACGACGAACCGCTCGGTGTTCGACCGCCCGCCGCCGCCGTACTCGGTCGGCCAGGTCATGCCGATCCAGCCGTGGCGGCCCAGCGCGCGGGTGAAGTCGGGGTCGTAGCCACGCAACCAGCTGTCGTTGCGCGGCACGATGCCGGCCGCGGCGACGAACGCGCGGACCTCTCGGCGCAGCTTGTCGTGGGGATCGGCCATCAGCCGACCTCGTCGCGGACGACGATCATGATGGTTCCTCCGGGTGCGCAGCCGCCGCGGGACGGCGCCCGCACCGATGTCGGCGGGATGCTTCGCACCGCGGCCCGGGGGGTGCGATCCAGCCCGCACATCGTAGTTGACGATTTCGTCAGAAGTAAACCGGTGCGCTGGCCGCCGGGCCGGCGCGGACGGGCCCCGGCGTGCCGCTCGACATCCGCCGACTTGTCTGGGAATGCCGTTCCCCGTAGGGTGCACTCATTCTGAGAGATCCCGCAGGCCGGGAGAACGCGGAGGTCGCGGCGATGAAACTGCATGGTTTGGACCTGGCGCTGACCGGGTGGTTCCAGGTGGCGTGGTCGGTCGACATCGGCCCGGAGCAGGTCGTCCCGCTGCGGTACTTCGGCCGGGACCTCGTCGCCTACCGGGGCCGCGACGGCGTGGTCCGCGTCCACGACCGGTACTGCCGGCATCTCGGCGCGAGCCTGGCCCACGGCGGCTGCGTCGTCGACGAGGGCATCCGCTGCCCGTTCCACGGCTGGGTGTGGAGCCCCGAGGGACGCAACGTGTCGATCCCCTACCAGGACCGGCCCAACCGCGGCCCGAAGCTGGGGACCTGGACGACGGTCGAACGCAACGAGACGATCTACGTCTGGCACGACGCGGCCGGCCGGGAACCGCTGTGGGACGTCCCCGACGCGCTCGGCGACGCCCCGCACGCGGCGAGCCGGCGTTTCCACCCGGCCGGCGTCGAGGGCCGCCAGCACTTCCGCGACCTGCGCGCCCACCCGCAGATGGTGCTGGAGAACGTCGTCGACCCGCACCACTTCCGGTTCGTCCACCACACCGCGGCCAGCCCGGTGGTGCTCGAGGAGCGGGTGGAGGGAGCGCAGTGGTGGTCGCGGGTCGGCTTCGGCCGCGGCTGGGCGCAGCACGCCCGCGACGCCGAGGGTCGGGTACGCACCGACACCGCGAACACGATCGAGATCCTCTGGTCCGGCCCCGGCGTCAGCGTCAACGTCGAGCACATGGGCGAGGGCGTCCGGGTCATCTCGATCAACACCACGCCGGTCGAGGACGGCCGCACGGAGATCTTCGCGACCTACTGGATCGACGAGCTCGCCGGCGACCTCGCCGACGGGACCTACGAGCGGCGCCTGGCCGACGCCAAGCTGGCGCTACCTGACGACATCGTCATCTGGGCCAACCAGACCTTCCTCGACGCGCCGGCGCTGGCGACCGAGGAGGCCCGCGGGTTCCGCGCGCTGCGAAGCTGGTCCGCGCAGTTCTACCCGGACGCGGCGGTCAGCCCCGAGGCCCGCAGGACTGCCGCCGTGCCGGAGGGAGCTGCTAGAGCTGCAGCAGGGACTTGAGGTTGTCCGACAGGATCAGCTTGCGGTCCTCGTCGGAGAGCACGGCGGCGTCGCGGGCGAAGGCGGNCGGGGTCGGCAGACCCTCCGGGTGCGGCCAGTCCGAACCGAAGATGATGTGCCCGATGCCGAGGGCGTCCTTGAGCGCGAGCAGGTCGTCCTCGTAGAACGGCGCGACCCAGACGTGCTCGCGGAAGCTCTCCACCGGGTCGACGGCGAACTTCTGCGGGATCTTGCCGTAGGCGTTGCGGATCCGGCGGACGAGGTCGAGCACCCAGGTGGAGCCGGCCTCGATGGTGGCGACCTTCAGCGCCGGGTGCCGCTCGAACACGCCGTGGCCGACCAGCGCCGCGATGGTGTCCTGGATGGGCCGCTCGACGTGGAGCTGCATGATCTCGGGCAGCGGCGTGGTGCGCAGGCCCTCGAAGGCGCCCTCGCCCCACTTCTCGGCGACCCACTCGTAGCCGGCCTCACCGGTGTGGTACGACACGACGATGCCGGCCTCGGCCGCGGTCGCCCAGAACCGGTCGAAGACCGGGTTGCCCGGGGAGCGGGTGATCGCGCCGGCGCGGACCGGGCCCGGCACCAGCACGACGATCCGCGCGCCGGCGTCGCGCACCCGCTCCAGCTCCTTGACGGCCAGGTCGGGGTCGGCCAGCGACAGCACCGGCGTCGAGATGATGCGGTCCTGGTACGAGTAGCCCCACTCGTCCTCGATCCACCGGTTGAACGCCTCGATGATGGCGTGCAGCGCATCGGGCTTGTCGGTGAGCAGCCCCTCGACGGCGACCCCAACCGTCGGCAGCATGATCGTCGCGGCGACGCCCTGCTCGTCGAGCTTGGCGATGCGCGCGTCGCGATCGGTGTACTCGGGCTGGCTCTCCTGCAGCCTGCCGACGAACGCCGCCAACTCCCGGCCCTCGGTGTTGTTGCTGCGGAAGTACTGCTCGAACACGCCGGGGGCGGCGACGGTCGGGAACGTCGGGTCCGGGTTGGTGGTGTAGAGCTTGTTGTTGATCACCATCCGGGTCCGGCCGTCGGGCGTCTGCAGAATCTTGATCAGCCGCTTGTACTCGGGCGCCAGGTGGCGGGTGAGCGCGTCGGCCGTCTCGTAGTAGTGCTGGTCGGCGTCGTAGAGCGGGTAGCCCAGCGACGGGAGCACGGCCGCGTCGCCGGGGGCTGCCAGGGTGGTCATGAACTCTCTCCTCGTTCTGGAGCGTGGGGGGGCGGGGGCGCGAGGGCCTTGCCGAACAGCTCGATCTCGGCCAGGCAGTCGTCGATGCTGCGGGCGTGCGACTCGACCGACAGGTGCGTGACGCCCGCGGCCGCGTACCCGGGGGCGGCGGCCGCGAGCGACTCGGCGGCGCGCGCCGGATCCCGGCTGACCTGCGGGGTGAAACAGACATCGAAGGTGGACGGGCGGCCCGCCGCCACGCGCAGCTCGCGCAGGGTGGCGATCCGCTCGCCGATCTCGTCGGCGGCCAGGCTCGGGGTGGTGGTGATCTCCGCCATCTGCGCGGGCTGCTCGAAGGGCAGCCAGCCGTCGGCGACCTCGGCGACCCGGCGCATCGCCGCCTTGCTGTTGCCGCCGATCCAGATCGGCGGGCCGGGGCGCTGCGCCGGCCGGGGCAGCATGACGTGGCCCGACGCCGGGAAGTACGGGTCGTCGCGCTCGACGACCTCACCCGTCCAGGCGGCGTGCATCGCGGCGATGGCCGCGTCGAACCGGCCGCCGCGGCCGTCGAACTGCGCGCCGAGCACGTCGAACTCGGGCTTCTGGTACCCGGCGCCCATGCCCACGATCAGCCGACCGCCGGAGAGCAGGTCGAGGCTGGCCGTGGACTTCGCGGTCAGGTAGGGGTTGCGGTAGCCGGCGACGAGGATGAACGTCAGCAGGCGCACGCGCCGGGTCACCGCCGCCATGAACGCCAGCGACACGAACGGGTCGAAGGAGTGGTGGCCGCCGCCGTCGATCCACGCGCTGGACGGGAAGGGATGGTCCGTCGTGGAGACGATGTCGAATCCGCTCTCCTCGGCGGCGACCGCCACGTCGGCGAGGTCACGCTCGCCGATCCACCGCTCCCAGTGCTTCACCGCACGGGTCGGGAACTGGTAGTTGAGCTCCACGGCGTCAGACCGCGACCGGGGTCCGGTCACCGGCGGGGTCGCGCACCGGCAGGCCGAGCAGCCGCCGCGCGTTGTCACCCATGAAGTCGCGGGTGCGCTTCTCGTCCATGCCCTCGGCGTAGGCGTAGTAGCCGCGCGGCTCGGCGAGGCCCTCCGGGTGCGGGAAGTCGGAGCCGAACAGCACCCGGTCCCAGCCGACCGTGGAGATCACGTCGGCCACGGAGCCCTCCCAGAACGGGCTGACCCACACGTTGCGGCGGAACACCTCCAGCGGGTGCTCGGGGAACGCCTGCGGCATCTTGCCGTAGGCGGACTCCAGGTCGTCGAACAGCGGGTGGATCCAGGCGCTGCCGTTCTCGATGCTGGCGACGCGCAGCTTCGGGAACCGGGTGAACGTGCCGTGGCAGATCAGGCTGGTGAGCATGTCGGCGATCTCGCGGTGACCGAGCGTCACCCAGCGGAAGGCACTCATCTCGGTGAAGTCGTTGGAGTCCGGCGGCTCCCACCGGTTGATGTAGTCGTCCAACGGCGGCTGGCTGGAGTGCAGCACCACCGGGATGCCGGCGCGCTCGACGTCCGCCCAGAACGGGTCGAACTCCGGCAGCGCCGGGGAGCGCCAGCCCCGCAGGCCCTTGACCGGCGCCGGCTTGATCAGGACGACCTTCGCCCCGTTCTCCAGGACGTAGTCGAGCTCGCGGCGGGCGTCGTCGACCAGGGCGCAGCTGATGACCGGCGTCATGAACAGCCGGTCGGCGTGGGTGTAGCCCCAGGTGTCGAGCATCCAGCGGTTGAGCGCGTGGATCATCGCGACGACGAGCTCGGGGTCCTCGGCGGCGGAGTGCTCGACCAGGTTCGCCAGCGTCGGGTAGACCAGCGCCTCCTCGACACCCTGGGCGTCCATCTCCACCAGGCGCGGGGCGGGCTCGCGGAATGACGGGCGGGACTCGATGGCCCGTCCGGTCATCTCCCGCAGCGACTGGCCCTCGCGGTTCTGGCCGGAGAAGAACTTCTCCCAGGCACCGGGCGCCGCCACCCGGTCGAACGTCGGGTTCGGGATGTAGTCGGTGATCTTTCCCTTGATCGCGATCCTGGTCGCCCGGCCGACCTGCACGAACTGCACCGCGCGCCGGTAGCGCTCCGGCAGGTGCCGGGTGAGCGCGTCCGGGGTCTCGTACATGTGCTGGTCGGCGTCGAAGATCGGCGCGTCGGTGAACTGCGTCACGGCTGCTGCTCCTCGCTGCCCGGGGGAACTCGCCGTCGGCGTCACGTGCCGTCGACCGTGGGCGACCGGGCTTTCGCCACCTCGGTGCTGTCTCGGGTACTGCTGCGCGAGGCAACAGTAAGCCGACTTGACGAAACTGTCAACTTTGTCGGAACGTAGCTGACACGGACATGTGGGACGCCGCCAGGTCGCTTCAGCCGTCGGCGGGCGCCGGCTTCGACAGGTCCGTCAGACCCGGCTGCGGCGTGCCCTCCTACACTGGAGAGAATCATGGACGACCCCCCTGCCGTCGATGCGGTTGACGCGATTGACTCGGCCAAGACGGCTGATGCGGTCGACGCGGCCCCCAGAACCATGGGCCGCCGCGCGGCTCGCACCCGCGGGCTCATCCTCGACGCGTCCCGCCGGTTGTTCCTGGAGCGCGGCTACGCGGGCACCCGGGTCAACAACATCACCGACGCCTGCGGCATCTCCCGCGCCGGCTTCTACACGTACTTCCGCGACAAGCGGGAGATCTTCGACACCCTGGGCGAGGCCACCTACCACGAGATCCTGCAGGTCATAGCCCTGTGGGAGGCCATGCCGCGCCCGTGCACCCACGCGGACGTCGCAACGTGGGTGTGGCAGTACTTCGCGTTCATGGACCGCCACGGCGCGTTCATCCTGTCCGCCCAGTCCGGCCCCGGCGACCAGGCCGTCGGCAGCGCGCGCACCAAGATGGAACTGCGCGTGGTCTGGCTGCTCGGGGTCCACCTGCGGGGCCGCCAGCGCACGCCGACCGACGCCCCCGAGGCGCTGGGCCTGGCAGTCCAGTCGATGATGGACCGCGCCTGGTACCACTGCCACGGTCAGCACCTGCCGGTCGACGACACCGACGTCGTCGCCACCATCGCCGGGTTCATCATGGCGGTCCTGACCGCCTGACGCCGGCCCTACCGCCCTGTGCCGGCCACCGCTCTGTGCCGGCCACCGCTCTGTGCCGGCCACCGCCTTGTGCCGGTCAGGGCTCGCGCGGCTCGTAGCGGGCGCGCAACTGGGCCTTGGCGACCTTGCCGAGCCCGGTGCGCGGCATGATGTCGATCAGTTCGAGCTGCTCGGGCAGCTTCTGGCGCATCAGCCCGGCCTCGCGCAGCCAGGCCGACAGCTGCGCCAGCGACGGCACCGGCCGTCCGGGCCGGGCGACGACGACGGCGCAGACACGCTCGCCGCGATCGGGGTCGGGCAGGCCGATCACGGCGACCTCGGCCACGTCGGGGTGGCGACCGAGCAGCGCCTCGATCTCCTGGGGGGCGATGTTCTCGCCCTTGCGGATGATGAGGTCCTTCAGCCGGCCGACGATCTCGATGTGGCCGGAGGGGACCAGCCGGCCGAGGTCGCCGGTACGAAACCAGCCGTCGGCGGTGAACGCCGCCCGGGTCGCCTCCGGGTCGGTGTAGCCGTGGCACACACCGTGACCGGAGACCTGCACCTCGCCGACGGCGCCCGGCGCGAGGGCCGCGCCGCCCTCGTCGACGAAGCGCAGCCGGTTGACCGGCACCGGTCGGCCGTCGGTGGCGGCCAGCACGTCGGGCGGGTCGGCGATGGCGGCCACCGCCACCATCGGCACCTCCGTCATCCCGTAGTCGTGCGCGAGCACCGCGCCGAGCACGCGGTCCACCTCGCCGACCAGGTGCGGCGGGCAGGGGGCGCCGCCGCCCTTGAGGGAGCGCAGCGTCGGGATCAGCCGCTCGCCCGGGCGGGCGGCGGCGAGGTCGAGCAGCGCGGTGTAGAACGGCGTGCTGCCGCCGGTGGCGGTGACACCGTGCCGGCGGAAGAGCTCCACGGCCTGGTCGGGGATGAACGCCTCGAGCAGCAGGATCGGGAAGCCGGCGGCGAGCGCGGCGATGAGGTACTGGATACCGCCGACGTGGGCGACCGGGTAGCCGACCGCGCCGACCTCCCCCGCCGCCCGGCCGAGACCGCTCAGGCCGGCGAAGGACACCGCGGTGGCGAGCAGCGTGCCGTCGCTGTGGCGCGCGCCCTTGGGGATGCCGGTGGACCCGGAGGTGAAGTAGATCCACCGCACCTCGTCCGGACGATGGTCCGGACGCGCGCCCGCGCCGGGTGGGTCGGCCTCGGGTGCGTCGTGGCCGATCTCCAGCAGCCGGGGCGCGGGCCCGCCGGCGGCGGCGACCGCCCGGGCGATCGCCGTGTAGTCGGTGCCCCGCCACGTCCCCGGTACCAGGAAGACCTCCGCGTCGACGGCGGCGAGCGCGGCGCCCACCTCCCGCTCGCGGTAGATCGGGATGACCGGCGCCTGCACGGCACCGAGCCGGCGCAGCGCGATCATCACCAGCAGGGTGCTGATCCTCGTCGGGAGCTGCCAGGCCACCCGGGTGCCGGCCGTGACGCCCTCGCCCGCCAGCGCCGCCGCGACCCGGTCGACCTTCGCGTCGAACTCGGCGAAGGTCAGCCGCGCGTCGTGCTCGTCGATCAGCATCGGTGCGTCGGGGGTCGCCTGCGCGCGGCGGGCCACTAACCCGTCGACCGTGGGGGCCGTCAGCAGCCACGGCCACCGCTCCGCGGCCCGCGCGAGGTCCACCGCCTCGGTCGCGGCCAGACCGCCCGCCGCGGGCTGCTCGCTCGACACGGACGTCATGACGCGCCTCCTGGGGATTGCGGCGTCCGGCGAGCAGACCGTCGCGCCTCCGGCGGCGCGGCGGGAGTCCGTGGGTGACGGCAGTGCCGGACGGGTGCTCTCCTTGACCAGGGCAACCACATCAAATAGTTGAATCCTCTGTCAACAGGGGGCAGGCTGCCCGCGACGGTCACCGACGGGGCGGAGAAGGAGACACCGGATGGTCCGACGCGATGATGCGAACGTGGGCGGTCCGCTCGCCGGGCTGCGGGTGCTCGACGCCGCGTCCCTGTATGCCGCGCCTCTGCTCGCGAGTCTCCTGGCCGATCAGGGCGCGGACGTGGTCAAGCTGGAGCCGCCCGGCGGGGACGCCTACCGGGCCACCGGGTTCTGGCCGCTGGTCGCACGGGGCAAGCGGTCGGTCGTCCTCGACCTGGCCGACGCGGGCGAGCGGGCGGCGCTGCGGGGCCTGGTCGCCGCCGCCCACGTCGTCGTCGTCAACGAGCCGGCGGCGCGGCTGGCCACCCGCGGACTGGATCCCGACACGATGCTCGCCGTCAACCCGGGCCTCGTCGTGGCGCACGTGAGCGGTTACGGCGCCGACGGCCCCGCCGCGGGACGGCCGGGCAACGGGACGATGGGCGAGGCGTTCGCGGGCCTGACCCACATGACCGGCGACGCGGACGGCCCGCCGATGCTGCCCTCGGTCCCGCTCGGCGACGCGGTGATGGCCTACGCGGGCGCCTTCGGGGTCGCCGCGGCCTGCCACGACGTGCGGGTCAACGGCGGGCCCGGCCGGGTCGTCGACGTCAACCCGGTGGAGGCGATGCTGCACGTCGTCGGCCCGACGCTGGTGTCGGCGGCGGCGGGGGTCGCGGCCGGCGCCGCACCGCCCGGGCGCCTCGGCGGCGGGCTCGCGGGCTCGGCCCTGCGCGACGTGTTCGCCTGCGCGGACGGGGGCTGGCTGGCGGTGAGCGTGTCCACCCCCCGCCAGCTACGCGACCTCGCCGCCGTCGTCGGCGCGCCGGCCGGGACCGCCGGCGGGGAGCTCGGCGAGGCGGTGCGGACGTGGGCGGGCGGGCTCGACCGCGCCGAGGCGGTGGAACGCCTCGCCGCCGCGCGACTGCCCGGAGCGCCGGTCAACACCGCCCACGACGTGGTGACGGACCCGCACCTGCGCCACCGGCAGGCCCTGCGCACGCTGCGCACCCCGGAGGGCGCGACGGTCACCGTGCCAGCACCCTCCCCACGCACCGCCCACGACCCGGCCACGGGCGGCGCCCCGCAGGCCGGTGTGCTGCCCACGGCGGGCCAGCACACCGGCGAGGTCCTACGCGAGTGGGCCGCGCCGACCCACGGACCGGCGACCCACGGACCGGCGCCTCACGAACCGGGGGCTCAGGAACCGGCGGCGTCGGCGAAGTAGTACCGGGCCAGCAGTTCGACGACGCAGCCGGGCTTGGCGGAGCCGTCGACGTCGATCGTCACCCGGTTGGTGACCTGGACGGCTCCGTCGTCGAGCTTGCGCAGGTCGATGAGGGTCGCGCGGGCGCGGATGCGCGCGCCCGCCCGCACCGGCGACGGGAAGCGCACCCGGTCCAGGCCGTAGTTGATGCCCATCCGGATGCCCTCGATGGTCCGCAGCTTGTTCATGAAGTACGGCACCAGCGAGGCGGTGAGGAAGCCGTGGGCGATCGTCGCCCCGTACGGGCCGCCGGCGGCCCGTACGGGATCGACGTGGATCCACTGGTGGTCCTCGGTGGCGTCCGCGAACAGGTCGATCCGCGACTGCTCCACGGTGAGCCAGTCGGTGGGGCCGATCTCGCTGCCGAGCGCGGCCTCCAGGTCGGCCGCGCTGCGGTAGATCTCCATCTGGGCGTTCTCCCTCTGCGTCGTGGCGGTGGCGTCGTCCCCGGGTGGATCAGCGGGTGTTGATCAGCGGGTGCTGAGCAGCATCGCGCCGCCGACGGGGCCGCCGCCGACGCCCACCACGGCGACCTCGGGGCTGTTCGGCGCCTGCCGCTCGCCGCCTTCACCCCAGAGCTGCACGCACGCCTCGTGCAGGAAGCCCATGCCGTGCAGCCGGCCACCGGAGAGCTGCCCGCCGGAGGTGTTCAGCGGCAGCGGCCCGTTCAGGGCGATGCGCTCCCCGCCCTCGATGAACGGCCCGACCTTGCCATGCTCGGCGAAGCCCAGCGCCTCCAGCCACATCACGGTCAGGAAGCTGAACCCGTCGTAGAGCTGGGCGAGATCGACGTCGGAGGCACGCAGGGTGGTGTGCTCCCACAGGGTGGCGGCCACGTCGTGCGCCGCCATGGTGGTGACGTCGACGCGCTGGTCCCAGGTGGCCCGCTCGAACATCCCGGTGCCGACCGACTCCACCGTCAGCGGGTGGTGCGGCAGCCCGGCCGCGGCGTCGCGCCGGGAGATGATGACCGCGGTCGCCCCGTCGCAGGGCACGTCGCAGTCGAACAGGCACAGCGGCTCGGAGATCATCCGGGCGTTGAGGTAGTCGTCGAGGGTGAGCGGGTCGCGGTAGATCGCGTCCGGGTTGAGCCCGGCGTTGGCGCGGGCGTTGAGCGGGATCGCGGCGAGCTGCTCGCGGGTGAGGCCGAAGTCGTGCATGTAGCGCTGCGCGGGCATGGACAGCCAGTTCGCCGCGGACAGCGCGCCGAAGGGCCCCGTGTACTCCAGGTGCCCCGACACCGCCCCACCGCCGAACAGCACCGACGCCCGGCCGGCGCCGGCCTGCGCGGTCGACTCCCACACCGAGCGGTAGACGACGACGTGGTTGGCCAGCCCCAGGGTGACGGCCATGCACGCCTCGATCGCCGGGCCGATCTGCCCGGCGGTCTCCGTCGAGGACAGGTACCAGCGGCTGCGCAGGCCGAGGGCGTTGCGGACCTCGGTGATGGTGGCCCCGGAGAAGCCCAGGTCCGGCACGCCGGGCCCCGGGTAGCTGGCGATGCCGTCGATGTCGTCGACCGACAGGCCCGCGTCGGCGATCGCCCGGGTCACCGCCTCGATGGTCAGGTCCAGCCCGGTGCGGCCGAGGCGCCGGCCGACCTGGGACTTGCCGGCCCCGGTGATGACCGCCTTGCCGTCGAACGGCCCGCCGCTCATCGCGCACCCCCGACCGTCGCCGCGGCCGGCCGGAACAGCGGCAGCCACACCGGCGAGTCATCCGGACCGGGCTCGGCCGGCCACTGTTCGAAGAACACCTCTACCTCCAGGCCCACGCGCACCTCGTCGAGCGGGACGTCGACGATGTTGGTGATGAGGCGGACGTCCGGCTCGTCGGCGAGCTCCACCATCGCCACCACGTACGGCGGCGGGTAGCCGGGGATCCACGGCTGGCGGTTGATCGTGTAGGCGGCCACCGTCGCCCGGCCGGAGACCGGCTCCGGGCCGACGTCGGTGCTGCGGCAGCGCCAGCACACCGGGCCCGGGGGGTGGAAGAAATGTCCGCAGCCCCGACAGTGGCTGATCAGCAGCCGACCGTCGCGCCCGCCGGTCCAGAACGCCGCCGACTCGGCGGTCGGCTGCGGCAGCAGCCGCCGCTCGGGCCGCACGTACGCCGGGGAACTCGCTGGTGCCGGGGAACTCGTATCCGTCACGCCGCCTCCTCCCACGGCCCCCGGCGCCGTCGCGGTCGACGGCACCGGCCGGGCCGCGCGCTCGTCGGACGGCGCCCTCGATGCCGCCGTCCGCAGGTCCCACAGTGGACCTCGGGGGCGGCTGACGCCGCCACCAGGAGCACCCTAGGAGAACTTGACATTTCCGTCAAACAACGGTCTCATGGCCGGGGTGGCGCACCACCGGTGGCGTTCCCAGGCAGGGTAGCGGGCAGTTGACGGGAGATTCACCCCCGGCGGACGAAGGCCGGCCGGAGGCTTCCCGGACGCCCACCACCCGACGGCTGGGCGCCGGGCCTGGTAGCCCACCCGACGACGCGGCGGCAGCCGGCCGCGGACGCGTCCGCCGCGGCCCGGCTCCGCGCGGCGGGCGGCACGGCAAGCCGCGGGCCCACTGCGGACCTACAGACCTTTCAGACGTATCGCAGGCGCACAGCAGGACCGACAGGAGAACTGATGGACAACCCGTTCGCGCCGGAGCTGCTCATCGAGGAGAGGGGTCCAGTCCGCCTCGTCACCCTGAACCGGCCGGAGGCGCTCAACGCGACGAACGAGGCGCTGCACCACGCCCTGGTCAGGGTGTGGCGGCACCTGGCGGAGGACCCGGGCGCGCGCGCGGTCGTGCTGACCGGAGCGGGCCGGGCGTTCAGCGCCGGCGGCGACTTCCAGCACTTCGTCGAGCTGTGGGAGGACCGTGAGCTGCGCCGCGCCGAGATCGACGGCGCCCGCCGGCTGCTCAACGAGATGGTCGACTTCCCGCTGCCGGTGGTGGCCGCGGTCAACGGCGCCGCGGTGGGCCTCGGCTGCAACCTCGCGGTGTGCAGCGACATCGTGCTGCTCGCCGAGAGCGCGTTCATCTCCGACCCGCACGTGGGCGTCGGGCTGACCGCGGCCGACGGCGGCGCGCCGACCTGGCCGCTGCTCATGGGCATGCTGCGCGCCAAGGAGTACCTGCTGACCTCCGAGCGCATCCCCGCCCACCAGGCCGTCTCGCTGGGCCTGGCCAACCGGGTGGTGCCCGACGCGGAGCTGCTCGACGAGGCGCTGAAGGTCGCCGACAAGCTCGCCGCCCAGCCGCCGCAGGCCGTGCAGAGCACCAAGCGGGCGCTGAACATGCACATCAAGCGGGCCGTGGCCGGCGTGCTGGAGTACGCCCTCGGCGAGGAGTTCGCCTCCTTCGACACCCCCGAGCACCAGGCGCTCGTGCGCAGCTTCCTCGAGCGTTCCAAGGCCCGCGCGGCCGCGGCGGGACGCCCCTCATGACCACCACGGCGGCCACCACCACGACGGCCGCCGAGGCGGCGGTGACCGATCCTGCGGTCCTGCGCGACGACCTCGACGCCTACGCCCGCGGGTTGCGCGCGTGGCTGGCGAGCGAGCCGGCGCTGGACCGGTGGCGCGGGCGGCACTACCCGAACACCGAGGAGCGCATCGCCGACCACGGCCTGCTCATGGGTGTGCTGTTCCGCGCCGGCTGGAACCGCTACGGCTGGCCGGAGTCGGCCGGCGGGCTCGGCGGGGACGAGCGCCACCGCGCCGTCCTCTACGACGGCCTCGCCGCCGCCGGGCTGCCGATCCCCGCGCCGCACCTGATGCTGGAGACCCTCGGGCCGCCGGTGGTGCACTTCGCCCCCGAGCTCGCCGCCGCCTACCTGCCGGCCTACCTGCGCGGCGAGGAGTGGTGGGGGCAGGGTTTCTCCGAGCCGGAGGCCGGCAGCGACCTGGCGTCGCTGCGCTGCCGCGCGCGGCGCGAGGGCGACACCTACATCCTGTCCGGGTCGAAGCTGTGGACCAGCCACGGCGCGACCTCGAGCCGGCTGGTGTGCCTGGTGCGCACCGGCACCCCGGAATCCCGCCACCGCGGCCTGTCCATGATCATGCTCGACGCGGACACGCCGGGCGTCACCATCCGGCCGATCGCGTTGGCCAGCGGCGAGAACGAGCTCGCCGAGGTGTTCTTCGACGACGCCGTGGTCCCGGCGTCCAACCTCGTGGGCGACGAGGGCAAGGGCTGGGCCGTCGCGATGTACCTGCTGCAGTGGGAGCGGGCGATGTACGCCTGGCTCAGCGCCGCCGACGCGCTGCGCCGGCTGCGTGACCTGCGCGGGCAGGTCGCCACCCGGCTCGCCGCCGGCGCCCGGCTGCCCGACGGCTCGGCCGCGCGCCTGGGCTCCGTCTACGAGCAGATCATCGCGCTGCGCGCCCGCAGCGCCGGCACCGTGCGCCGGCTCGCCGCGGGCGACACGGTCGGCCCCGAGGCCAGCGTCGACAAGGTGCTGCTCGCCACCGTCGAGATCTCCCTGTTCGACCTCGCCCGCGACCTGCTGGGCACCGAGTTCGTCCTCGGGGCCACGGACGAGGTCAGGGCCTGGCGCAACGAGTGGTGGTTCTCCCGCTCGGCGACGATCCTCGGCGGCTCCGCCGAGGTCCAGCGCACGATCATCGCCGATCACGTCCTCGGCCTGCCGAAGGAGGCGAAGTGACCACTCCGGGACTCGACGACGCCACCGCCGAGCTGCTGGCGGGTTCCCTGCGCGAGGTGCTCGCCGAGGGCGGCGACCTCACCGCGGCGCTGGCGGAGCTCGGCTGGGCCGACGTGCTCGCCGACGACCCGGCCCGCGCCACCACCCTGCTGTTCACCGAGCACGGGCGGGCGCTGGCCCACTCCCGCGTCCTCGACGACGTCCTGCTCGCCGAGCTCGCCGGCGGTCTGCCCGCCGCGACCGGCCCGCGGGCGCTGCTCTACCCGCTGCACTCCGACCACCCGGCCGACCCGCGCGGGCCGCTGACCGGGCTGCTGCTCGGCGGCCTCGACGGCATCGCCGAGGTCGTCGTCCCGACCGCCCTCGACCCGGCCGACGCGGGCGACACCGCCGGCGCCACGCTGCGGATCCTGCCGGCCGACCTGGTCGCGGCGGCCGCACAGCCGGTGCGCGGCTTCGACACCGCCGCGGGCTGGCTCACCGTCTCCGCGGCGCCGGCGGGACCGGCGGGCCCCGCCACCCCGGCCGGCGACGCGTGGACCCGCGCGGTGGCCGCCGGGCGCCGGGCGCTCGCCGCCGAGATCATCGGTGGCTGCGAGGCGGCGCTCGCGATCGCGGTCGCGCACACCTCGGCCCGGGTCCAGTACGGCCGGTCCATCGCGACCTTCCAGGCCGTGCGCCACCGGCTCGCCGAGGCGCACGTGGCGGTCGAGTCGCTGCGCTCCGAGCTGACGGTGGCCTGGGGCAGCGCGGGGCAGGCCGACGGCGGCGCCTGGGCGGCGCGGCTGGTCAAGCTGCGGGCCGGGCTCGCCCAGGCCGAGGTCATGCGCCATGCCGTGCAGGTCTGCGGCGCGATGGGGCTGTCGCTGGAGAGCGAGCTGCACCGCTTCGTCGCCCGGACCGCCGCGCTCGACCTGCTGCTCGGCGACCACCGCACCCTGGCCGAGCAGCTCGGCACCGAGCTGCTCGCCGGCGCCGAGCTCGAACCGGTCGTCGCGATCTGATCACCGCCGCCGTGGCCGGCGGTCGCCCCGTGCGGCCGCCGGCCACGGCGGCAGGGTCGACGCGCCGAGATGAATGCCATGCAACCGTCCGACACCCCCCGACAGCGCGTCCCCGCCGCGGCGGCGGACCTCGGACCGCGCGCCGCGCGCACCCGTCAGGTCATCGTCGACACCGCCCGCGGGCTGTTCCTGCGCCACGGTTACGCGGGCACCAGCGTCGCCGACATCACCGAGGCGTGCGGCATCTCGCGCGCCGGGTTCTACACCTACTTCCGGGACAAGCGGGAGATCTTCGCCGAGCTCGGGCGGGCCGGATACCAGTCCAGCCTCGCCGTCGTCGCCCGGCTCACCGCGGTGCCCGACGACTGGCCGGCCGCCGCCGTCGAGGAGTGGATCCGGCTCTACTTCACCCATCTCGATCAGCACGGGGCCTTCGCGCTGGCCGCGATGCTGTCCGCGCCGACGGACGCGGCCTTCCGCAACGACTCCCACCGCACGCAGATCCGCGTCGCCCGCAAGCTCGGCGAGTTGCTGCACGCCCGCCAGCGCGATCCCGCCGGCTCGCCGGAGGCGGTCGGCCTGGTCGTGCTCGCGATGCTCGACCGCTGCTGGTACAAGATCCGGGCCACCGAGATCCGGATGGACGAGGCCGACATCATCGCCGAGGCCGCGGCCCTGCTCGTCGCCACGATCCACCCCGGCTGAGCCGGCCCCCGTCCGGCCGGCTGCCCGCCGCCGGGGTCAGGCAGGTTCGGTGGGGCGGCGCACCGCCGAGCGGGGGCGGTCGACGAACTCGACGACGGCACCGTCCGGGTCGTGCAGGAACAGCACCGTGAAGCCGCCGGTCGGCGTGTCCGGCATCGGCATGACCACCGGGTCGTCGACGTCGCCGAGCGCGCCGTCGGCGACGAGCGAGGCGTGCGCCTCGCGGACGTCCTCCACCGCGAGCGCGATCCGGTACAGGCCCTGGACGTTGGCCGGCGGCGTCGCCGTGGCGCCGGCGGGCGCGGGCTGCTGGATGAACTCCAGGGAGAACGTGGGGTCCTCGGGCAGCACCAGCGACGCGGTGGGTCCCGCGGGGCTCTCGCCGCGGTCGCGCACCGTCCAGCCGATCCCGGTGTACCAGGCGATGGTGCGCTCGAGGTCGGTGCAGCGCATCCGCTCGTGGGACAGCAGCGGCAGCCGGCGCGGGTCGCCGGGGGCGGCGGGGATCTCGACGACCTCGATGACGGCACCGTCGGGATCGGTCAGCCGCAGCGCCGGGCGCACGGCGCCGCGGACCGCCAGGCCCTCGGGCACCGGCGTGAATTCGACGCCGGTGGCCTCCAGGCGCGCGGTGATGATGCGCAGGGACTCGACGCGGTAGCCCAGCGCCGAGAACCCGGTGGGCCGCTGGTCGGCGGTGGCGGGCGTGGTGTGCGGCCTGGTCCAGCCGACCAGCTCGACGGCGGGGGCCGAGCGCGGGCCGCGCAGGTCGTAGAGGAACGTGGTGACGCTGGCGGTGCCGGTGCCCAGGCCCATGGTGGCGGTGTCGCCGTCGGTGCTGATCGAACGCATCCGCGGCTCGCCGGCGAACAGCGCCAGGTGGAAGGCGGCGGAGCGGTCGACGTCGACGGTGTTGAGGTTGCAGTGGAGCACGGCGTGGGCGTGGTGGGCCGGGCGGGCCGACTGGGCCGGGTCGCCGGCCGGCGACGGCGCCGGGGCGCCGCTCGCCGTCGACTCGGTGCTGGTGGTCATGGGGCGCCTCCGGGAAGGGGAGCCGGATCGGCCGCGGGGACCACGGCCGGTCCGGCGGTGCGGTCACGTTCGGTAGGGCTACGCGGTGACGCTCGGCGGACCGTCACGGGCCCGGCACCGCGGCCATCGGGCTCCGCCTGACCCTAGCCAAAGTTGACACTTCCGCCAACACTTGTCCCGAACCCGGCTCGGGCTGCCCCGCGGCGTCAGCCCGGCCCGGCAGCTCAGACAGCCCGGCAGCTCAGACGGCGGCGGTGGCGGCGGCCCAGGAGGCGGCGATGTCGTCGACCGTGGTGACGCGGGCGAGCATGGCGATGGTGTTCGCCAGAATCTGCTCGCCGTACTCGGCCGGGGTCGACGCGGCCGCGTCGCGCGGGACGATGACGCGGAAGCCCTCGTGGACGGCCTCCCCCACCCCGAGCGGGATCGCGACGTTCAGCGAGACGCCGGCGATGACGACCGTGTCCACCCGGTGCCCGCGCAGGACCGGCAGCAGCTCGGTGCCCCAGGTCGGCGACAGGCCGTGGTGGCGCGGGATGATCAGGTCGGTGGGGTCGAGCAGGTCGGGCACGACCTGGGTGGCCGGGTGGCCGGGGCCCCAGTCCTTGCTGCTCTGGGCGGCGGTCCGCCACAGCGGCGCGGTCCCGGGGTCGGTGGAACCCAGCCAGCCCTCGAACGTGGCGTGCACGACGAGCGCACCGGCGGACCGCGCGGCGGTCACCAGCCGGCGCAGGCCGTCGCGGATGTCGGCCGAGTCGGCCGCGAGCGCCGGCAGCATGGAGTCCGGGCCGAGCACCCCGTTCTGGCACTCCACCAGGACGACCGCGCTGGTCCGGGGGTCGATCGGCCGCGGGGGGCGCTTGCCCGGAGTGTCGTTGTTTGACATCATCGTCAAACATTAACGCTCGGAGCTTCGACGGAGTAGCCCGTGCCGACGAAACACATCCCGGATCCCTGCCTCGCCGACATCCTGCACCGCAATGCGGAGCGGTTCGGCGACGTTCCCGCCTACCTGTACGAGGGGCGCAGCGTCACCCATCGTGAGCTGCTGCGTCGCGCGACGGCCATCGCGGCGGCCCTCGCCCGGGCCGGCCTGCGCCGCCAGGACCGGGTGGCCCTGCTCGGTCGCAACAGCATCGCCTTCGGCGAGGTGCTGGCCGCCGGGCAGCTCAGCGGCCTCGTCATCGCAACCGTCAACTTCCGCCTCGCGGCGCCCGAGATCGCCCGGATCCTCACCGACGCGAAGCCTCGGGCGATCTTCGTCGACGCCGAGTTCCTGCCGATCGTGGCGGCGCTGCGCGCGGAGCTCGGCCTCGAGCTGGTCGTCCGCCTCGACGACCCGGCCGCGGGCAGCGCGGGCGGCGAGGTCGTGGGGCTGGCGGAGTTCCGCGACGCCGCGCTCGACGACGCGCTGCCGTTCGCCGCCCGGCCCGACGACATCGCCTGCCTGATCTACACCAGCGGCACCACCGGCCGGCCGAAGGGCTGCATCATGGGCCAGCGGGAGATGTTCCGCGTCGGCCAGACGATGAACGTCGAGATGCGCACCGGCAGCGACGACCGGATCCTGCTGGTGATGCCGCTGTTCCACATCGGCGCGATGGCGATGGCCTTCGGCCTGCACGCTCGCGGCGGGACCGCGGTGCTGCACCGGCAGTTCGAGCCGGCGGCGCTGCTGGCCACGGTGCCGGCCGACGGCATCACCGTGCTGCACCTGGCGCCGAGCATGCTGCAGGCGGTGCTGACCGAGGCCGGGGCGGGGCCAGGGGTGGCCGACCCGGCGCCGGTGGGGGCGCTGCGCGGGGTGCGCTCCATCGTCTACTCGGCCGCGCCCATCACGGCGCCGACGCTGGCTGCGGCGCTCGCCGCCATGCCGGACACCGGCTTCCTCAACCTGTACGGCCAGACCGAGGTGATCACCTCCGGGCTGCCCCGCGAGCTGCACCGCGNCTCGGGGCCGGACCGGGACCGCCGGCTCACCTCCGTCGGCTTCCCCTACCCGGACACCGAGATCCGCATCCTCGACGACGACGGCGTCGAGTGCCCGCCCGGCGTGCCCGGCGAGATCGTCGTGGCCTCCCCGGCGATGTTCCGCGGCTACTGGAACGACTCGGCGACCACCGGCGTGACCCTGGCCGACGGCTGGTGCCACACCGGCGACGTCGGCGTCTTCGACGAAGAGGGCCTGCTGCACCTCGTCGACCGCAAGAAGGACGTCATCATCAGCGGCGGGGAGAACATCTACTCCCTGGAGGTCGAGGACGCCGTGCTCACCCATCCCGCCGTCGTGCAGTGCGCCGTGGTCGGCGTGCCCGACGAGCGGTGGGGCGAGGCCGTGTGCGCCGTCGTCGTCCTCGCGCCCGGTGCCGAGAGTGGCGCAGGCGCCGAGCTCATCTCGGGCGAACTGCGCGAGCACGTGGCCACCCGGATCGCCCGCTACAAGTCGCCGCGGTACGCGGTGATCGTCGACGAGCTGCCCGTCCTGCCGACCGGAAAGATCGACAAGAAGGCGCTGCGTGCCCGGCTGGCGGCCGCGCCGCGAGAGGCGCCGCGAGAGGTGCGTGCATGACCTACCGCTACATCGACTACGACACGCTCGCCGACGGCCGGATCGCCCGGATCACCCTCAACCGGCCGAAGGCGCGCAACGCCCAGAACCGGGGCCTGCTCGTCGAGCTCGGGGAGGCGTTCGCGCGGGCGGAGGCCGACGACGGCGTGCGCGTGGTGATCCTGCGCGGTGCCGGCGCGTCGTTCTCCGCGGGCCACGACCTCGGCACCCCGGAGAGCCTCGCCGAGCGCGACCCGGACGGCCCCGATCTGCACCCGACCTTCCTGTGCAACGGTGCCTCCTACGGCGGCGCGGAGAACCGCACCCGCCAGGAGTGGCACTACTACTACGAGAACACGAAGCGCTGGCGGAACCTGCGCAAGATCACCATCGCCCAGGTGCACGGCAACGTGCTGTCCGCCGGGCTGATGCTGGCCTGGTGCTGCGACCTCATCGTGGCCGCGGACAACACCGTGTTCGCCGACGTCGTCGGCACCCGCCTGGGCATGTGCGGGGTGGAGTACTTCGCCCATCCCTGGGAGTTCGGCCCGCGCAAGGCCAAGGAGCTGCTGCTCACCGGCGACTCCCTCGGCGCCGACGAGGCGCACGCGCTCGGCATGGTCAGCAAGGTCTTCCCGGTCGCGGAGATCTCCGAGCGGACGGTGGAGTTCGCCGCCCGGATCGCGAAGGTCCCGACGATGGCGGCGCTGCTGGTCAAGGAGTCGGTCAACCAGGCGCAGGACGCGATGGGCTTCAGCTCGGCGCTCGACTCCGCCTTCACCCTGCACCAGCTCAACCACGCGCACTGGAGCGAGGTCTCCGGCGGCAAGGTGTACGTCGGCACCGCCGAGTACGGCCTGGACGACTGGCGCAACGCCCCCGCGATCCTGCCAGCCGACAAGAACCGGCCTTAGCGCCCACCGCCCGGCACCGCCGTACAGCACCGCCGTACAGCACCGTCTGAGCCACCGCGTTCGCGAGCAGTCGCGACGCGGTGGCTCACGCATGTCCGCCGACTGAACGCTTGTTCAGCTTTCTGAACGGTACTTTGACACGGCGACAGCGATCCGTGAGTGTCATCACATCCCCTCACCATCTTTCCCCGCCCCCTTTTCCCCGGAAGAGAGCGGCGATGATCCTCGACCCTGGAGCGCGTCATGATCACCACTGAGAAGCATGCCGAGGTCCGCGAGCTGCTCGACGCCGAGCGGGCGGCCGGGCGACGGGTCGCCATGGTCGGCACCAGCGGCGGCACCCACTCCGGGCACATCTCCCTGGTCGAAGAGGCGAAGAAGGAGTGCGACGTCGTCGCGGTGTTCTGGAACGGCGCGCTGAAGCTGGAATGGGCCTCCGGCGGCGTGCAGGCCTACAACCGCGACCTCGCCCACGACCAGGCGCTGTTCGAGGCGGCCGGTGTCGACGTGTTCTACATCCCGCTGCGCCACGACCTCTACCAGCGGCCCTCGAACACCTTCATGGCCATGCCGGGGATGCTGCGGCACCTGACCGGCATGCCCGAGGGCGAGCACATGGAGCTGCTCGTCACGATGGTCGCCACCCTGCTCAACATCGCGGGGCCCTGCCTGACGTTCTTCGGCGAGAAGGACTGGCAGCAGCTGGTGATGTTCCAGCGGATGGCCGAGGACCTGCACCTGCCGTCGCGGGTCATCGGCTGCCCCACCCGCCGGGAGCCCGACGGGGTGGCGATCTCCAGCCGCAACACCAAGCTCTCCCCCGAGCAGCGCGCCGCCGCGCCGGCGCTGTACGCCGCGCTGACCGCCGCGGCCGACGCGATCGCCGCCGGGGAACGCGATGCCCGCGCCGCGGCCGAGGTCGCCCTGGCCCGGCTGCGCCCGGTCGCCGACCCGGACTACATCGTCGCCGTCGAGGCGGCGACGCTGCGCCCGCTGGACACCCTCGACCCGGCCGCGGACGGCGGCCCCAGCGACGGCGAGGTCCGCCTGCTCGCCTCGGTCCGCTTCGGCACCACGCCGCTGGTCGACAACATCGGCGTCACCGTCCCCACCGCCTGACCGCCGCTCACCCACTCGCCCACTCGCCCACTCGCCTGCTCGCCCCCTGACAGGAGCGCCCCATGGATGTCGGTGACCTCATCCTCGTCAGCGTCGACGACCACGTCGTCGAGCCGCCCACCATGTTCGACGCGCACATCCCCGCCCGCTATCGCGACCGCGCGCCCCACGTCGTCGAGACCGCGGACGGCAACCAGATCTGGACCTACGAGGGGCAGATCACCCCCAACATCGGCCTCAACGCGGTCGCCGGCGTGCGCCCGGAGGACTACGGCTTGGACCCGACCCGGTTCGACCAGATGCGGCCGGGATGTCACGACATCGACGAGCGCATCCGGGACATGAACGTCAACGGAGTGCTGGCCAGCCTGAACTTCCCGACCTTCGCCCAGTTCTGCGGCCAGTTCCTGACCCGGGCCACCGCCGACCGCGAGCTCGGGCTCGCCGTCGTGCGCGCCTACAACGACTGGCACATCGACGAGTGGGCCGGCGCCCACCCCGGCCGGATCATCCCGCTGGCCGTCATGCCGCTGTGGGACGCCGAGCTCATGGCCGACGAGATCCGCCGGGTGGCCGCGAAGGGCTGCCGCGCGGTGACCTTCTCGGAGAACCCGGCGAAGCTCGGCCTGCCGAGCCTGCACAACCGCTCCTGGGACCCGTTCTGGGCGGCCTGCGCGGAGACGGGCGTCGTCGTCTGCCTGCACATCGGCTCGTCGTCGCAGGTGCCGGTGACCGCCGAGGACGCGCCGATGGAGGTCTCCATCGCGCTCAGCCCGATGAACACCCAGTCGACCCTGACCGACCTGCTGTTCTCCGGCGTGCTCCCCCGCTACCCGGACCTGCGGATCGCGCTGTCCGAGGGCGGCATCGGCTGGATCCCCTACACCCTCGAGCGCTGCGACTACGTCTACCGCCACCACCGCGCGTGGACGGGCACCGAGCTCGGCGACCGGCTGCCCAGCGAGCTGTTCCGCGACCAGATCTACAGCTGCTTCATCGACGACCCGGCCGGGCTCGTGCTGCGGGAGCGGGTCGGCCTGCACACGATCATGTGGGAGTGCGACTACCCGCACGGCGACTCGACCTGGCCGAACAGCCCCGAGGAGCTGGCCCGCTCGCTGGCCGGCATCCCCGACGACGAGGTCAACGCGATCACGCACCTCAACGCGCTGCGGGCGTTCGACTTCGACGCCTTCTCCCACCGCCCGCGCGAGCGTTCCACCGTCGCGGCGCTGCGGGCCGAGGGCGCCGACGTCGACCTGACGCTGCGGCACATCCTGCGCGAGCACCGCGGCAGCACCCCGGGAGAGCTCGCCGCGATCGCCGTGCAGGCCGCGGGCAAGGGATGAGCGGCCCGCACCAGCAGCAGACCCGGTCGTACCGGTCGCACCGAGAGGACGGCACATGAGGCTTCAGGGCAAGGTCGCGCTGGTCACCGGCGGTACCGCCGGCATCGGCGCCGGGATCGTGCGGATGTTCGTCGACGAGGGCGCATCGGTGGCGTTCACCGGCCGCAACGAGTCCACCGGCACCGCGCTGGAGAAGGAGTTACGCGACGCCGGCGGCACCGCGACGTTCGTGCGCGCCGACAACCAGATCGAGTCCGACGTCGCGGGCGCCATCGCCGCAACCGTCGACGCCTACGGCCCGGTCACCGTGCTGGTGAACAACGCGGCGGCGACGGACGTGACGATCAGCGGCGTCGACAACCACGTCGACGAGATCACCAACGAGGACTTCGACTACACCGTCCGCACCGCGCTGTACGGGACGCTGTGGGCCAGCAAGTACGCGATCCCGCACATGCGCGCGGCGGGCGGCGGCTCGATCATCAACATCTCGGCGTCGTCGAGCATCCTGTCCGTGCGCTCCCGACCCGCCTACCAGGCGTCCAAGGGCGCGATCAACTCGCTGACCCGGCAGATGTCGGTCGACTACGGCCCGGACTCCATCCGCGCCAACGCGATCATCGTCGGGTTCATCAACACCGACGGCGACACCATGCGCAAGCTGCTCGCCGACGAGGAGTACATGCACGTCATCCGCAGCATGCTGTCGCTGCCGCGGCTCGGCGAACCCGCCGACATCGCCGCGGCCGCGGTCTACCTGGCCGCCGACGAGTCGAAGTACGTCACCGGCACCCAGCTCACCGTCGACGGCGGCGCGACCAGCCACCAGCCGGTCGTCCCCCGCGTCGTCCCGAACGAGCCGGTCGCCGGCTAGTCCGCGCCCCCGCGCCCCGCGCCCCGCGGACGGTGTGCGTGGGAGCGGCGCCAGCTGTCTCCTCCACAGGGATATCTCGGACGTGCAACCCTGTGGACGAGACAGGAAGGCCCGCTCCCACGCATCCGCCGGGCGGCAGGCGGCGACTCAGCCGGGCGGCGACTCAGCCGGGCGGGACGCTCAGGCGGGCGGCGGGCTGCCGAGCACGCCGTCCTTGACCAGCCGGTCGATCTCCTCGGCGTCGTAGCCGAGCTCGCGCAGCACCTCGCGGGAGTGCTCGCCGAGCGCCGGCGCGGCCAGGCGCATCACCGGATGCGCGTCGTCGAACTGGGCCGGCGCGCCGGGCAGACGCAGCCCGGGGCGGGTCGGATGGGCCATGAGGTAGCCGTTGTCGACGACGGCCGGGTCGCCGACGACCTCCTCCGGCACCGCGTAGAACGAGAAGATGCAGTCCTGCTCCCGCAGCCGGGCGTCGAACTCGGCGCGGGTGAGCGCGCCGATCGCCGCCCGGAACCGGTCGCCCAGCTCGCCCCAGGCGGACCGGCGCGACGCGGCGTCCGGGTAGGCGTCGATCAGCTCGGGCAGGCCGACGGCGGTGCAGGCGGGCGCCCAGTAGCGGGCCTCGTCGAGCATCACGAGGTTGACGAAGCGGCCGTCGCCGGTGCGGTAGGTGTTGACCAGGGGGCTGCGCGGGCCGCCGCCGGTCATCTGCATCTGGCGGCCGGTCAGCGAGCTGTAGGCGAGGTCGGGGCCCATCGTCCAGGTCGCGCCGTTGAGCAGGGCGGTGTCGACGACGACGCCCTTGCCGGTGCGCAGGACGTGGACGAGGCCGGCGCAGACCGCGCCGGCGAGGTACATGCCCGTCGGCACGTCGCCGAGGGCTGGGCGCTGCATCGTCGGCTCCGGCGCGTCCGGCGCGGTGAGGACGTGGGCGACGCCGCCGCGGGCCCAGTAGGAGACCCCGTCGTAGCCGCCGGCCTCGGCGTCCGGGCCGGCCTGGCCCTGGCCGTGGCCCTTGGCCACGACGAGCTTCGGGTTGATCGCCAGCAGGTCCGCGGGCTCGGTGCGCAGCTTGCGCCGCACCCGGGGCAACTGGTTGGTGATGTAGACGTCCGCCCAGCGGACGAGCCGTTCGAACACGGCCCGGCCGGCCGCCGTCTCCACGTCGAGCGCGACGCCCCGCTTGTTGCGGTTGACCAGCTCGAACATGAACTCCTCGCCATCGGCCTCGGGAACGAGGCGGTTGGCGTGGATCTGGCGCATCGGATCGCCGGTGGGCCGTTCCAGCTTGACGACGTCCGCGCCGAAGTCGGCCAGCGCCGCCGCGGCGGACGGCACGAAACCGTGCTCGGAGAACTCCAGCACCTTGATACCCGTGAGCGGAAACGTCATAAGATCAACACCTGGTCTCCCTATGGTCGGCCTGCCGGCCGCACCCCATGATGATCACCAAGATCGGGATCACCTCGTCAGTCCGTCGGGGCGACCAGAACTTGACGGAATCATCAAGTTTCCCCCGCGCCAGCCCGGCACGGGGGCGGTTCGGCCGCCCACGCCCCGCGTGGCGGCGCCGCCGATGCGTTGACGCTCCCGCCAGGACGTTCCTAGAATTGTGTTCTACATCGCGGCTGCCGGCTTGACCACACCTCGTTCCCCGCCGCGATCCCCGCGGCGAGGCGCGGGCCCCGGAGCCGACCGACGTTCCCCGCTTGACCACCCGACGCCCCGGCCGCAGGCCGGCGAGCGAGCGGGCACTCACGCCCAGGAGGCACAACGCATGGATCTCGGCATCGCCGGCAAGGTCGTCTTCTTAACCGGCGGGAGCAAGGGGATGGGCCGCGAGGCCGCCCGCCTGCTCGCCGCCGAAGGCTGCAAGGTGGCGATCGTCGCCCGGACGAAGACCGCCATCGACGAGGCGGTCGAGCAGATCACGGCCGACGGCGGCACCGCGATCGGGGTCCCGGCCGACCTCACCGACCGCGCCGACGTCGACCGGGCGGTCGCCGAGGTCACCTCGACGTTCGGCCCGCCGCTGATCGTGATCGGCCAGACCGTCTTCAACATCCCGGGCGACTTCGAGGACATCACCGAGCCCGAGCACTACGTCGACTCGTTCCGCAGCTACACGATGAGCCAGGTCTACCTGCTGCACGCCGTGCTGCCCGGGATGCGCGAGGCCGGCTGGGGGCGCTTCGTCCACATCGGCTCGGCGACCGCCAAGGAGCCGGTGGGCGCGATCCACCACGCCATCGCCAACGCCACCCGCCCGTCGACGATCGGCCTGCTCAAGACCGTCTCCGACGAGTACGCCCGCTACGGCATCACCGTGAACACGGTCGCGCCGGGCTGGATCGAGACCGCCAACGCGATCGCCTACATGGACGCCAACGTCGGCGTGCACGACGAGCAGGCCCGCCGCGAATGGATGCGCACCAACGCGCGGGTGCCCGCCGCGCGCCTCGGCCGTCCGGACGAGATCGCCTCGATGATCGTCTACCTGTGCTCGGAGCAGGCCGGCTACGTCACCGGCAACTGGATCGAGGTCGACGGCGGCCATCACCGCTCGGCGTTCTGATCCGCGCCGGGATCGGATCGCCGCAGCCGGTCCGAGGCCGGCACCCCTCCCCTCGCCGGGAGCGCTCCCATCGCCGACAACGCTTCCATCGCTGACAACGCTTCCATCGCTGACAACGCTTCCATCGCTGACAACGCTTCCATCGCTGACAACGCTTCCATCCTGACGGTAGTCTTAGTAGTGTTACAGCTCATAGAGCTGCGTCACGTTCACCGACGAGGAGCAGGGAGAAATCCGGTGCGTTCCTCCGTCCTCTGTAAGCGTCAAGGAGTGTCATGCAGGTCGAAGACCTTATCCTGATCAGCGTCGACGACCACGTCGTGGAGCCGCCCACGATGTTCGACGCGCACATCCCCGCGAAGTACAAGGACCGGGCTCCGCACATCGTCAAGGGCCCCAACGGCGGCGACCTGTGGGCGTTCGAGGACGGCTTCGCCCCGAACGTCGGCCTCAACGCCGTCGCCGGCTGTCCCCCGGAGGAGTACGGGCTCGACCCGACCGAGTACGCCCAGATGCGCCCCGGCTGCTATGACGCCGACGAGCGCGTGCGGGACATGAGCGCCGGCGGCGTGCTCGCGGGCATCAACTTCCCCACCTTCCCGCACTTCTGCGGCCAGCTCTTCCTGCGCGCGAAGGACAAGGACCTCGCGCTGGCCAGCGTGCGCGCCTACAACGACTGGCACATCGACGAGTGGGCCGGCTCCCACCCGGACCGGCTGATCCCGATCACCCTGCCCGTCCTGTGGGACCCCGAGCTCGCCGCCGAGGAGATCCGCCGGGTCGCGGCGAAGGGCGCCCACGCGGTGACCTTCTCGGAGAACCCGACCAAGCTGGGCCTGCCGAGCTACCACACCGAGTACTGGGACCCGTTCCTGCGCGCCTGCGCGGACAACAACGTGGTCGTCAACATCCACATCGGCTCGTCGTCGTCGATGAACATCACCGCCCCGGACGCCCCGCCGGAGGTCATGATCGCCCTGACCCCGGTGAACAGCCTGATGGCGGTCACCGACCTGGTCTTCTCCGGGATCTTCAAGCGGATCCCGAACCTGCAGATGGCCCTGTCCGAAGGCGGCATCGGCTGGCTGCCCTACGCCCTCGAGCGCGCCGACTACGTCTACCAGCACCACCACGCGTGGACGTTCACCGACCTCGGCGGCCGGCTGCCCAGCCAGGTCTTCTACGACCACATCTGGACCTGCTTCATCGACGACCCGGTGGGCGTGAAGCTGCGCGACCAGGTCGGCATCGACAAGATCATGTGGGAGCTGGACTACCCGCACTCGGACTCCACCTGGCCGCACGGTCCCGAGAAGCTGTTCAAGGACCTCGCCGGGGTCTCGGACGCCGACATCAACAAGATCACCCACGAGAACGCGATGCGGGCGTTCTCGTTCGACCCCTTCGCCATCCGGCCGAGGGAGAAGTCCACCGTCGCCGCGCTGCGCGCCGAGGCGGCCGACGTCGACATCGAGCCCAAGAGCATGGGCCGCCGCAAGGCGGAGGCCGACTCCGGCAACGCCTCGCTGCTGGGCTCGGTGGCCGCCACGGGCGCAGGCCAGTAGTCCCACCTGCAGGTGCCCCACCATCCGCGCGGGTCGGCCCCGGCCGGCCCGCGCGTCCACCTGCAAGGCCTGCACGGTGGCGGGGGCGGAATCCGAACCGCTGACCTGACCGAGCGCCTCACGGGTGACCGCTGAAAGTGCTCTCCCCTTTCGATCCGGCCGTATGTTTCGGTGCCGGCAGGGGTGCTGCACCCGAAGGTTCGGCTTCGTCGGCCGCACCGGATCCGGCGTTCCGTGTGGCCGTCGGTCCCGCTGGACGGCAAGGGACGCACTCCGATCGGCTGAACACGGATAGCGGCCGGTTCCGGCGTAGATGAGGACCCCGCCCACCGACCGCCTCGGCCAGGGTCGGGCCGTCGACGTACTCGGTGACCAGATACGGCGGGTCGGCGGTGGTGTCGACGTCGAGGACCGCCGCCGTGCAGAATCGCGCGACGCGGCGGGCGCTGTCCGCCTCGTGCTTGAGCCGGCGGCGAAACCCGGCCAGCTGGGCGAGATCCGGGCGGATCAGCTTGCTGCGAGGACGTGCTCGGAGAGGAGCATCCGCAAACGGTCGCCACGGCCGATGATCTCGCGCAGGATCTTACCGTCCTCGGTCCTCATGACGAGGCCCAGACACTCACCTCGCTGTTCGCCGAGACACGCGGGAAGACTCGGAGACGGCCGCAGCCCAGGCTGCGGTCACGGGATCCTGCGGTCACGGGATCACAGCTGCGAGACGTAGCCGCCCGAGACCGGCGTTGTTGGCCAGGATGTCGAGGCGGCCGAAGTCGGTCCTGGCCCGATCGACCGTGTTACCGCGGGCCGGTGCGCACGACCGCGACCGGGCAGGCGGCGTGCAGGACGCACTGGTGGCTCACCGAGCCGAGGACCAGCTCGGCGAAGCCGCCCCGACCCCGGCTGCCGACGACGAGGAGCTGGGCGTCGCCGGACTCCCGCAGCAGGGCCTGGGCCGGCAGGTCGCCCGTGACGACCGCGTCGACGTTCGCCCTCTCCCCCACGCCGTCGGCCACCGCCGCGTCGAGGGTGCGCTGCGCCTGTCCCACCAGCGACTGCTGCCAGGAGGCGATCAGGGCCGGGCCCACGACGTTGCCGCTGCCCCAGGCGTGCACCACCCGCAGCTGGACGCCGCGCGCCTCGGCCTCGACCGCGGCCCAGGTCAGGGCGGCGAGCGAGGACGGCGAGCCGTCGACCCCGACGACCACCGGCCGGCTGTCGCGCTCCTCGACCGCGGGGACGGATCCGCGTGTCACCACGACCGGCACCGGCGCGTGGTGCACGACGCCCTGACTGATCGAGCCGGCCAGCATCCGGTGCACCGGCCCGTGCCCCCGCGCCCCCACCACGATCATCTCGGCCGTGCCCGCGTTCTTGATCAGTGCTTCGACCGGGTCGGCCTCGACGACCAGCTGACCTACCGCGCCCCGCCCGTCCTGGCCGACCCGCCCGTCCTGGCCGACCACGTCCACGACGGCCCGGTCGAGGACCGCCGCCGCGGCCCGGGCCAGCGCGTCGTGGTCGGCGTGGGGGGCGGCGCGGTACACGCCGCGCGGACCCTCCGCCGTCCAGCCGAACACGGCCGTGACCGGTCCGGGCCGCAGCCGCGCCTCCCGCACGGCCCACCGCAATGCGCTCTCGGATCCCGCCGAACCGTCGACTCCGACAAGAATGGTTCCGGTCCTCATCTGCGCCTCCCGCATCCTCGCCCCACCGGGCAGCCGGTTGCTTCCTGCACTGACTGTCGCGATTGGCGGCCGTGCGGACGACCGACTTTCGAACAGAGATCGCGCGGCGTTGGTAGGGGATTTTCGGGACGTTCGTCACAGGCCCGCGGCGCCGACGGCGGCGAGCTCGTCGATCGCCCTCGTCCGTCGCCCTCGTCCGTCGACCTCGTCAGTCGACCTCGTCCATCCGGTGGACGTCCAGGGCGACCATCAGGTCGATCCAGGAGGCATAACGCTCGACCGCATGCCCGTCACGGGTCACCCGAAGGACCCGGGACGGGCGGTCGGGAACGGTCCGGACGACCGCTTCCTCGATCAGATACCTCTGTGGGGTCATCCACTTCACGGGCACAGCCCCTCGTCCGCCCGTGTTCGGGATCAGCGATCCCGGCCGAACACCCTGGCCGGGTCCTCGATGAGGTTGCCCTTCCGGTCGTAGACGGCGACCCCCAACGATCTCAGTACCAGGGCGCTGCGGCGCAGATGGTGGGCGCACAGCAGGATGTCGACCTCATGGGCATGCGTCTCGCCCGGGGCGAGCACGATCTGCGCGACCGGCTCGGAGGGGCAGCAGCAGGACCGGCTGCCGGGCTCGATCGCCCGGTGCGGCGGGCGCGGGTCCACGACGGCCGTACCGTTCTGCGCGTCCGGGCTGGACGCCACGGCCGACCGGGACAGGTGAATGCCGGGGAGATTCATGAGATGACCATCCCGCGGCGGCCACCCGGCCACACGGGCCGATCGTCCTGCCCGGGCGGACCAACGGTCTCCCCGCCCGGAGTCGGGCATGCCGCACCGGGGTGGCGGCGCGGACGGTGCCCCATCCCCCGGGCCGCACCGGGGCCAGGCCAGAAGTCCAGAGTGGGACGTTGGCGGCTCCGCCTGACCGAGCGGGAAGAGCGCCGTATCGTCCTGCGCATGGAGACGATCCGGGTGTTCATCCTCGACGATCACGAGATCGTGCGCAACGGTCTACGACAGACCCTCGAACGCCACGACGACATCGAGGTCGTCGGCGAGGCCGGTCTCGCCGCCGAGGCGCTGCGCCGGATCCCGGCTCTCCTGCCGAACGTCGCCGTCCTCGACGGGCGGCTCCCCGACGGAAGCGGCATCGACGTGTGCCGGGACATCCGCTCCGCCCACCCCGACATCGCCTGTCTGATCCTGACGTCCTACGACGACGACGAGGCGCTGTTCTCCGCCATCATGGCGGGCGCGGCCGGTTACGTGCTCAAGGAGATCCGTGGCAACGACCTCGTGAGCGCCATCCGTTCGGTCGCAGCCGGGCAGTCGCTGCTCTCCCCGTCGGTCACCCGCCGGGTGCTCGAACGCATGCGCGAGGGGCCGAAGAAGGATCCGGCGCTGGCGTCCCTCAGCGCCCGGGAACGCGAGATCCTTCAGTACATCGCCGAAGGTCTCACCAACCGGCAGATCGGTACCCGGGTGCACCTGTCCGAGAAGACGGTCAAGAACTACGTCTCCAGCATCCTGGAGAAGCTCGACATGACCAGCCGGACACAGGCCGCGGTCTACGCGCTGAAGCTGACCGGCGAGGACTGACCGACCTGCCGGGAACCGGCCACCCTGCCGCAACCCCGCCCCGGGCCACGGCAGGAAGATCGCGCGCTCAGCCCGAGGGCGCCACGGCCAGGGCCTCGACGTGCTGGGTGAGCCCGTCGCGGGCGCGGGGGTCGGCGACGTGGGCGATGATGTCGCGGGCCTGCCCCTGCACGCTGCGCCCCCACAGCGAGGCGGTGCCGTGCTCGCTGACGAGGTAGCTGTGCTGGAAGCTGGTCGTCGGTTCACCGAGGGACGCCACGACCGTCGAGGTGTCCGACTTGGCATGCCAGCTCGGCAGCGCGATCACCGCATGGCCACCCGCCGCGTGCAGGGCACCGGCGACGAAGTCGGGCTGTCCACCGAAGCCGGACCAGACCCGCCCCCGCACGTGGGAGGCATTCACCTGCGCGTGCAGGTCCACCTGCAACGCGGTGTTGATCGACATCATCGCCGGCCGGCGGGCGATCGTGCCGGGATCGTTCACGGTCTCGGTACGCAGCAGCCGCACCCGCGGGTTGCGATCCACCCAGCCGTACAGCTCCGCCGAACCGAACAGGAAGCTGGTGACCAGATCAGCACCGGTATCGAGCGCACCGGCCCGATCGAGGGCCAGCACACCGTCGGAGAACGTCTCGGTCCACACCCGCAACCCACGGCGGCCGGTCAGCGCGGCGAGCGTGGCGTTCGGCACCCCACCGATCCCGAGCTGCAGGGTCGCACCATCGACGACCAGGGCAGCGACCCGCTCCCCGATCGCCCGCCCCACCTCGTCACCCGCTCTCACCGCCGGCTGTGACAGCGGCTGCTCCGCCTCGACGGCCAGATCGATCATCTCCAGGGACAGCTCCCCGTCCCCGAACGTGTACGGCATCGCCGGATTGAGCTGGGCGACGACCAGCCCCCCGCCGGCCCGCGCCGCCTCCACCGCCGCCGGCAGGATGTTGACCTCGGTGCCGAGCGACACCCGCCCGTTCACCGGCGGGCTGGTGTGCACCACGACGACATCCGGACGGTAGGGCCCGGCGAGCAGCCGGGGAACCAGGCTCAACCGGCACGGCACGTACTCCAACGTCGCCAGCCCCCGCATGCCGGGACCGACGAACGGCGTCACATGCGACACCCCCGCCCGCACCGGCAGGCCCGCCTGCGGATTGAGCACGAACAACCGGTAGGACTCGACGACCTCGTCCACCACCCGCAGGGCCACCCCCGGACTGGCGAAGTTCCCCGACGCCACCACCACCGGCCGCCGCCCGGCGGCCCCGTCACCGCGGCCGGCAAGATGCCCCGCGACCAGCTGGCCAAGCAGGGACGTGCTGACGATTCGCATACCCCCATCGTCCCAATCCACGGCCGCGGCGCATCAGGTACCCGGCCTTCACCGCTCGCGGCCGGCCCGAGGGCAGCCCCTACGGCGCCGGCACCTCCGCCGGCGCCGGTACCTCCGCCGGTGCCGGTGCCTCCGCCGCGGCGGCGCCGAGGCGCTCCCGCTGCTGGTACCGGACGAACGCGAAGGCATCCCGCGCCGCCTCGACGTTGTCGTGCGCCAACCGGCCGCCGAACGACTCCCGGATCGCCGTCTCGACCGAAGCGAGCGACACGACGCCGGTCAGCGCGGCAAGACCGCCCAGCAGGGCAGCGTTGGGCAGCGCGAGCCCGAGCTCACGCCGCGCGATCTCGCTCGCGGGCACCGCCACCGTTCGCTCCGGCCGGCGGCCGGCGGCCGCCGCCAGCCCGAACCGGCCGGCGGCACCGGTGGCGTCGATCAGGACGTAGCCGTCCGGGCCGAGGCCGTCGAACACCTCGTGAACGCCCAGCAACGCCGGGTCGCGAACCACGACGGCGTCCGGCGTGAGCACCGGCTCCCGGGCGGGCAGCGGCCGGTCGTCGATCCGGCAGCAGGCGACCGTCGGGGAGCCGGTCCGTTCCTGGCCGCCGACGCGGAAGGCCTGCCCGTGCCGACCGTCGGTGTACGCCGCGACGGACAGCAGCTCGGCGGCGGCCAGCACGTCCTGACCGCCGAACCCATGGATACGAACCGTGAACATGAAGGATCATCCCCTTGCCGGCGAGACGCCTCCCTGCGGCGACCCTCGTTCGGGACGATCCTCCGCAGACGGCTCCCGATCGAGGGCCGAAGGTCCGGGCCGGTGTGTCGTTCGTCCCTGTCCACCGCAGGCCGGCGGGGAGATCCTCGACACAGGGCCGCCGCGTGGCACCGCGCGGCCCCCACGGGCCCCGTGCCGCCGACGTCCAGGAGGCAGGTCGTGCGCGCCGACGAGATCATGACACCCAAGGTCTGCGTGGTGACCCCCGACACCCCACTCAAGGAGGTGGCCGTCTTCCTCGTCCACCGCGGGGTGGGCGCCGTCCCCGTCGTCGACGAGGACGGCAGGCTGCTCGGCATGATCACGGAGGCCGACCTCATCGCGGTCGAGTCCACCCCCGACCCTCGCCGCCACCTCCGCCGCGACCTGCCGATCGACGACCGGGTGCCGCTCACCGCCGGCGAGGCGATGACCAGCCCCGTCGTGGCCGCCCGCACCGACACCGATGTCGCGGACATCATCCAGACGATGCTGTCCGAGCACATCACCCGGATGCCCATCCTTGATCAGGATCAGCGCCTGGTCGGCCTGGTGAGCCGCAGCGACCTGCTCCGTCCGCTGGCCCGCCCCGACGCCGAGATCGCCGCGGACGTGCGGGACGTGCTCGCCCGGTGGGACGGCGGCCTGCGCCCGACCGTCGAGGTCACCGAGGGCGAGGTGACCCTCGTCGTCGCGGGCCTGCCCGAGCCGGAGACGGCGTTGCGGCTGGTGCGGGCGGTGCCGGGCGTGCTCGCGGCCCGGTTGAACCCCGGCGAGGACGAGCAGCCCGGGTAGGCGCCGGCCGGCGGCATCCCTGTATACAGGGATGCACTGTGACCTCCTGGCCGATCATCCCGACCCTGCGCGGCTACCGGGCCGCCTGGCTGGGTCGGGATCTCGCCGCCGGGCTGACCCTCGCCGGCGTCGCCGTACCGGAGCAGGTCGCCACCGCGGGCCTGGCGGGCGCACCTGCCTGGGCCGGCCTGTACGCCTTCGTCGCCGGATCGCTGATGTTCGCCGTGCTCGGCCGCCATCCCCAGCTCTCGGTGGGGGCCGATTCGACGATCGCGCCGCTGCTGGCCGCGGCGGCGGCGACCGTCGGCTCCCCGGGCAGTCCGCCCTACGTCCAGTCCCTCGCGATCCTCGCGGTGATGGTCGGACTGCTGGTCACCGCGGTCGGTCTGCTCCGGCTCGGCTGGGTCTCCCAGTTCCTGTCCACGCCGGTGGTCACGGGGGTGCTGGCGGGCATCGCCGTGCAGATCCTCGTCCGCCAGCTCCCCGCCTTCCTGGGCGTCCCCGGGGAGGGGACGAACACCATCGGCCGGTTACGTGCCGTCGCCGGCCGGCTCGGCCACACCAACGGCTGGGCGGTGGCCATCGCGGCGTTCGTCCTCGCTGTGATCGTCGCGGGCGAACGCCTCGACCGCCGCATACCGGGTGCGCTGCTCGGCGTGATCGGATCGACCGTGGCGGTCGCCTGGCTCGGGCTGGGCTCCCGGGGCGTCGAGACGGTCGGCCCGGTCCAGGCCGGCCTGCCGACCGTCGGCCTGCCGTCGGCGCCGTGGAGCGAGGTGCGCCACCTCCTGCCGGCGGCGCTGGTCGTCACCTTCCTGTGCGTGATCCAGACGGCGGCGACCGAGCGCGGGGCCGCCCCGGCCCCCGGGACCGCGGGCGACTTCGACCGCGACCTGGTGGCCGTGGGTGCCGGCAGCCTGCTGGCGGGTCTCGGGGGATCGTTCGCGGTGAACGCGAGCCCGCCGCGGACCGCGATCGTGGTCGCGACGGGCGGCCGCACGCAGGTCTGCGCCGTGGTCGCGGCCGGCCTCACGCTCGGCTTCGTCACCGGGGCCGCCGGCGTGCTGCGGAATCTGCCGCAGGCCGCCCTCGGCGCCATCCTCGTCTTCGTCGCGTCCCGGCTGCTGCGGATCACCGAGCTGCGCACGATCCGGCGGTTCGACCGGCTCGAGTACGCGCTGGCCGTCGTCACGACCGCGGCGGTGGCGCTGGTCGGGGTCGAACAGGGCGTCATCGTGGCGATGGTGCTGGCGCTCGCGGACCGCACCTGGCGGGCCGCCCGTCCCGCCGATGTGGTGCTGGGCCGCGAACCCGGTACCGATCACTGGATTCCGGTCGACGTCGGGCAGCCCACCGAACAGGTGCCCGGCGTGGTCGTCTACCTGCTCTACGGCCCGCTCTGGTACGGCAACGCCGACCACACGGCCGCCCGCATCCGCGACCTCGTCGACGCGGCGCGCTCACCGGTGCACGCCTTCGTGCTCGACGCCGGCGGCATCTCCGACATCGACTACACGGCCGCACAGACCCTGCGGGACCTGCTGCACAGGCTGCGCCGACGGGGCGTCACCGTCGGGATCGCCCGGTCGTCCCACCTCGTCCACCACGACCTGGTGCACGCCGGCCTGCTCGCCGCGCTCGGCCCGGACCGCCTGTTCATGACGGTCGAGGACGCGGTGGTGGCCCTGGCCGTGATGGGATGAGACATGCTCTCCGGTGACGGCGGCCAGGCCGCCCGGGTCTGGCATGCGCTCAACCCCGACGAGGCCGCCGCCGCCCTCGACGTCGATCCGGCCGAGGGGCTGGCGAGCGTGGAGGCCGCCCGCCGGCTGGCGCGGTACGGCCCGAACACGCTCGCCGAGCCCGCCGTCGAGCCGGTCTGGAGGCTGTTCCTCCGGCAGTTCGCGGACCTGCTGATCGCCATCCTGGCGGTGGCGGCGATCGTCAGCGCGGTCGTGTCGAAGTCGCTCGAGACGCCGATCGTCATCGGCGTCGTCGTGCTGGTGAACGCCACGCTGGGTTTCATCCAGGAGACCAGGGCCCGGGCCAGCCTCGCCGCGCTGCGCGGCATGCTGACCGCGACCGTGTCGGTGCGCCGCGACGGCACCGAGAAACAGATCGACCCGGCGGACCTGGTGCCCGGCGACATCGTGCTGCTGGCCGCCGGTGACCGGATCCCCGCCGACGGGCGGCTGGTGGAGGCGGCCACGCTGGCGGTCGGCGAGTCGACCCTGACCGGGGAGGCCGCACCGGTCGGCAAGGGCACCGGCGCGGCACCGCCCGACGCGGCGCTGGCCGACCGGTCCGACATGGTCTACATGAACACGGTCGTCACCCGCGGCCGCGGGCTCGCGGTCGTGACCGCGACCGGCCGGGGCACCGAGATCGGCCAGATCGCCGAGCTGCTCGAACAGACGCCGGTCCGACGCACGCCGCTGCAGCGTCAGGTCGACCAGCTCGGCCGGACCATCGCGGCGATCGCCGCCGCCGTGGTCGTCGTCGTGGTCGTGCTCGGGGTCGTCCAGGGACGCGACCTCGCGGACCTGTTCCTCACGGGGGTGTCGCTGGCGGTCGCCGCCATCCCCGAAGGGCTGCCCGCGGTCGTCGCGTTCACCCTCGCGATGGGCACGTCCCGGATGGCGAAACGCAACGCGATCGTCAAACGGCTCGCCGCGGTGGAGACGCTCGGGTCGACCTCGCAGATCTGCACGGACAAAACCGGCACCCTGACGCGCAACGAGATGACCGCCACCGCGATCTGGTCCGGTGGCCGGGAGCTGAGCGTCACCGGGCTCGGCTACGGCCCGGACGGCCGCCTCCACGACGGGGACGGTGCCCCGGCCAGCCTGCCACCCGTGGCCGTCGAGGTGCTCGCGCTGTGCTCGGACGCGACCGTCGGCGACGGGCAGCTCGTCGGCGACCCGACCGAGGGCGCGCTGGTGGCCCTCGCCGCCAAGAGCGGAGTGGACGTGGGCGCCCGGCGCCGGCGCCGACCCCGCCTCGCCGAGGTCCCGTTCGACGCGGACTACCGGCTGATGGCGACCGTGCATCCCGTCGAGGATGTCGCCGATGGAGCCGATGGAGCCGACGGAGCCGATGGAGCCGATGGAACCCAGGCGGCCGGCGGCGGGCGGCGGGCTCCCGCGGCCGACGGCGGCGCCGGCCGGTCGACCCGCCTGCTCGTCAAGGGCGCTCCGGACGCGCTGCTGGAACGGTCGACCGCCCAGCTCGACCGCACCGGCGACGTGGTCGAGCTCGACGACGCCCGCCGGAAGAGCTGGCGCGAGGCCAACGCCGTCCTGTCCGACCGGGGACTGCGGGTGATGGCGCTGGCCTACCGCGATGATCCTCCCGGCGCGGTTGCGCTGCCGCCGGGCGATCCGCTGTCCGGGGTGGCGCGGTTGGCGATGATCGGGCTCGTCGCGATCGTCGACCCGCCGCGGGAGTCGGCCGGACCGGCGCTCGCCGCCTGCCGCGAGGCCGGCATCCGGGTCCGGATGGTGACCGGCGACCATGCCGGAACCGCCGCGGCCATCGCCGGCCAGCTCGGTCTCGACGGCGACGTCGTGCTCGGCCGAGACCTGGACGGCTGGGACGACGAGGAGCTGCGCCGCCGCCTCGACGGCATCGCCGTGATCGCCCGGGTCGCGCCGCAGCACAAGATCCGCATCGTGCAGGCGTTGCAGGAACGCGGCGACATCGTCGCGATGACGGGCGACGGCGTGAACGACGCCCCGGCGCTGAGCATGGCGGACATCGGCGTCGCGATGGGCCGTTCCGGCACCGACGTCGCCAAGGACGCCGCGGCGATGGTGCTCACCGACGACGACTTCGCCACCGTCGTCGAGGCGGTGCGCTCCGGTCGCGGAATCTACGACAACATCGTGAACTTCGTGAAGTTCCAGCTCACCACGGCGATCGCCTTCGTGGTGATCTTTCTCGTCGCGGGATCCGCGGACATCATGGCCGGCGCGCCGTTCACCCCGGTGCAGATCCTCTGGGTCAACCTGATCATGGACGGCCCGCCGGCGATGTCACTCGGGGTGGACCCGCCCGCCCCCGACACGATGCGCCGCCCGCCCCGACCGGCCGGGGAACGCCTGCTGACGGGCCGCCGGCTGGCCCGCATCATCGGCCTTGCCGCCGTGATGGCGGCCGGCACCCTCATCGCGATCAGCGTGCTGCCCGGCCCGCTGCCCGCGCAGGGCGCCGAGACGACCGCGGGCACGGTTGCCTTCACCACCTTCGCCCTGTTCCAGATGTTCAACCTGCTGAACCTGCGCAGCGAAACCGCGTCGGTGTTCAACGCCCGGACCCTGGAGAACAGGGCGGTGCTGGCGGCGATCGGCGGCGTCGTCCTGCTCCAGGTCCTGGTGGTCAGCGTCCCCGCCCTGTGCGGATTCTTCGACACCGCGCCGCTGGGCTGGCGGGAATGGCTGCTGGCGGCGGGCATCGCCTCCTCGGCGCTGTGGCTGGAGGAGATCCGCAAGTTCCGCCACCGCATCGGCACTCGGGCCCGCTACGCGTCCTGAGCGGCCGGCACGGACCCCTGTTGCGCCGATTCGGCGTAGTGGTGGATCTGGGCGTCCGGGCCGGGGTAGACGTAGCTGCGCCGGCCGTCGGACCAGCGGACCAGGAACGGCGGGTCGCCGGCAGGCGTCGCGACCTCGAGGATCTCCCCGTCCCGCGGCGCGCCGCCCCTGGCGGGGTGGACCAGGATCGCGTCCCCGATCCGGGCCTGCCACCGGGTGAGCGCCCGCGTCTGCGGGAGCAGCGCGCTCAACGGCAGCGGCAGGCCGCCCTCGTGTCGCGGATGCCCGATCTCCTCGGCGGCCACGGCGGCCAGGGCCGCGGCCGGCGCGTCCGTCCCGGCGGCCAGCAGGTCGTCGAGCGTGATCACGCCGACGAGGGCATCGCCGTCGGTCACGGCCACGCGGCGGATCGCGTGCCCGACGAAGACCTGCGCGACCTCCTCCCAGGTGGCCGTGTGCGCAACGCTCACCACCCCGCAGGTCATGACGGCGTCGATCCGGCCGTCGAGCGGCACGGCACCGGCGACGACCCGCAGGGCCATGTCACGATCTGTCACAATTCCCACCGGACGCTGGCCCTCGGTCACGATCAGCGATCCGACTCCGGCCCGGTCCATGAGCTGCGCGGCCTGCTGGATCCGGCTGTCCGCGGGCACCGTCACCGGCGCCCTGTACGTGATCTCACGCCTCATGAGGTACTCCTCCTGTCACCGCGCGGCGACCTCACGGTGCAATGTCCCCCCTCGCGGATCCGGGCAACACAGACGTCGCTCCCGGCCGGCCCGGGACCTGTGACCCACCGGCGCCGGCCGAAGGTCGCGGCACCCCTGCCCTCCCGGGGGGCCGATCGGATGGTGTGCACCCCCCGACAGGACCAGCGGCGGCGGGTACAACGGCCCCTGAAACCGTCCGGCCTGCCAGGAAACATCCGTCCCGACAGGAAATGACCGACGAGTACCCGCCGTTTCGGCTCGACTCCGGCGGCGCCGAACCGGCACCCGGTCGGGATCCCGCCCCGGCCCCGACCGAGTGAACGCCGAAATCCGAAATCCCGATCGAACTTTCGAAATCCTGATCGGACGTGGCGATGTCTGACGTGAGCACCGAAACGCCAGGAAACAGCCGTCCGGCTACGGACACGATGACGTCGGATCCCCGGGAGCCCCTCGCGCTGCTGTTCCGTGACCTACGCAGCGGTCCGGACGGGCTCAGCAGCCGGGAGGCCGCCCGCCGGCTTCTCGCCGACGGGCCGAACGAACTGTCGAGGCGGCGGGGGCTCACCTGGCCGGGGGAGATCGGCCGCCAGCTCGTGCACCCGCTGGCCCTCCTGCTGTGGCTGGCCGCGTTGCTGGCCCTGCTGTCGGGCAGCACCGTGCTCGCCGCCGCGATCGTCGCCGTGGTGCTGCTGAACGCCGCGGTCGCCTTCGTCCAGGAACGGCACGCCGAGCACGCTGTGGAGGCACTCGGCGCCTACCTGCCGCCCCAGGCCACGGTGGTCCGGGACCGTGTCCAGCAGAGCATCGCCGTCCGCGAGGTCGTCTCCGGAGATCTGATCGTGATCAGCGAGGGTGATCGGATCCCGGCCGACGCCCGGCTGCTGAGCGGCTACGTCGAGGCCGACCTGTCGATGCTGACCGGCGAGTCGGTCCCGGTGCCGCGCTCGGCCGGCGAGGAGCCGGACACCGGCCCGTTGCTCTCCGCGCGCGACCTGGTCTTCAGCGGCACCACCTGCACCGCCGGCTCCGCGCGCGCGATCGTGGTGGCGACCGGCATGCGCACCGAGATCGGCCGGGTCGCGGCCCTGACCGAACAGGTCTCCCGGGACGACAGCCCGCTGGAACGGCAGGTCCGTCGGGTCGCCTGGCTGATCGCCGCGGTCGCGGTGGGAGTGGGGCTGGCCTTCCTGCCGCTCGGCGTCCTGGCCGGGCTCCCCGTGAACGAGGCCCTCGTCTTCGCCATCGGCCTGCTCGTCGCGAACGTACCCGAGGGTCTGCTGCCCACCATCACCCTCGCGCTCGCGGTCGGCGTGCGGGTCCTCGCCCGCGGGGGCGCGGTCGTGCGCCGGCTCAGCGCGGTGGAGACCCTCGGCTCCACCACGGTGATCTGCACCGACAAGACCGGGACGCTCACCGAGAACCGGATGCGGCCGGTCCGGCTGTGGACGGCCGCGGGCGACCAGCCCGTCAGCGTGCCCGCGCCCGTGACCGCGCCCGTGACCGCATCCGCGTCCCTACCGGAGCCCCCGTCCATGCCGGCGCCCCCGTCCATACCGGTGTCGGTGCCCGAGTCGGTGTCCGGCCCGCTCGGGAAGGCCCTGGCCGCCTGTTCCAACGCCGATCTGGGCGATCCCGACCGCGGCCGCGGCGCCCACGGCGATCCGACCGAGATCGGGCTGCTGCACGCCGCCCGGTGGCTCGGCGCCGACACGGACCCGGCCGCGCGGTCCGCCCGGCGGCGGGCGGAAGCGCCCTTCGACTCCCGCGCGCGCCGGATGTCGACCGTCGACGAGGTCGAGCCCGGGCGCCTCGTCGCGTCCGTCAAAGGCGCCCCGGAAGCGGTTCTCGCGCGCTGCGTGAGCCTGTTGACGCCCGCGGGATCCCGCCCGCTGACCGACGCCGACCGCGACGGGTTCACCCGACGGCTCGCCGACTTCGCCGCCGACGGGCTGCGGGTCCTCGCCGTGGCCGACCGCGAGCTGCCGGACGGGGATCCGGCGCTCGGCGGCGGGCAGGCCGGTGGGATTGACCGGGACGCCCTCGAGACGAATCTGCGGTTGCTGGGCATCGTCGGGCTGGCCGATCCGCCTCGTTCGGGCGTGGCCGAGGCCGTCGCGGCCTGCCACCGCGCCGGGATCAGGATCAACGTCGTCAGTGGCGACCATGCCCTGACCACGGCGGCCGTCGCCCGCCAGGTCGGCATCGGCGGGCCGGGCACGGCGGGCCTGCAGGTGGTCACCACGGAGGACCTCGGCGATCCGACAGAGGCCGACCTCGACGCCTTCCTGCACGACGACCGCGAGATCGTCTTCGCCCGCAGCTCACCGGAGACGAAACTGCGGGTCACGGATGCCCTGCACGCCCGCGGCGAGGTCGTCGCGATGACCGGCGACGGTGTGAACGACGCCCCCGCCCTGCGCCGCGCCGACATCGGCGTCGCGATGGGACGCTCCGGCACGGACGTGGCCCGCGAGGCGTCCACGATGGTGCTCACCGACGACAACTTCGCCACGATCGTCCGCGCCGTCGAGGCCGGCCGCCAGGTTTACGACAACGTCCGGAAGTTCATCGTCTACATCTTCGCCCACGCCGTTGCGGAGCTCGTCCCGTTCCTGGTCTTCGCGCTGTCCGGCGGCACGGTGCCCCTGCCGCTCACCGTTCTGCAGATCCTCATGATCGATCTGGGCACCGAGACGCTGCCGGCGCTGGCGCTGGGCCGGGAGCCGGCCGAGCCGGGCCTGATGGAGCGCCCGCCGAGGCCGCGCAACGAGGGAGTGATCCGGCCGGTGATGCTGCTACGCGCCTGGGCCGTTCTCGGCCTCGTCTCCGCCGCCGCCGTCATGGCCGTCTACTTCGCCGTGCTCTGGCGCATCGGCTGGCACCCGGGCGACTCCGTCGACAAGGGCACCCCCCTGCACGAGGGCTATCTGCGCGCCACCACCATGACCTTCCTCGCGATCGTGGCCTGCCAGATCGGCACGGCCACCGCCGCCCGCACCGAGCACGCCTCCCTGCGCGCCGTCGGGCTGCTCACCAACCGGCTGCTCCTCGCCGGCATCGCCTTCGAGATCGCCTTCGCGGCCGTGGTGGTCTACGTCCCGCCCCTGCAGCACGTTCTCGGCACCGCCTCGGTCCCGCCCTCCGATCTCCTCCTGCTGCTCCCGCTGCCGGTCCTGGTCTGGGGCGCCGACGAACTCTGGCGGGCGTCGCGGCGCCGGGCGGCGACGGCTTCCGGCGAACCGATCCCGCCGACCGGGCCCTGAGCTGACCGCCCACGCACCCGATCAGCAGGCCAAGATGGTGACCTGCCAGCCTGATCCGGCCTGGTAGTGAGCCCGGAACAAGGCCGTGCCGATGGTGCCGTCCACGGGTGGCTGGCCGGCGGTCATCACCCGGGTCCGCCAGACAATCGGCGTGAGGTCGGTGAAGACCTGGCCGCCGCAGCTACCGCAGCCGGCGTTGGACCCGTCGATGTACGCCGTGCGGAGCAGGACCTCCGCGACCGCACGGGAGTCGGCCGGGGCGATCACGACGGCCGGCGATGCGGCAGCCTGCGCCCGCAGCGCGGCGAGGTCGCCGGAGAAGCGGGCGGCGGGCGCGGCACCGTAGCCGAGGCAGCGTAGCTGGTCCGCGCGGTCGGATTCGTGGCGCACCATGCTGATCGACGCGGCCCTGGCGGCCAGGTCGCTGTAGACGAGCAGCACGGAGCGGAGCAACTGCGGCGGCAACCCGGCGGGAATCGCCCTGGCCGCCGCGTCGGGCGGCCAGGCGGCGCGTATGGCGGCGAGCGTCTCCGGCCGGAAGCGGATCGTCCCCGACGTGCCGACGTCACCGTTGATCAATGCCGCGGTCGCCCGTAGCCGCTGATCGCTCCGCGCCGCCTCGGCGAGGAACGCCGCGAGGCCGTCGGCCGCCGAGGACGGACGCCGCGTGCTCGACGGCGTCGGCGAGATCGCCGACGGGGGCGCCGCAGAGGCAGGTGCCGCCGACGTCGGTGTCGCCGAGGGACGCGGCCTTCCGGTCGACGAGGCCGACGGCGGGCAGGTGGTGGTAGCGGCCGGCACCGGAACAGCGGTGTCGCGGGAGTCGCCGCAGGCGGCCATCGGCACCGCGAGCAGGATCGCGGCCACCGCGGCCGCTGCCGACCGGGATAAAGTGGCAACCATTGTTCCACGCCCTTTTTCGTTCCGGTTCGCACCTGACGTCGATCCGTAACGATTCCTTTTTCGGGGCGGTTCATCATGGGCATTCCGGTGCGCCCCGGCCTGACCTATTTTCTGGTCTCCCGAGACGTTCGGAATCGTGGCCGCCCNTAGGCGGGCCGTCGTGCCACGGCGGCGCCACCCGAGCAGGACCACACGTAGCGGCAGGTGCCGAAGGGCTCGACACCGAGAGGCTCAGCATCGAGGGCCGGTGACACGGTGGCCGGCGCGCGCGGCGCGACAGTCGGCTGCGGCATCGCCGGTGACGGTCACCCGCGGACGCAGCCGCCGCGGGGCGGGATCGACCGGGGCTGCCGCGCGAGGACCGCGATCGTGCGATCATCCCGGACGGCCCCGCAGGCGTGCTCGGCGACCTGCGTAAACAGGCGGTGCAGCAACCCGTCGGGCGAGTCCGTCCCGGCGCACGCGGCGGTCAGGGGAAGCACGCCGAACTGATCGCCATGCTCGTCCCGGGCCTCGCTGATGCCGTCGGTGTACAGCAGCAGGCAGTCCCCGACCGCCACGGTCAACGAACGCGTCAACCAGATCTCGGTCCCGGCGAACAGATCGGAGAGGATCGGCCCGGTCGGGCCAAGCGAACATGGTTCACCGCCACCGCCACCGCCGGCGGCCGGATGCGCGGGGAGATACAGGACCGGCGGATGCCCCGCGTTGACGTAGTCCACGCGGCCCGACCGGGCATCGGCCACCGCGAGGAAGGCGGTGGCGAACATCTCCCCGAGATCACCGGCCGCGGCGACGTCGGCCATCGCCCGGCTGACCACGATATCGGGCATCACACCAGCGCACAGATGCCGGCGCATCGCCTCCCGCAGGCGTCGGGCGAACCGCGCGGCCCGCTCATCATGTCCGGCGGCGTCGCCGACGCACAGCGCGAGCCGCCCATCGCCGAGGTCCAGCACGTCCACCCAGTCCCCGCCGCAGCCGGGGATCACGGCCAGCGAATGCCAGTAGGCCCCCATCCGGGGGGACTGACGACCCACGCGGCCGGACGCCCGGGCCACGGGATCGGCCTCGTTCCGAGCTGCGGCAACCAGACAGTGGCGCATGGACGTCTCCAGACTCGTTCCGCAGGGGGACGTGCTGCTGTGACCAGCCTCTCAACGACACAGGGCCGTAACCAGGGACTTTTGGAGTGCCGACGCAGGCCGGGTCGCCCGGTCCGCAGTGCCGCTACGGCTAGCCTCGGCCTGACACCGCGGACGAGTTCTCGGTCAGGTTCCCCAGCCGGTCGTCGGTGTCGGCGCCCAAGGCCCGCGACGCCGCCGCGCTGCGGCGCAGACGGTGGGCGCACAGCAGAGTCTCGGGCCTACGCACCCCGGTGTCCCCGTCCCCCGGTCGGGACCGAGCCCCGAGGCCCGCCCGGGTCACCGCGGACGACCGGGTCACCCTGCCGCGGGGAGTAGCGGATGGTCGGCGTGAAGCCGAGGGCCGGGCGGACATCCTCGGTGATCCGGTCGATCTTGCTGTGCAGGCGGCGCTGTTCCTTCGGGCGGGCCGTCGGGAGACCCGACCGGGCCGAAGGTCCCGAACCGGCGGACGGAAGGTCCCGAGCCCGCCCAACGCAGGGCAGATGTCGCGCGGGCCGGCAGGGACGCATACTCGCCACTGCCGGTGGTCACTCCGGCAAGGAGGTGGCAGCCATGGGTGCCGCGCTCGTCCCGGCCCGCCCCGCGTCGCGACCCGTCCAGGAACGCCCGGAGCTCGACCCGAAGATCATCCTCGCCCCCGGGGTGGCCAACCCCCAGCGCACCCGGCAACTCCCGACCCGACCGGTCGGCCACGCGCCCTGGGCTCACATCGAGCCGCTCGACCTGACCCGGATCGTGGTTGTCGGGGAGATCGTCGCCGCAGCGGTGGCCGTCTCGCGGCAGTTCGCCCGTCGCGCTCCGGGGCCCAGAGCGATCGTCCGGATGGGCCCCGGTGGCTGGGTCAGCATGAAGGGGGGCGGTGTGCGGCTACACGGCCGCCGGCGACGGCCGCCCCGCGAGCAGCGGCGGCCGTGGTGGGCCCTCCTCCTACGCGCACACCGGGTCAGCTGAGCTCCCCGGTTCCCGCCGGACGTGCTGGTCGCGGGTCAGTGCCACGCGACCAGCGGTAGCGGCCAGGCCGCCGATCCCGGCCCGGATGGCTCGATGGAGAGTGCGGCGGCGACGACTCCGAGGGGCATCAGGATGATGCCGACCGTGTTCCCATCGATGTTCTCGGAATCGGAATGGACGGCAAAGGTCAGAACTGCTCCCAGCCCGATGGGCGCACTCCGGTCGGGAACCGCGCCGGCCTTCCCGGCGATCCGCTGACAAAGCCCGCCGACAGCCACCTCCACCAGGGCGGTTGGTCACCTCGGACCATGCCTGAAGGCACCTGAAGGGATGCGGCGGCGGCGACATCATGGAGGAGTGGGACCGACACGAGGAGGATGGTTTCCATGACGGGTATCGCCCACCGCGACCGGCGTTCGGCAACATTTTCCGGGCTCGGCTGGCCATGGTCCGAGGAGAGCAGAGTACTGGCGCAGCGGCTTGTCGGGCTGCGTGACGACATGATTCGCGTGGAGGAGACGGACGAGGCCGGAATGCACGTCGTCCGGGCGGAGATGCCCGGTATCGACCCGGCCCGCGACGTTGAGATCACCGTCGCCGAAGGTGTCCTGTCGGTACGGGCCGAGCGGCGTGACGAGAAGGCTGAGAAGACGGACCACGGCTACCGGTCCGAATTCCGGTACGGATCGTTCTCCCGGAGCCTGCCGCTGCCGGCGGGCGCGAAGGACGACCAGGTCGCCGCGACCTACAAGGACGGCATTCTCGAGATCAGGGTGCCGGTCGACGACCGGCAGGCCACGGCCACGACCCGCAGGATCGAGGTGCAGCGCGGCTGACCCGCGCCAGCCGGGCGGTACGCCGCGGGCCCGGCCGTGGCGCACCGCCCGGTCCCCCGCTCCCCCGGCCTCCCTGCCTCCCTGCCTCCCTGCCTCCCGAGAAGCATGAGGTGACTGCCGTGGACTCCCCAGACGAGGACACCGCCCGCAGAGGCGTCACAGGACGGTGGCGCCGACCGCGGCGGGACCGTTGGCTGATCGTCGCGATCGTGGTGGCGGTACTGGCCGTGGCCGCCGGGTCCTGGGCCGTCCTCGACGGCCGCGCCGGCGACAACGCGGCGTCGACGACGGCACCGACCGCCTCACCCACGACCAGTGCGCCCGCCGGGACGGGTCGGGCCAGCACCCCGCCGGCCCCGACCGGCACTGTCACTCCCGGGGCGACGCCGACCGGACAGCGCGGCGCCGGCCCCGTCCCGCGCGGCTCCGCCGCCACCACGTCGACCCCGGCCGCCCAGCCATGGCTCGCCTACCAGCTGCTCTGGCCGTTCCGGGACGCCGCACAGGCGCGCGACTGGCAGGCGGCCGGCGGTGGCCACCAGCCGTGGCATCTGGACGCGGGGCTGACCGCGCTCGACTTCGCCCGTGGCTACCTGGCCCTGAGTGGCATCGACCGGGTCACCACGCGGCAGATCGGCACGACCGACGCCCATGTCGGCGTCGGTTTCGCCCGGCCCGAGGGATACGGCGACGCGACGGCGGGGGTCGTGCATCTCGTCCGCCTCGGCGCCGGCTCCGACGCCCCCTGGGAAGTGGTCGGAACCCGCGACGCCGACTTCTCGCTGCTGACGCCGCGGTACGGCACGCGGCACGCCTCCCCCGTCACCGTCGGCGGGCGGATCACCGGCGTCGACGAGAACATCCACGTCCAGGTGCGGCAACCGTCGTCGGCCCGGCCGATCGGCGAGTCCTGCTGCCTGCCGGCCGGTGGTACGAACCAGGGATGGTCGACCAGGGTGACGTACCGGGACGCCCAGGACCCGGTGTTGACCGTGGTCGCCTGGACCGGCGGTCACCTGGTCGCGGTCGAGCGCTTCACGGTGACCGCCCTGCTGCCGGTGCCGGCGTCCTGAGCAGCCGCACCAGGCGCGCCCGGATCCTCAGCGGCGCGCGAGGTCCCGGCGCGCCGCCTCGACCAGCAGTTGGCGTTCGGCCGCCGCGAGCGCCCGGCGCGCCGGATCCACCGCGTCCGGGTTCACCGAGATCGAGGTGATGCCGGCGCGCACGAGGTGCTCGGCGAACTCGGGACGGTTCGACGGCGCCTGCCCGCACAGGGACGAGGTGATCCCGGCCGCGGTGCACGCGTCGATGATGCGCGTGATCGTGTCGAGCACGGCGGGGTCGGACTCGTCGAACAGCTCCGCGCAGGTCTCCGAGTCCCGGTCGACGCCCAGCACGAGCTGGGTGAGGTCGTTGGAGCCGATCGAGACCCCGTCTATGCCCATCGCGGCGTAGGTCGGGATCCAGAAGGCCACCGAGGGCACCTCGGCCATCACCCAGCGGCGCAGCCCGCGGTCGCCGCCGAGCGGGCTCGCGTCGACCGCCTCCAGGCAGGCTTCCAGCTCCCAGCGGGTACGCACAAACGGGATCATCAGGTGCAGGTTGGGGGTGCTCTGGCGGACCTCGGCGAGTACCTCCAGCTCCAGGGCGAACAGCTCCGGTTCGCGGACGTAGCGGTAGCAGCCACGGTAACCGATCATGGGGTTCGCCTCGACGGGCTCGAACGCCTCGCCGCCCCGCAGCCCGCGGAACTCGTTCGTCCGGAAGTCGGTGGCCCGGTAGACGACCGGGCGCGGCGAGAACGCCCGCGTGATCCGGCTGAGGCTGCTGCTCATCCGGGCCACGAACTCGGCCCGGCCGCCGTCGGCGAGCAGCCGCTTCGGGTGCACCCCGCCGAGCGCCTCGGTCAGCAGGAATTCGGCGCGCAGCAGGCCGACGCCGTCGACGGACAGGGCCGCGACCTGCTCGGCCCGCTCGGCGACGGCCAGGTTGACGTACAGCCGGGTCGCCGTGACCGGCGGGTCGGCCGCGCCCGGCGCGCCGGGCTCCCGCCCGCTGCCCGCGGTGACCGGCCGGCGTGGCTCGGTCGGGGCGAGGCCGCCGCGCACCGTGCCGCGGCCGCCGTCGACCGTCACCGGCTGACCGGTGCGCAACACGCTGGTCGCGGTGCGGGCACCCACCACGCAGGGGACGCCCAGCTCCCGGCTGACGATCGCCGCGTGGCAGGTCACCCCGCCGCTGTCGGTGACCACCGCCGCGGTCCGCCGGATGGTCGGGACCCAGTCCGGCGAGGTCATCGGGGCGACCAGGATCTCGCCGTCGCGCAGCGTGCCGCCCTCGGCAGGGGAGACCAGCACCCGGACGAGCCCACTGGCCGTCCCCGGCGCGGCGCCGAGGCCGCCGACCAGCGGCGGCGCACCACCGTCCGCCGCGGGTCCGGTCCGCTCCGCGGGCAACGTGGTGATCGGCCGGGCCTGGACGAGGTAGGTGCGACCGTCCTCGATCGCCCACTCGGTGTCCTGGGGCTCGCCGTAGTGCTCCTGCACCCCGTCGACCAGGCGGGCGAGGGTGCGGATCTCGTCGTCGCTCAGCACCCGCGCACCGCCCTCGTCGGGCCGCAGGGCGATCCGCTGGTCGGCACCGTCGGGTCCGCGGACGATCTGGTGGCTCTGCACGCCCGTCCGCACCTCGGCGATCCTCGGGCCCGCCCGGTCCACCACGTACGTGTCCGGCACGATCTGTCCTGAGACGATCACCTCGCCGAGGCCGAAGGCCGCCTCGATCACGATCCGGCCGGTGTCCCCGGTCGCCGGGTCGGCGCTGAACGCCACCGCGGAGCGGTCTGCGTTGATCATGCGCTGGACGACGACCGCGATCGCGGGTTCGTCCCGGACTCCCCGGCTGGCGCGGTAGGTCAGGACCCGCTCGCCGAACAGGGAGGCCCAGCAGCGCTGGACCGCGTCGACGAGCGCGTCCTCGCCCCGGATGTTGGTGAACGTCGCGTTCATCCCCGCGAAGGAGGTGCCCGCCGTGTCCTCGCTCGTCGCCGACGAGCGGACGGCCACGAAACCGCCGCCGAGCTTGTGGTAAGCGTCCACGATGTGCGCGCGCAGCTCGGGGCCGATGGTGATGGCACCGACCAGGTCGCGCAGGCGTCGGGAGCGCGCGGCCAGCGCGCCGGCGTCGGCCGCGTCGGCGCCGGCGAGGTCCCGGGCAAGCTCCGCCCGCGCCCCGGACCGCTCCGTCTCGGCCAGGTAGGCCGCCGCCGGGATGACGAAGCCGGGCGGCACCGGAAATCCCGCCGCCGTCAGTTCCCCCAGGTTCGCGCCCTTGCCTCCGGCGACGCCGGTGTCCGCCGCGCCCAGCTCGTCGAACCAGACGATCGATCGCGTCCGTGTGTCCATGGCCGTCCCGTCTCCTCCTGTGCCGGTCCACCCTGGCGACCTCCGGGACGCGCAGGTCAGGCCAGCACCTCCTGGCCCGCCGGCGGGATCGGTGGGGCGTCCGCCAGCGAGAAGTAGTCCTCCTCCTCCTGCGCGAAGTGCAGGCGCAGGACCGCGTACAGCCCGTAGAGCAGCTGGCGCAGGTCACGGACGTCGTCCCGGTCGAGGTCGGCCGGATCGAGCTCGTCGAGAAGCCGGCCGAGCCGGCGGACGAGATGGTGGATCTCCATGTGCGCCCGGCTCATCATGGCGGTCGACTCGCTCCCCCCGAGCACGCTCGTCAGCACCGGGTAGAACTCGGCGTCCTCGGCGTCCTCGTGCGGCAGCAGCTCCTCGACGCAGAACCGGTGGGCGGCGCCGGCGCGACGCAGGATCTCGGCCGGTTCGGCGTCGTCGGCCACCGCCGCCGCGCTCCGGAGCAGGTCCAGGCCGGGGCGCAGGCGGTGGTGTTCGGCGGCGAAGTGCTCGGACATCGCCGCCTGCTCGCCGTGCAGGGACACCGACCGGTCCCGGCCCGGCCGCAGTGCCCGCAGCGCGTTGCCGATGGCGGCGATGTCGATGCCCTCCTGCAACAGCGCCCCCGGCGCCGGGGCCAGGCCGCCGAACGACGCCACGACCATGGCGATCAAAGACAGACCCATCCCCAGCAGGACGCTCTGCCGGGCGATGGTCACCGAGCGGGCGGCGATCGCCATCGCCTCGGCCAGCCGGTCCAGTCGGTCGACGGTCAGGACGACGTCCGCGGCCTCCGCCGACGCCGTGGTTCCGCGCGCGGCCAGCGCCACCCCGACCGTCGCCGCGGCGAGGGCCGGTGCGTCGTTGACACCGTCACCGACCATGACGGTGCTCGCGGTGCGGCCCTCGGCCCGGACCGCGGCGAGCTTGTCGGCCGGTGTGCACTCCGCGATCACCTCGTCGACGCCGAGCCCGGCCCCGACCGACTCGGCGACCTCGGCCCGGTCACCGGTGACCATGACGATCCGGCCCACCCCGGCGGCGCGGAGCCGGTTGATCATCCGCGGCGCGTCGGGGCGGGGCGGGTCGTCCAGCAGCAGGGCACCCGCGAGCCGCCCGTCGACGCCGACGAACACCGCGGTCGATCCGTCGAACGTGCACCGCCGCCGGACCGTGCGAACCCACCGGCCGCCGGCCTCGGCCACCGGTGCGACCCCTGGTCCGGCCCCGACAGCAGCCCCGACAGCGGCCCCGGCCCAGGCGGCGGTTCCGACCGCGACCAGCCGGCCTGTCACCCGGCCGCGGATCCCGGTGCCGGGTTCCTCGACGACGTCCTGCGGCATGGTGAGCGGCAGGTCTCGCTCCCGCGCCTCCCGGACCAGTGCCGCGGCCAGCACGTGCGGCGACACCTGGTCCAGGGAGGCGGCGAGCCGGATCAGCTCGGCGGGGGCCGACCCCGCGGCCGACGCCGAGTCCGTGACGACGTCCGTGACGGTCGGGCGGCCCACGGTGAGGGTGCCCGTCTTGTCGAAAAGCACGGTGTCGGCCCGGCCCAGTGCCTCGAGGGCACCACCACCCTTGACGATCACCCCGCGGCGGGCCGCCCGGGACAGCCCGGAGACGATCGCGATGGGCACGGCGAGGATCAGCGGGCACGGGGTGGCCACGACCAGAACGGCCACCGCGCGCTCCGCCTGCCCGGACAGCGCCCAGGCGAGGGCGGCCAGCAGGAGCGCCGCCGGCACGAAGGCGAGGGCGTAGCGGTCCGCCATCCGGACCGAGCCCGCCGAGTCCGCGCGGGCGGACTCGACGAGCCGGACGATCCCGGCGTAGGCGCTGTCCTCGGCCGTGGTGGTCGCGCGCAGCTCGAACGGCCCGCCCGCGTTGAAGGTCCCGGACCGGACCGCGTCGCCCGCGCGCTTCGTCACGGGCACCGGCTCCCCGGTGAGCGTCGACTCGTCGATCACGGCCGTGTCCCGCTCGACGCGGCCGTCGACCGGGACCACCTCCCCCGCGCCGACGACCAGCAGGTCACCCACGGCGATCTCCGCCACCGCGACCGTGTGCAGCCCGGCGCCCTCACGACGCCGGGCGCTGCGGGGTGCGGCGGCCTGGAGCTGCCGCAGAGCCCGCTCGGCGCGCTCACCCGCCGCGGCCTCCAGCAGCCGCCCGGTCGCCAGCATGACCGCGACCACCGCGCCGGCCAGGTACTCGCCGACGGCGACGGTCCCGATCAGGGCCAGCACGGCGATCACGTCGACGCCGGCCTTGCGGTCACGCAGCCCGGCGACGACGCTGGCGACCGCCGGGACCAGCGCGATCCCCGCGGTCACGGCCCAGGCCACCGCGCTGATGCGGATCTGGTCCACGAACCACCCGACGGCGCCGACCGCCAGTCCGCCGAGGGCCAGACCGACCAGCAGGGCCGCCCGCCTCCGCGGGGTCGACCGGGCCCGACTGCCGACCACGCCCGGTTGCGCGTCGGCCGCAGCGGCAGGTTCCCGGGAAGATTCTCCGCCCACGGTCATCACCCATCGTCGTGTACCTCGGTGCCGACGGCGGCACGACGGGCGCATCACGGGATCCGTCCCGGAGTCCCGTGCGGCCCTGCCCTGCAGCCTGCCCCGCCCTGCATCCTGCCCCGCACTGCGGCGCACTGCACTGCGCCGCACTGCGCTGTGGGGGCTGGGAGTCCGTCAGGGCACGGTCACAGCGGGGCAGCCNAGTGCAGGTGGGTGCCCCCGCCGGCCGGCGTGGTGAGGCTGAAGGATCCGCCGAGCTGCTCGGCCCGGGACCGGAGATTGGCCAACCCACTGCGCCGATCGGCGGAGCCGATGCCGACGCCGTCGTCGATCACGTCGACGACCACCGCGTCGCCGGCCACGCCGAGGCGGAGCTCGACGGACCGGGCCTGGGAGTGGCGCGCGGCGTTGGTCAGCGCCTCCCGGGCGACGGCGATCACATGGGCGGCGAGCTCGTCGCCGACCACGGTCTCGAGCGGGCCGGAGTAGCGGATGGTCGGCGTGAAGCCGAGGGCCGGGCGGACGTCCTCGGCGATCCGGTCGATCTCGGTGTGCAGGCGGCGCTGTTCCTTCGGTTCGCCGCTGCTACGCAGCTCGAAGATCGACCGTCGGATGTCCTTGATGGTCACGTCGAGGTCGTCGACGTACTGGTTGAGCCGCTCGGCATTCGCCGGGCGTTCGTACTGGGCGACATCCTGCAGGCCGAGCGCCACGGCGAACATCCGCTGGATGACGTGATCGTGCAGGTCACGGGCGATGCGACCGCGATCCGCCAGCACCACCAGCCGTTCCCGGTCGGCCTTGACCCGAGCCAGCTCCAGGGTGATCGCCACATTGCCGGCGAAGCCTGCGGCGCTGGCGAGATCGGCGTCGCTGAAAGGCCGCTCGGCCCGGTTCCGGCCGACGAGCAGCACGCCGGACACGTGGTCGGCACCGGCGACCAGCGGCAGGACGATCAACGAACCCGTCTCGGCCCCCCGCTCCTCGGGAAGGGAGTCGAGACGGGCATCCTGTACCCGCAGCGGCTGCTGCTCGGCCATCACCCGGCCGGTCAGGGTGCCCTCGAGCGGTATCCGCTGCCCGATGCGCCCGGCGGTATCCACCCCGGCGACGGCGGCGACCCGGACGTTGCCGGGATCCTCCTCGCGCAGGGCGACCGAGACGAACTGCGCGTCGGCGACGGTGCACAGCCGTTGCACGACGGACCCGAGCGCACCGTCGGCTTCGGCCATGATCTGCCGGGTCACCTCGGCCGAGGCGCTCATCCACCGGTGCCGCTGCTGGGCCTCGTGGAACAGCCGCGCGTTCTCGATCGCGACGCCGGCGCTGGCGGCCAACGCCAGCGCGAGCTCCTCGTCCTCCGCGGTGAAGGCGGCGCCGCCGCGCTTCTCGGTCAGATAGAGGTTTCCAAACACCTCACCACGCACGGTGATGGGCACGCCAAGGAACGTCCGCATCGGCGGATGCCCGGGCGGAAAGCCGTACGCGCTCGGCTCCCGGGAGATGTCGTCGAGGCGGCGCGGCCGGGGATCGTCGATCAGGAGACCGAGCACACCGTGGCCGGTGGGCAGGTGACCGATCCGTTCGACGTCCTTCGGGTCCATGCCGACGTGGATGAACTCCTCCAGGGTGCGGTCCGGCGCGATGACGCCCAGGGCCCCGTACCGGGCGCCGAGCAGCTCGCACGCCGCCTCCACGACCTGCCGGAGCAGCACCGGCAGCCGCAGGTCCGTGGCGATGGCGCGACTCGCCGCGAGCAGCCCGCGCAACCGGCCCTGGGTGGCCAGCACATCCTGGGCGCGCTCGACCAGCTGGGTGAGCAGCTCGTCGAGTTCGAGGCGCGCGACGACGGGGAAGGTCAAGCCCTCCCCCTGCGGGGACGGTGACAGCGCGTTCGCTTCCACCCCAGCCCCGTTTGCGACGAGCTCGGCTTCCGTGCCCACGCCCGAACAGTACCGGAATCGATCGGCCGCACGGGACCCATTCCGGGCGGCGGCTGGATGTTCACGCGCAGACCACCCGCACCGGTGGTCAGACGACGGCGCGGCGGGCGTGGCGCAGGGCGTCCGCGGCGGTCGCCGCCGTGTCGATGCTCCTGGCCTCCGGCCACGGTTCACCCCGGGAGACGCTGTCGGCGAGACGGGCAGGGCCGGCGGGGCCGGCAGGGCCGGCGGGGGTCGCGCGGCGCGGGTCGACGCGGGTGGCCGCGAGATCGGGCGGGGCCGTGCAGCGCAGCTGCACCAGGTCGGCCGCGACCCGGCGGGCCACCTCGGCCGCCTCGAGGCGCTGGCCGTGCCGGTTCCACGGCGCGTCGACCACGACGGACTCGCCGCGACGCAACGCCGCGGCGGCGGCCCGGCGCAGCAGCTCCTGGTGGACGGCGTCCACGCCGTCGACCGGTGTTCGGTGTCCCGCGGCGGGCTCAGGACGACCGGGCGGGGGCGACCAGGCCGCCGCGACGTCGTCGAAACGGAGCACGGTCCACCGCTCGGCCGCGGCGAGTCCGTCGGCGAGCGTGGACTTCCCGGTGCCCCGCTGGCCGCCGACCAGCACCAGCCGGACCCGGCCCCGGCGAAGCCGGGCCCAGGCCAGCTCGGCGAAGACCCTGGCCTCACGCGCCGCCGCGGTCTCACCGGCGGCGAGCCGCCGGCACGCCAGCTGGCAGCGTCGCAGCGCCGCGAGCGCGCAGTAGAAGTCCTCGAGCGACCGGGGATGGTTCTCCCCCGTCCTGTCGCGGTACCGGTCGAGCAGCGCACGTGCGAGATCGCGACGTCCGAGCCATTCCAGGTCGACCGCCAGGGCGGCGGCGTCCGCCAGGACGTCGGCCGCCCGCAGCTCGGGCTCGGACTCCAGGCAGTCGAGCATCCGGGGACCGTCGTCGAGGCAGAAGGTGTCCGCCGCGCTCAGGTCGCCGTGCCCGTCGCGGATCCACCCTGCCTCCCGGCGCTCCCGCAGCAGCTCGCCCCGGCCTTCGAGGTACCGTCCCGCGAGCCGGTCCACCTGGTCGAGCAGGTCGGCGCCCACCGCCACGCCGCCGGCACGGCGCACCTCGGCGACGCAGTCGTCCCACCGCGCGCGCAGGCGATCCGGGTCGCCGGCCGCGGCGATCCGGGGGGAGGTCTCGCACCGGGCGTGGAAGTCGGCGAGCACCTCGGCGATGGAGTGGATCTCCTCGACGGCCGCGGCCCCGCTCTCGGCGAGCGTCGACAGCCGGCGCGCCGCGGGCAGGCGACGCATCATGACCATGTGGTCGCAGGGCTCCCCGCCCGGCCCGACGACGTCGGCGACGCCGAGGTAGACGTCGGGCGCGAGGCGACGGTTGAGCCGCACCTCCGCCTCGCAGTCGGCCCGCCGGGCCGACCGGCTCCGCAGGTCCACCCCACCGAGATCCACCGGCTTCCTGACCTTGAAGACCCGATCCCCGAAGAAGTACAGCACCGATCCCGACGTCTCGACGAACCCCGCGAACGGTCGCGGCGCACCGGCCGGCACCGGCGCACCGGCCGGCACCGGCGCACCGGCCGGCACCGGCTCGTCTCGCCCCGCCGGGAACGGGCTCGCCTCGGTCATCACAGCCATGCCCCGAGAGTGCCCGCGCACCTGGTGCGGCGGATGCATGCGCAGGTCGCGGCCGACGGGCCCGAAGGTCCGTCCCGCCCGGGGCCAAGGTCCTGTTGATCTGTCTCCACCGCGCGCAGAGCCGGGGGCGGCGTTGACCGTCGGCCCGGTCCGGGCCGATCGTCCCGGGAGCATGGGGGTACGACAGGGGCCTTTCGTTCCGGTCGGCAGGGCCGGGCGGCCCGGGTCCCACCGCCGAACCGCACTCGATCGACGATGCCGACCGGGCGACGCTGTGTCCGCTGACATGAACACGGCGTGACGGGAGGCGCAGGATGAGCGGCATTGTGGTCGGAGTGGACGGGTCACCGGAGGCCGAGGAGGCACTTCGCTGGGCCCTGCGCGAAGCACACCTGCGAAACGTGACGGTCACCGCCCTGCTGGCCTGGTCGCCGGACGACTCCTCGGCGGCCATCGCCAGGATGCGGCACGAGCCGGGGTCGCCCGAGGCCGAGACCACGGCCCGCCACCTCCTGGAGACCTCCGTACGCAACGCATTCGACTCGCGGCGTCCCGTGCCGGTAGTGGAGCGCATGGAGTCCCGCGGCGCGGCCGAGGCTCTGCTCGAGGCCGCGACCAACGCCGAGCTGCTGGTGGTCGGCCGCCACGGAGCAAGCCGCCTGCGCGGGGTCCTCATGGGCTCCGTCTCCGCCGCCTGCGTGCACAGGGCGACCACGCCCGTGGTCGTGACCCGCGTCCGTCAGCACAGCACGCAGGGACCGGTCGTCGCGGGCGTCGACGGGTCGGCCGCGTCGCTCGAGGCGCTGCGGTGGGCGGCCCGCGAGGCGCGCCTGCGCGGGGCGGTCCTGCGGGTCGTCCATGCCTGGCTGCCGGTCCCGCTGGGCTACCCCCCGGTCTACGTCGGCGTGGACTACACCGCCGCCGAGAAGGCCGCCCGGTCCGTCCTCGACACCTGCCTCGCCGAGGGAATCGACGACCGCCGGAACCTCGTCGTGGACGACAGGCTGGTCACCGACGGCGCGGCCCATGCGCTGCTGTCGGCGGCCGAGGACGCGCAGCTGCTCGCCGTCGGCTCCCGGGGTCACGGCGGCTTCGCCGAGCTGCTGCTCGGTTCGGTCGCCCACCAGTGCCTGCATCACGCGTCGTGCCCGGTTGCGGTCGTGCACGCCGCTGCGTAGCGAGCGGCCCACCTCGCCACCTCGGCCCGGACGGTGGCGGCGACACCGCGGGCGGCGGCCGCGACGTCGGGATCGAGTCCCTCGCCGCGGGAGAAGTCACGGCCCACGATCGCGTGGACGACGACGAAGCGGGGAAGCCCGCCGAGCGCCCGGCCGATCTCGACGGCGTCCGCGACGCTGAGGGTGTGGGTCGACGGGCCGATCAGCTGCGCCGGCAGTGGCCGCTCGTCGGCCCGGAAACGGAACACGGTTCCCGGTGCGGCGGCGCAACGGGCGGCGTCGATGATCCAGACGCCGTGGGCACCGTCCCAGGCGGCGAACAGACCGGCCGGCTCGTCGAGACCCTCGACCGTGCTCGTCGCGAGCGGAAACCGACCCTGGAGTCGGCGGACGACCACCAGGCCCACCGCGTCGTCGTGCCGGCACCGGTTCCCGATCCCGACGACCGTCAGCCGCGGTCGATGTCGAGGGTCAGGAAATGGGTCGCGCACGAGATGCAGGGGTCGTGGTTGCGGATGACCCGCTCGCAGCGACGAGCGAGGTCGGCCTCGGGCAGGTCAAGCGAGCGTTCGACGACATCCCGCAGATCCTCCTCGAGGGGACGCTGGTTCTGGGAGGTCGGCGCCACGATCTTCGCGTCGAGGATCGTGCCGTCGCGGTCCGTGGAATAGCGGTGGTAGAGCAGCCCGCGAGGCGCCTCGGTGACGCCGTGTCCGATTCCCGCCCGCGGCCGGGCCGGCACGGCGGGGAATGCGGGTTCCGTGTAGTCGCCGATGATCCGCAGCGCCTCGTCGGCGGCGTGAACCATCTCGACGCAGCGCACGATGATGCTGCGGAAGGGATTGCGCTCCGGCGGGCGCAGGCCGATCTCCGCCGCCGTCTCCCGCGCCGCCGGCGCCAGCCACCGGGCGTTCAGCGCGAAGCGAGCCAGCGGTCCGACGAGGTAGGAGCCGCCGGCGGCCGACATCGCGTGCGGGGCGAGCGGGGCGTGCGGGGGGAGCGGGGGGAGCGGGGGGAGCGGGGCGAGCGTCGAGTGCAGGGCGGTGGACCAGGGCACCTGTTCTTCGACGAAGTGGCTGTCGTAGTCGGCGGCGGCGATGTCGAGGCCCTCGCTGGAGGCGATCCGGCCTCGTTCGATCGCGTACTGTCCCGATTGCCGCAGCGCGACGAAGACCGCGCCGACCTCGTCGTCGGGAAAGTCCAGGCCGGCGACGAAACGGGCGGTGTCCCGGGCGATGTCGCGGGCCCGTTCCAACGGACCGACGAGCCGGTCGAGTTCCCCGCGGGTCGGGGCCCGGTACCAGCCGCCGACCCGCGCGTTCACGGGATGCACCGCGCGGCCGCCGATCAGCGTCATCAGGGTGTTGCCGATCTTCTTCAGCTCCAGCCCCGGGCGCACGACCGCGGGATGCTCCCGGGCCAGCTCGAGGCCGCTGTCGCAGCCGAGGAAGTCCGGCAGGTGCAGCAGGAAGACGTGCAGCGCGTGACTCTCGATCCACTCCCCGCAGTACAGCAACCGCCGCAGGGCGGCGAGCTGACCGTCGACGCCGACCCCGCAGATCTGCTCGATCGCGGCGAGCGCGCTCAGCTGGTAGGCGACCGGGCAGATGCCGCAGATGCGGGAGGTGATGTCGGCGGCCTCGGTGTAGGCCCGCCCGCGCAGCAGTGCCTCGAAGAAGCGCGGCGGCTCGAAGATGTTCAGCCGAGTCTCGTCGACCCGGCCGTCGCTGACCCGGATCAGCAGCCGGCCTTCCCCTTCGACCCGGGTGAGCGGCGGGACCGTGATGCGCCTACTGCTCGGCATGGGTGTCCTCGGCCTGGGTGTCCTCGGCGTCGGTGTCCTCGGCGTCGGTGTCCTCGGCGTCGGTGTCCTCGGCATGGATCCCACCGCCCTCGGCGGCGTCGCGGGACGCGGCGAGGAACGCCGGCGCGGCGGCGTTGAACGTCCGGAACACCCGGCCGGTCTCGCGGTCGTCCATGCCGAGCACCGTCAGCTCGCGGACGAGCGCAGGGGTGTTGGGGCTCTCCATCGGGCCGAAGCAGCCATAGCAGCCGCGGTGCCAGGCCGGGCAGATCGCGCCGCAGCCCGCATGCGTCACCGGCCCGAGGCAGGGCGTGCCGTGTGCGACCATGACACAGACCGTTCCCCGTCGTTTGCATTCGGTGCAGACCGAGGCCGAGGAGATGGCGGGGCGTCGACCCGCAAGAAACGCGCTGATCACCTCGAGGAGCTGGCGGGAGTCGATCGGGCAGCCCTGAAGCTCGAAGTCCACCCGGACATGCGCGGAGATCGGGGTGGAGGTCGACAGCGTGGAGACGTACGCGGGGGTGGCGTAGACGGCCGCAAGGTACCCGTCGACATCGGCGAAGTTGCGCAGCGCCTGGATGCCGCCGGCGGTGGCACAGGCACCGATCGTGACCAGTCGCCGGGAGGCGGCCCGGATCTCCCCGATCCGTTGCGCGTCCGCCTGGGTGGTCACCGAGCCCTCGACGAGCGACAGGTCGTAGGGCCCGGCGACCGTGGCGCTGGACGCCTCGAGGAAGTAGGCGATCTCGACCTCAGCGGCCAGCGGGAGCAGCTCGTCCTCGCAGTTGAGCAGGGTGAGCTGGCAGCCGTCGCAGGAGGCGAACTTCCACACGGCGAGGCGGGGCCTGGCGGCCGCGGTCGATGGTGATGCCGATGGTGATGTCGAGGCCGATGTCCGCATCACAGCTCCCGCACGGCCATCAGCGGGGCGAGGCGGTCGTAGCCGCGGACCGGTCCGTCCTGGCAGAGGATCAGCGGGCCGAGCTGGCAGCGGCCGCAGTGACCGAGCCCGCAGTGCATGTTGCGTTCCATGGACAGGTGGACGTGGTCGGCCGGCACGCCGACGTCGACCAGCGCCCGCGCGGTCAGCCGCATCATGACCTCCGGCCCGCAGATGAACGCGACCGCCCGGGCGGGGTCGACGTGCACCTCGGGGAGCAGGGCGGTGACGACCCCGACCCGCCCGCGCCACCCGGGCTGGCCGCCGTCGACGCTGACCAGGGTCTGCAGGTCGGCCCGGTCCTGCCAGCCGGCCAGCTCCCGGCGAAAGAGGATGTCGTCGGGGGTCCGGCTGCCCGCGAGCACGGCGACGGCGCCGAAGTCGGCGCGGCGGCGCAGGATCTGCCGGACGACCGGGCGCAGCGGCGCCAGGCCCAGCCCACCGGCGACGACGACCACGTCCGAGCCGGCGGCCGCCCGCAGCGGCCAGCCCTGTCCGAACGGGCCGCGCACCCCGAGGACGTCGCCCGGGCGGGCCGCGCAGATCGCCTCCGTCACGGCGCCGACCGCCCGCACGGTGTGCATGAGCTGCCCGTCCCCGCCCTCTCCCACCGGGCCGCCCGACACCGGGCCGCCCGACACCGGGCCGCCGGACACCGGGCCGCCGGACACGGACAGGGGGACCTCGCCGACGCCGAAGGCGTACACCATGGTGAACTGGCCGGGCCTGGCGACGAGCGGGGCGCCGCGGACCGGCTCGAGCTCGAGGGTCCACGTGTCCCGGGTCTCCTGGCGGTGGCTCGTGACGCGGAACGGCCGCGGGGTCATCGCCCCGACGGCGCCGTCAGCCCCGGTCCGGGTTTCCGTAGACATCGAGCAGCCGCATCCGGGTCGCCTGCAGGCGTTCGATGAGCACCTGCGCAAGGTGGGAGAGCACGTCGTAGCCCAGCGCCGGGTCCTGCGCGAACCGGCCCCGCAGGCAGGCGCCGTCGAGGGCGTCGGCCCGGACGAGCGAGCGGGCGCGGGCGTCGAAGTGGACACGGTAGGGCGCGAACATCCACGACCAGCCGACGACGCTGCCGGCTCCGACGGTTTCCAGGGGGACCGATCCGCGGGCCGGGACGAACATCTCGATCGCGACCGTGCCCTGCCGGACGAGGTAGAGGGTGTCCGCCGGGTCGCCCTCCCGCAGGAGCAGGGCACCCGCCGGGAAGACGGCGTGGCGGGCGCAGCCGGCGAGCAGCGCGAGATGGTCCGGCCGTATCCCGGCGAACACGCCGGCCTCGGCGAGCGGGGTCTCAACCGGCGTCATCGCGGGCCTCACGCGCGGGCGGGCGCGGCTGGGCGCTGGTGGGGTCGGGGTCGCCGGCCAGGGAGTTCGCCCGGATCGCGGCCAGTTCCTCGGTCACGTCGATGCCGACCGGGCACCAGGTGATGCACCGTCCGCAACCGACGCATCCGGACGTGCCGAACTGGTCATGCCAGGTCCCGAACTTGTGGGTCAGCCACTGGCGATAGCGCGACCGCCCCGCGGCGCGGATGCTGCCGCCGTGGAGGTAGGAGTGGTCCAGCGAGAAGCAGGACTCCCAGCTGCGCCAGCGCTCCGCCTCGCCGCCGCGCAGGTCGCTGACGTCCTCCACCGAGGTGCAGAAGCAGGTCGGACACACCATGGTGCAGTTACCGCAGGTCAGGCAGCGCTGTACCACCTCGTCCCAGCGCGGGTGTTCGAGGTTGTCCGCGAGCAGGTCGCGCAGATCAGCCGCCTCGACCGTGCGCCCCATCCGGTCGGCCGCGCGGTCCACCGCGGCCCTGGCCGCCGTCCGGTCCGCCGGCTCGGCCGCCCGCCCGGCCAGCTCGCCCACCACCTCGGCGCCGCGGGCGGTGCCCGCCTCGACGAGCAACCGGTGGTCGGCGTCGAGGATCTCGCTGAGCACGAGATCGTAGCCCTCCCGCACCGCCGGGCCGGTGTTCATGGACACGCAGAAACAGGTCCCACCCGGTTCGTGGCAGTTCACCGCGGCGATGAACACGTCGCTGCGGCGGGCGGCGTAGTCCCGGTCCCGGGTGCCGCCGCCGAGCAGGATCCGATCCTGGATCGCGATCGCGTGCAGCTCGCAGGAACGAACGCCGAGAAACGCCACCCTGGTGCGTGGGGTCGGTTCCTCCGTCACCTCGAACTCCTCCGCCGCCTCGGACCCCTCCGCCGCCTCGGACCCCTCGCCGCCGCCGCGGCGGATCCGCAGCAGGCGCAACCGGGGCGGCAGCAGGTGCTGCTTCCACGAGTGCGGCCCCACGGCGTAGCCGAACAGCGCCGCGTCGCCACGACGTTCGAGCCGGTAACGGCCGGGCTGTTGGACGTCGGTCCAGCCCACCGGAAGCTGCGCGGCGCCGGCGATCTCGTCGTAGACGATCGCACCGTCCCGCACCGTCGGGCCGACCACCCGGTAACCGCGCGCCCGCAGCACCTCGACGAGGGTGCCGAGCGCGGCCGGCCGGACGACGGCCTCGACCACCTCTGGCTGCGCCACCGCACCCCCGTCCCCTCCGTCCGGCTGGCCGGCCGGCCGGTCATGACGTCCTGTAGTCGAGGCCATACCCTGAGGTGGCCGCCGAGGAACCTGGGCGCCGGATCCGTCCACGCCCGGGAAGCCGCCCGTTCGACCGCGGCACTCCCACGTGTTCGTCCGTGCGCTCGCCGTTACTCCCTGCGGGTGTCAGTCTGAGCAGGCCGAACAGCCGGGAGCAGGCCGAACAGCCGGGAGCAGGCCGAACAGCCGGGAGCAGGCCGAACAGCCGGGAGCAGGTCGGACAGCCGGGAGCAGGTCGGACAGCCGGGAGAGGAGATGCCGTGGGAGGTGAGGACGTCCCCGGGGCGCAGATCGTCGTGGGGATCGACGGTTCCGCGGACGCCGAGCGGGCACTTCGCTGGGCGGTGGACGCGGCACGCCGGCGCGACGCCCAGGTGCGCGCGGTCCTGGTCTGGGCGGCCGCCGGGCCCCCGCACGAGCCGGGCGTCCCGCCTGCGGCCACCTCGCCGGAGCATCCGCGCTGGACGGCCCCGTGGCTGCTCCACGAGGTCGTGGAGCGGGTCCGCAAGGACGAGCCCACAGCCCGGATCGTCGAACGCACGGTCTTCGGGCCACCGGTCCAGACGTTGTTGGCCGAGTCCGACCATGCCGCCATGCTCGTCCTCGGCGCCCGTGGGGTGGACCGGACCAGGCGCATGCTCACCGGCTCGGTCAGCCTCGCCTGCGCGCACGGCGCGACGGTGCCGGTCGTGGTGGTCCACGGCGGGACCGCACCCGGCCACCGCCCCGTCGTCGTGGGGGTCGACGGTTCGCGTGCCTCGATCGAGGCCCTGGCCTGGGCCGCCGTCGAGGCCGAACTGCGCGGGGCCGCGCTGCGCATCGTGCACGTGTGGGAGCCGCCCCCACCCGCCGCCGACCGGCTCGACGAGGGCGACGGGGTGTTTCGCGCCGCCGCCCAGGCCGTCCTGGACGAGTCCGCGAGCGCCGGCCTCGCCGGCCGGGCGGACCTCACGGTCGACACCGACCTGGTGATGGGCAACGCCGCCTACGGCCTCATCAACACGGCGGTGCGAGCCCAGCTCCTCGTCGTCGGCGCTCGGGGCCGCGGTGGGTTCGCCGACCTGCTGCTCGGTTCCACCAGTTCGCAGTGCCTGCTGCACGCGACCTGCCCGGTCGCCGTCATCCGCCGGCCTGCCGGCGGAGAGGGTGGTTGACGGGCCCGGGTCGGTCAGGCGACGAGGGCACACGCGGCCCGAAGCGCGTCACCGGCCGGACCGGTCGTGGGCACCTCGTGGGCCGTCGGCCACGGGTCGTTGCGGGCCGCCATCGCGGCGTGGACGGCGATCGTGGCGTCCGAGGCGTCGCCGCCTACGGCGGCGCGGCGCGCGATCCGCGCGGCCGCCACCTCCGGCGGCGCCACGCAGCACAGTTCGACGAGGTCGGCGTCGGTCTCGGTGGCGAGCTGGGCGGCGAGCCGCCGGTGCGCGCCGGAGGTCCAGGAGGCGTCGAGCACCACGCTCTCCCCCCGTTCCAGGGCCGTCCGGGCGCGTCGCATCAGCTCCGAGTACGTCGCCTCCGTCGGCTGCGGACCGTACAGCCCCGCACCGAACGCGTCGGCGGCGGACTGCTCGGCAGCCAGACCCGCCAGCCCCTTGCGCACCGCGTCGGATCCGATCCGCACCCAGCCGTCCGCCCCGTCGGCCAGCCCCTGGGACAGGGTCGACTTGCCGGTCCCGGGAAGGCCGCCGACCAGGACCAGCCGGATCCGGCCGCGGCGCAGGTGGCGCAGGGCCAGCGCGGCCAGCTCGCGGGCCGCGTCGGCCGCGCCCGGCTCCCCCTGGTGGTCCCGGATGCCGGCGACCTTGGCCCGGACGAAGGCCCGGTAGGCGAGATAGAGATGTTCCAGGGAGGCTGGGTGGGTCTCGCCGGAGAACTCCCGGTAGGCGTCCAGGAAGTACCGTGCCGCCCCCGGCTGGCCGAGCCGTTCGAGGTCCATCGCGAAGAAGGCGACGTCGCCGAGGACGTCGCCGACCCGCAACCGCCGGTCGAACTCCAGGCCGTCGAGGATGCGAGGACCGTCGTCGAGGCAGAAGACGTCGTCGGCGAGCAGGTCGCCGTGCCCGTCGCGGATGCGACCCGCCCGCTGCCGCTCGGTGAACAGGGCCGCCCGGCCGTCGAGGTAGCGCAGGGCGAGTCGGCCGATCTCGTCTACGACCTCGCCGTCCAGCAGGTCACGGAACGGCTCGACGCCCACCAGGCCTTCGAGCCACAGCGCCCGCAGCGCGGCGAGGCCGCCCGCCCGGGCGATCTCCGGCGAGGTCTCGCCCTGCTCGTGGAACACCGCCAGCCGGCGGGCGATCGCCCGCAGCTGCGGCTGCACCCGGGCCCCGGAGGCCACCAGCGAGGACAGCCGTCGTTCGTCGGGCAGCCGGTCCGCGGTGGCCGGGGTCGCGTCCCGGGCTGAGGTCAGCAGTACCTGGTCCTGACCCGACATCGATCGTCTCCTGTCCTTGTCCCGAAGGATCCCGGCGTCCCGAAGGATCCCGGCGTCCCGAAGGATCCCGGCGTCCCGAAGGATCCCCGGCCGGCCCGAAGGCGATCGGGGACCGGCGGGTTCCCGAGCCGGCCCGTGTCCCCCACCGATGTGGGCAATGTCATCCTGTCCATGGAGCATCTCGGCGACGAATGCCGGAAGGCACCTGGCCTCGGGCCCTTCGGACCCCCGACGGCAGACCTTCCCGGTTCGGGGACCTTCCCGGAATCGGACACCTGTATGTGGTGGGCGGGACGGGTGGGAGTCTTGGCACCATGACTGCCACGGTGGACGTCGACGGACTCGACCGTCCGACTCCGGAGCTGGACGAACCGTCGCTGGACCGACTGATCGCCTACTGGAACGCCGCCAACTACCTGACGGCCGCCCAGATCTACCTGCGGGCCAACCCCCTGCTGCGGGAGCCGCTGCGCCGCGAACACATCAAGCCGCGGCTGCTCGGCCACTGGGGGACATCGCCGGCGCTGAACCTGGTGTACGCGCATCTCAACCGGCTGGTCAGCCTGACCGGCCAGGACGTGCTGTACGTGGCGGGCCCGGGGCACGGCGGCCCGGCGCTGGTCGCGAACACCTACCTGGAAGGCACCTACTCCGAGATCTACCCGCGGGTGTCCGCGGACACGGCGGGGCTGACCAGGCTGGTCGAGCAGTTCTCCACCCCGGGCGGGATCCCCAGCCACGTCAGCGTGCCGACGCCGGGGTCGATCCACGAGGGCGGCGAGCTCGGCTACGCCCTGGTGCACGCCTTCGGGGCCGCGTTCGACCACCCCGATCTGCTGGTCGCCGCCGTCGTCGGCGACGGGGAGGCCGAGACCGGCCCGCTGGAGGGCAGTTGGAAGGGCATCACCTTCCTCAACCCGGCCCGGGACGGCGCGGTCCTGCCCATCCTGAACCTCAACCAGTACAAGATCGCGAACCCCACCGTTCTCGGCCGCCGCAGCCGCGACCAGGTGACCGCCTACCTCGCCGGCCACGGTTACGAGGTCCTGTGGGTCGAAGGCTCCGACGTCCGCCAGGTCCACCGGGACTTCGCCGCCGCCCTCGCCACGGCCCACCAGGCGATCCGGCGCATCCAGCACGCCGCCCGCCGCCCCGGCGGCACGGTCACCGACACCCCGACCTGGCCGGTGATCGTGCTGCGCACCCCGAAGGGCTGGACCGGCCCGCATGAGGTCGACGGCGTGCAGGTGGAGGGCACCTTCCGCGCCCACCAGGTGCCCCTTGCCGGGGTCCGCGACAACCCGGAGCACCTGGCCCAGCTCGACGCGTGGCTGCGGTCCTACCAACCCGAGCGACTGTTCGACGCCGACGGCCGGCTCGCCGCCGAGCTGGCCGCGCTCGCCCCGGTCGGGGACAAACGGCTGGGGGCCACGAGCTACGCCAACGGCGGCCGGCGCACCGAACCGCTGCGCCTGCCCGACCGGCGCGCTTACACCCTGGACATCGACCCGCGCCACCGCGGTCGCGTCTCCTACGAGACGACCCGGCCGCTCGGCGAGCTGCTGCGCGACGTCTACCGCGACAACCCGACCACCTTCCGGGTGTTCAGCCCCGACGAGCTCACCAGCAACCGGCTCGGCGCCATCCTGGAGGTGACCGACCGCTGCATGGTCGCCCCCATCGACCCGCACGACGACCGGGTCTCCCCCTCGGGCCGGGTCATGGAGGTGCTCTCCGAGCATCTGTGCCAGGGCTGGCTGGAGGCCTACACCCTCACCGGCCGCCACGGCCTGTTCGCCACCTACGAGGCGTTCGCCATGGTGTCCGCCTCGATGCTCGTCCAGCACACGAAATGGCTGCAGGAAGGGGCCAAGCTCGGCTGGCGGGAGCCCGTCCCCAGCCTCAACGTGCTGCTGACCAGCACCTGCTGGCGCAACGACCACAACGGCTTCTCCCACCAGGGACCCGGCCTCATCGACACCGTCGTGCCGCTGTCCCCCGGAGTCATCCGGATCTGGCTGCCGCCGGACGCCAACAGCCTGCTGTCCGTCGCCGACCACTGCCTGCGCAGCCGCGACCACGTCAACCTGCTCGTCGCCGACAAGCAGCCGCATCTGCAGTACCTCACCGCCGCCGAGGCCGACGAGCACGCCGCCCGCGGTGGCTCCGTCTGGGACTGGGCCGGCACCGAATCCCAGCTCGGCCGCGATCCCGACATCGTTCTCGTCGGCATCGGCGACGTGCCCACCATGGAGATCCTCGCCGCCGCCCAGCTGCTACGCCAGTTCGTGCCCAGCCTCTCCATCCGGGTCGTCAACGTGATCGACCTGATGGCCCTGCTGCGCAGCGACCTGCATCCGCACGGCTTCTCCAACCCGATGTTCCGGGCCCTGTTCACCGACGAGACCGACGTCGTCGTCGGGTTCCACGGCTACAGCCGGGGCGTTCACCAGCTCCTGCACGGCCGGCGCAACCCCCAGCGCTTCCACGTCCGCGGCTTCATCGAGCAGGGCACGACGACCACCCCGTTCGACATGCTCGTCCGCAACGAGGTCAGTCGTTACCACCTCGCTCGCCTCGCCATCGAGTTCGCCCGCACCACCCATCCCGGCACCGACCGGCTCGTCACCCATTGCGAAACTCAGCTCAGCCGCCACCACGACTACATTCGCGACCATCTGGAGGACCTGCCCGAGATCCGTAACTGGACCTGGGACGACTCCCAGCCGGCCCCCGAACCGTCCGTCTAGAGGGCGACGGTCCAGGTTCGACCGGCGTGCCACGCCGAGGATCGCCCGGGCAGGCGGGACCTACTCGGGCGTCCTGGCGGCCGGGGCGGCGTGGACGGCGGACCGCTGGAGGCGCCGGCGCAGCCCGTCGAGCTGCTCGCTCATCGCCGCGGGCAGGCGGTCGAAGCCGGCGAAGTGCTCCTCGATGGAGTCCGCCTCGGCCCGCCACTCCTCGACGTCGACGGCGAACAGCTCGGCGACGTCTCGCGCGGGCAGGTCGAGGCCGGTCAGATCGAGCGCACCGGGGGCGGGCAGGAGCCCGATCGGGGAGTCCACCGCCTCCGCCGTCCCCGCCGCTCGTTCGAACACCCAGGCAAGCACCCGGCTGTTCTCCCCGAACCCGGGCCACAGCCAGCGGCCGTCGGCGGCGCGCCGGAACCAGTTCACGTAGAAGATCTTCGGCAGTCGCGCGTGCGGGACCCGGCCCATGGCGAGCCAGTGGGCCCAGTAGTCGGCCATGTCGTAGCCGCAGAACGGCAGCATGGCGAACGGGTCGCGGCGCAGCCGGCCGACCGTCCCGACCGCGGCGGCGGTCGTCTCCGAGGACACCGTGGCGCCGAGGAAGACCCCATGCGCCCAGTCCCGGGCCTCGACGACCAGGGGGACGACGCCGGCGCGGCGCCCGCCGAACAGAATGGCGTCGACGGGCACCCCGGCCGGGTCCTCCCACCCGTCGGCGATCGACGGGCACTGCGATGCCGGCGCGGTGAACCGCGCGTTCGGGTGCGACGACAGCGTCCCGGACGCCGGCGTCCAGTCGTCACCCCGCCAGTCGACGGCGTGCTCGGGCGGGGCGTCGGTGAGACCCTCCCACCAGACGTCGCCGTCGTCGGTCAGGGCCACGTTCGTGAAGATGCAGTTGGCGTGCAGGGCCGCGACAGCGTTCGGATTCGTCGACGGTCCGGTTCCCGGAGCCACCCCGAAGAAGCCGTTCTCCGGGTTGATCGCACGCAGTTCCCCCGACCGGTCGAACCGCATCCACGCGATGTCGTCGCCGACCGTCTCGACCCGCCAGCCGGGGATCGTGGGGACCAGCATGGCCAGGTTGGTCTTCCCGCACGCCGACGGGAAGGCCGCCGCGACGTGACGCACCTGCCCGGCCGGATTCGTCAGCCTCAGGATCAGCATGTGTTCGGCGAGCCAGCCCTCGTCACGACCCATCACCGAGGCGATCCGCAACGCGAAGCACTTCTTGCCCAGCAACGCGTTCCCGCCGTAGCCCGAACCATAGGAGATGATCTCCCGGGTCTCCGGGAAGTGCGTGATGTACTTCGTGGGGTTGCAGGGCCAGGCAACGTCCGTCTGACCGGGCGCCAGGGGGGCACCGACGCTGTGCAGGGCCCGCACGAACATGCCGTCCGCCCCGAGCAGGTCCAGCGCCGCCTTCCCCATCCTCGTCATGATCCGCATGGACACGACGACGTAGGGTGAGTCGGTGATCTGGACCCCGAGCTGGGAGATCGGCGAACCGAGCGGGNCCATCGAGAACGGGACGACATACATCGTCCGTCCCCGCATCGCTCCCGTGAACAGGCCCCGCAACGTGGACCTCATCTCGTCCGGATCCGCCCAGTTGTTCGTGGGCCCCGCATCCCCGGGCGACACCGAACAGATGAACGTGCGGTCCTCGACCCGGGCGACGTCCGAGGGGTGTGAGCGGGCCAGGAAGCTGTTCGGGCGCAGGGCCGGATTCAGCCGGACGAAGGTGCCCGCCGCGACAAGCTGGCCGGTGAGCCGCTCCCATTCCTCCTCGGAACCGTCGCACCAGACGATCTCGTCGGGTTCGGTGAGCGCGGCCACGTCCCGCACCCACGATGCCAGCCCCTCATGATGCGCCGGCCGGCCATCCACAACACTCATCACGGGCACTCCCAGCCATCCTGATCAAGTCCAGAACTCGATCGCGTCCGGAGCAGTACATCGCTGCGGGCAGCACGGACACAGGGACCTCGAGAAGAGCCCGCGGGGACCTTCGGCCCGGCGAGCAGTGCCGCCTGCCGCTACTCCGGGAACTCGGCCAGGGCCCGCTGGAGCTCCTCGCGCGTCCCGGCCAGGGCGACGACACCGAGATCGTCGGTGGCCGCCCACACGAGGTGATCGCCGAGCTGATAGTCGGCGATACGCAGCGTGCCGTGCCGGGCGGCGGCATCGACGGGGACGTGACGGGGGATCCGCGGCGTCGGACTGCCCATCGCCCTCACCTCCAGCTAGAAGATCCCCAACATAGCCCCGCCGGGCCGCTCGAGATGTCTCGCGGGTGCCCGCCGGCGGGTCGGGCCGACCGCAGCGCGACGGCCGACCGCAGCGCGACGTCAGCGGTCGCGCCAGGCAGCGAGGATCCCCTCGACGGGTTCGGGGCCGGTGTGCGGGCGCGGGGGCGGCGCCGGGGTGGCGGAGAAGCGCGGAGTCGGCGCGGCCTGGGTGATCCCGTCCACCTCGACGACCGTACCGCGGGCGGCGATCTGCGGGTGCGCCGCCACCTCGTCGAAGGTCAGCACCGGCGTCAGGCAGGCGTCGAGGTCGGCGAAGGCGGCCACCCACTCGTCGCGGGCGCGGCGCGCGAAGGCCTCGGTGAAGCGGGCGCGCAGCACCGGCCAGCCCTGCTCGTCGTCCTGCGGCGGGAGGTCGGCGTCGGCCAGGTCGAGGCCGCGCAGCAGGTTCGCGTAGAAGGCCGGTTCCATCGCCGCGACAGCGACGAACCGGCCGTCGGCGCAGGTGTAGGTGTCGAAGAAGGGGGCGTGCCCGTCGAACAGGTTGCTCTCGCGGGCATCGTTCCACCGTCCCTGGCCGCGAAACGACCAGACCATCTGGGCGAGCAGGCTGACCCCGTCGACGATGGCGGCGTCGACGACCTGGCCCCGGCCGGAGCGCTCCACCTCGTGGAGCGCCGCGAGGACCCCGACGACGCCCTGCATCGCGCCGCCGGCGAAGCCGAGCAGGTTCAGCGGCGGCAGCGGCCGTTCCCCGGCGCGCCCCAGCGCACCCAGGACACCGGTCAGCGCGATGTAGTTGATGTCGTGGCCGGCCTGCTGGGCCAGCGGCCCCTGCTGGCCCCAGCCGGTGATGCGCCCGTAGACCAGCCGGGGGTTGCGGGCGAGGCAGTCCTGCGGGCCGATCCCGAGCCGCTCGGCGACGCCGGGGCGCATCGCCTCCAGCACCACGTCGGCCGCCGCGGCGAGGTCCAGGGCCGTGTCCCGGCCCTGCGGCGAGCGCAGGTCGACCGTGACATGCCGGCGCCCGCGCAGCACCGGGTCGCCCGCCGTGGCGGGGTAGGGGCCGCCGCCCGGACGGTCCAGGCGGACCACGTCCGCACCGAGATCGGCGAGCGCCATCGCGGCCATCGCCACCTGGCCGAGGCCGGCGAGTTCCAGCACGCGCAGTCCGGCCAGCGGTCCCGCACCCCGATCCATCCGACCTCCGGTTCTTGGCGCCAAGAAAGCAGCTCTCCCCTGTGTTTAGCGCACGTGGGCGGCAGATGTGGCCGGGGCCGGCGCGGCGATCGCTCAGCCGGCGCCGCCGGACGCGGGCAGCTCCCGCCCGCACAGCCGCTCGTCGAGGACGTCGAAGGAGCCGGCGGCGTTGGCCTGGACGAACGCGAGGCAGGTGGTGGGCCGGCCCAGGTTGGTGCTCAGGTCGAGGGGCGAGATCAGGCCCCCGGCGTCGTAGCTGCGCACCGAGCGCAGGGCGTCGATGAAGCCCCGCCGGGTCGGGCAGGCGCCGGCCTGCTGCAACCCGCGCAGGAACAGGTCGGTGTCGATGTAGGCGATCATCGCGAGGTCCTGGCGGGGGTTGGCGATCTGGGGGGCGTAGCGCGTCATCGCATCGAGGTAGCCGGCGATGGGCGCCCCGCCGGCCTCGAAGGGCCGGTAGAACACCGGCACGATGACGCCGGTCATGGCGCCGCCCGCCTCGGCGAGGAGCTGGCTGTCGTAGCCGCTGACCGAGAGGATCACCTTCGGGTTCCACCCGGTGGCGGGCAGCTCGCGCAGCACCGCCGGCAGGTCGGGGGTGCCGACGACGGTGAGCAGCGTGTCGGCTCCGGTGGCGGCGAGCCGCCGGGCGATCGCGGCCGGGCTGTCGGCGTTCGCGGTGTAGCCGATCTGGTCGACGACGGGGATGCCGACCGCGCGCAGGCTCGCGGACAGGCGGGCGCCGGCGTCGCTGACCCCGGTGGACAGGGCGGTGGTGAGCAGGGCCGCCCGGGTGCCGCCGCGGGACTTCACGAAGGTGCCGTAGGTGTCGCTGGCCGCACCGGTGGTGTAGGAGAAGGAGAACATGTTCCGCCTGGTCGACCAGCTGTCGCTGGCGGCCAGGCCCGCCACCGGCACGTCCCGTTCGGCGAGGTAGCCGGCGCTGCCGTCGGCGGCCAGGGAGTACTCGAGGATGCCGAAGTCCCCCTTGCCCTCGATCAGGTCGCGGGCGCCGATCGTGTTCGCCTCCGTCGTGCCCTGGTCGTCCCGCCAGTCGTAGACGATCTTCCTACCGTGGATGCCGCCGGCCTCGTTCGCCAGCCCCAGGCGGGCGTCGATCCCGGCCCGCACGGCCGCCAGCGACGACGCGGTGGGGCCCGAGTCCGGGTAGAGCAGGCCGAGGCGGACCTGGTCGGCGGTGATCCCGGGGGTGTCGCAGCTGGCGGCCGCGGGTTGCGTGCCCGACGAGCAGCCGCCCGTGAGGACGGTCAGCGCGAGCAGCGCGACGGCCAGGACCAGAGACGAACGTGTGCGAGGCATACCGGCGGGACTCCCGAGCGAACGCGAACGGCGTGCGGAACACGAACCCGCGGACGCGAAGGATCACTCCGGAAATCGCCGGACGCGCGCACCCCCGTACTCGCGGTTCGTCGTAGCTGCCGGCCCGACCATCCGCCCGGCTCCCGCCGCGGCGGGGCACGCTGACCAGCCGATGGGGACGCTACCCAAAGTTGTCCGCATACGCCACACCTGTCGTTCAGGTGATCGCACCGCCGCGCCGAGGCGCGTCGAGCCTCGGCGGGACGCGTCGAGCCTCGTCAAGACACGTCGCCTGCCGGCGGGCCCGTCCCGTCGCGGCCCCCGCGATCCGACGTGATCGCCCCCGACCCGACGCCCTTGAGCGCTAAATTATTTACATCTTAGAATGCTCGACATCGGTCCTCGCTCCGCCCGATCCCTCCCCCGCCCGACCGAAGGAGACAGCGTGGCTGCAGGCGGTCCGCAACGGCCACGCGACGCCATCGGCCGGCGGATGCGCGTGCCGAAGATGGCCGAGCTGGTCGCCTCGGACCTGCGGCAGGCCATCATCCGCAACACCCTCGCCGAGGGTCAGGCGCTGCCACCCGAGGCCGTGCTCATGGGGCAGTACGGGGTCTCGCGCCCCACCCTGCGGGAGGCGCTGCGCATCCTGGAGGCGGAGTCGCTCATCACGGTCCGCCGGGGCGCGGGCGGCGGGGCCCGCGTCCAGTCGCCGAACCCGGCGGTCGCGGCCCGCTACGCGGGGCTCGTCCTGGAGCACCGCGCCACCACGATCGCCGACGTCTGGGACGCCCGGCTGCTGCTCGAACCGCCGACCGCCGCCGCGCTGGCCCGCCGGCGCACCAAGGCCGACCTGCGGGCGCTGCGCGCCCTGCTGGCCGAGCACGACGCGGCCACCGAGCGGGTGCAGGGGGTGCGGCTGCACAACGAGTTCCACACCCTCGTGGTCCACCTCGCCGGCAACGAGACGCTCGCCCTGCTGATCACCCTGCTCGGCGAGATCATCAACCGGACCACCTGGACGCGCGTCGAGGCCGACCTCGGCACCCCGGAGCTGGAGCGGGCCGAGCGCGGCACCGTGCGGGTGCACGCCATGCTCGTGGACCTCGTCGAGGCCGGGGACGCCGCCGGCGCGCAGGACCTCTGGCGGCGCCACCTGGCCGCGGGCGCCCGCTACCTCGGCCAGGGCGGGCGCGACGAGGCCACGCTGGACCTGCTCGGGCGCCCCGGCGAGCCCGGGGCGCCGACGGACTCAGGCGGCTGGCTCGCGGGGTAGGCCGAGGACGCGCTCGGCGAGGATGTTGCGCTGCACCTCCGAGGTGCCCGCGTACACCGTGCCCGCCCGGGCGTTGAGCGAGACCTCCCACCAGCTCGCCGTCGACTCCGGGTCGGCGCCCGGGTCGTCGGTCCGCAGCGGCCGCGACGGCCCCTTGCCGACGAGCACCAGGCCGTCGAGCCCCTCGATGTCCAGCGCGAGCTGGGTGACCTCGCGGTGGTACTCGCTCCAGTAGAGCTTCGACACCGACGACGCCGCCCCCAGCTCGCCGCCGGCCAGCACGTCGCTGAGGATCCGGTAGCCGAGGAAGCGCATGACCTCCACCCGGGCCCGGAAGTACGCCAGCCGCCGGCGCACCACGGGATCGTCCGCGACCCCGNGCCGGCGCGCCAGCTCCACCAGCCGGTCGAGCTCCGCGGCGAACAGGATCGGGTTGGTCGCCGCCTCCTCGCCGCGCTCGTAGGTCAGCAGGGTCGAGGCGACCTTCCACCCGTCGCCGGGCTTGCCGACGATGGCGTCCGCGGGGCAGCGGGCGTCGGTGAAGAACACCTCACAGAAGTCCTCCCCGCCGGTCATGTGCCGGATCGGGCGGACCTCCACCCCCGGCTGGTCCAACGGCACCAGCAGGAACGACAGCCCCCGGTGCTTGGCCGCCTCGGGCTCCGTGCGGGCCAGCACGAAGATCCCCGTGCTACGGTGCGCACCCGACGTCCAGATCTTCTGCCCGTCGATGTGCCACTCGCCGTCGACCAGGCGCGCCCGCGTCCCCGCCGCGGCGAGGTCGGAGCCGGCGTTCGGCTCGGAGAACCCCTGGCACCAGATCTGCTCGCCGGACAGCAGGCCGGGCAGGATCGCCGCCTTCTGTGCCTCGGTGCCGTAGCGCAGCAGGGTGTTGCCCAGCATCTTGAACCCGGTCGAGTCCTGCGGCTGCACCCCGAACGGCACCCCGGCCCGGGTCAGCTCCTCCACCAGCACCACCTGGTGCAGGGTGGTCAGCCCCCGGCCGCCGTGCTCCACCGGCCAGGCCACCCCCAGCAGCCCGCGGCGGTGCAGCGTCCGGCGCCATCCGGTCACGAACTCGCGCACCGCCGCCGCGTCGCCCAGGGCGCCCGTCCCCGGCCAGCCCGGGGGCAGCTCCTCCGCCAGCACCGCCCGCACCTCGGCACGGAACTGCTCCACCTCCGCCGGATACCGCGTGTCCACCCGGACCTCCCCACACCCGCGACGGCTAGAATCAGATAAACAATATCCCTATCCTTGTGTCTCGAGCACAGTGTCCTGTCTCAAGCACAGGGTCCCGTCGACGTCCGCCGACTCGCCGACACACTCCGGTCGCCGGGCCCGGTCACCCGCTGGAGGTTCCGTGCAGTTCCGGTACAGTCCCGAACACGACGAGCTGCGCCGCGGCATCCGGCGCTACTTCGCCGAGGTCGCCGACGCCGATGCGGTGCGGCGCGACATGGCCACGCCGACCGGGTGGGACCCGGTGACCTGGCAGCGGCTGTGCGACGAGCTGGAGCTGCCGGCTCTCGCCGTGCCGGAGGAGTACGGCGGGGCCGGGTTCGGCCTGGTGGAGCTCGGCATCGCGCTGAGCGAGGCCGGCCGCAGCCTGCTGTGCGCGCCGCTGCTGTCGACCAGCTTCGCCACCCAGGCGCTGCTACACGCCGGCGACGCCGATGCCGCCGCCGCCCACCTGCCGGGCCTGGCCGCCGGCACGACCACCGGCACCCTCGCCGCCCGCGAACCCGGCCGGGCCTGGGACGCCACCCCCACGACCACGGCCGAGCGCGCCGGGGACGGCTGGGCGCTGACCGGCGTCAAGGACTGGGTGCTCGACGGGCAGAGCGCCGGGCTGTTCGTCGTCACCGCCACCACCGCCGCCGGGACGTCGCTGTTCCTCGTCGACGCCGGCGCGGCGGGTCTGGCGGTCGAGGCGCTGCCCGTCGTCGACCCGACCCGGCGGGTGACCCGGGTCACCCTCACCGGCACGCCCGGTGTCCTGCTCGGCGCCGACGGCGCCGGCGCGCCGGGCCTGGCCCGCACCCTGGACGCGGCGGTCACCCTGCTCGCCGCCGAGCAGCTCGGCGTCGCCGAGGCGGCCCTGGCGTCGGCGGTGGACTACGCCAAGCAGCGCGAGCAGTTCGGCCGGCCGATCGGCTCCTTCCAGGCGATCAAGCACAAGCTGGCGACCGTGCTGCTGGAGGTGGAGGCGGCCACGTCGGCGGTGATGTACGCGGCGTGGACGGCCGACGAGTCCCCCGCCGAGCTGCCCGAGGTGGCCAGCATCGCCGGCCTGACCTGCTCGGAGGCGGCCCTGCTCGCCGCCGGTGAGAACGTCCAGGTGCACGGCGGCATCGGCTTCACCTGGGAGCACTCCGCCCACCTGTACCTCAAGCGGGCGACGACCGACCGGCTGCTGCTGCGCGACCCGCAGCACCAGCTCGACCGCATCGCCGCGCTCGCCGGCATCACCGCGCAGGCCCCCGACGCCCCGGCCCCCGCGGAGCCGGCCGGGGCCGCGTCGCCCGACGTCCTCGCCGGGTCCACCGAGAGGTGAGCCCGGCCGGCGGGCGGAGCACTGCGGGCAGCCACCGGGTGACGAGCGGCCGGCAGGTGACGGGCGGCCGGCGCGGGGCGGGCTGGTCAGCCGAACATGTCCAGGACGGTCGTGCCGTCGCCGCGCTCCAGGTAGTCCCGGCCGGCGACGAGGTGGCGGCGCCACAGCCGCTCGGCGCGTTCGGCGTCGCGGGCCTCGATGAGGTCCACGACCCGGGCGTGCGCGGCCCGGCTGCGCGCGATCGCCGTGTCCAGGTCGGGCGAGCCGGCGTCCGACTGCACCCGCGAGCGGTCCGCGAGCTCGACGATGTGCTCGATCATGCCCATGAGGACCCGCAGCGTCTGGTTGCCGGTCAGCTCGATCAGCAGCGGATGGAACCGCTCGAAGTGGCGCAGCGTCTCCAGCGGCGACGCGGCGGGGTCGACCGGCTCGGCCAGGGCCGCCCGCAGCCGGGCGATCTCCTTCGGCCCGCCGGCGCGGGCGAGGTGGGCGACGGCCTGCGGCTCGGCGACCTCGCGGACCGCCAGCACGTCGGCGAGCGCGGTGCCCTGGTGCTGCAGGATCAGGCCGGCGTAGCGGGCGGCGACGTCGACGTTCGGCGGGCGCACCCGCACCCCGCCGCCGGGCCCCATCCGCACCATGATCAGCGATTCGCTCTCCAGCACCCGGAAGGCCTCGCGCAGCGTCGGGCGCGAGACGTGGAACTGGGCCATGAGCGCGCTTTCGGACGGCAGCGCCTCGCCGGCGGCGAGCTCGCCGCGGACGATCTGCCGGCGCAGGTGACCGGCGACGAGCTCGGCCGACTTCGGCAGGCGCACCCGTCGGTCCGCCCCCGGGCGCTCCTCGTGGGCCGCCCCGACGGGCTCGGCAACAGACATGTCCGCAGCTTCCTCACGACGACATTCGCGTCGCCGGCTGTACCGGCCCGCCCTACAACGGTTTCCTTCATACTCCATCCGGCGCGCGCCGCAGATCGCCTCGGCACGCCGGCCGCCCAGGGTGACCATTCGCTTGACTGGCCGGAAGGTCAGCGCAAATGTCCCTCTAGCTCGGCCGTCGGCCTCAACCACTAGGAGTACGCCCGTGTCCGAAACCCCCACCCGCGTCGCGATCGTCACCGGAGCGGCCCGCGGCATCGGCGCCGCGATCGCCCAGCGGCTGTCCCGCGACGGCCTGGCGGTCGCCGTGCTCGACCTGGAGGAGGCCGCCGCCAAGGGCACCGTCGAGGCGATCACCGCGGCCGGCGGTCGCGCCCTGGCGGTCGGCGCGGACGTCGCCGACCCCGAGCAGGTCACCGCGGCCGTCGCGGCCGTCACCGAGGGGCTCGGCGCGCCGACCGTACTGATCAACAACGCCGGCATCACCCGGGACAACCTGCTGTTCAAGATGAGCGAGGCCGACTGGGACTCGGTGATCGGCGTGCACCTGCGCGGCGCGTTCCTGATGACCCGCGCGGTCCAGAAGCACATGGTCGACGCCGGCTGGGGCCGCATCGTCAACCTGTCGAGCACGTCGGCGCTGGGCAACCGCGGCCAGCTCAACTACTCCACCGCCAAGGCCGGCCTGCAGGGCTTCACGAAGACGGCGGCGATCGAACTCGGCAAGTTCGGCGTCACCGCGAACTGCATCGCGCCAGGCTTCATCGCCAGCGACATGACCCGGGCCACCGCCGCCCGCATGGGCAAGACCTGGGAGGAGTACGTCGCCGCGTCCTCCGGGGTGATCCCGGTCGGCCGGGTCGGCGAGGTCGACGACATCGCGCACACCGTGTCGTTCTTCGTCAGTGAGGGCGCCGGCTTCGTCTCCGGTCAGATCATCTACGTCGCCGGCGGGCCGAAGGCTTGACCACGACGACGGGGCGGGCCGAGCCGCCCGAGGTCGAGGCCAGGGAGTACGCCGAGACCCGGTTCCGGGTGCTGCCCCCCGTGCACGGCGACGACGGCACCCGGGTACGGATGCGGATCGGGCCGTGGCTGGCCGGGCCGGGCGGCGTCCCGACGGTCGGCTCGCTCGGCGTCGTGGTCGACGACGCCATCGGCTCGGCGATCCTGCGGGCCCGCCTCGGCGACCGGCATTCGGTGACCTCCCAGCTCTCGCTGGAGGTCGTCGTCCCCCCGCCGTGGGCCGGCCCGGAGCTGACCGCGCACGCCACGCTGCTGGGCCGCGACGCCGTCGGTGGGCTCGCGGCCGCCACCGTGTACGACGGTGAGGGCCGGGTGGTGGCCGTGGCCACCGGCCGCTGCCGCTACGTCCCGGCGGACATCCTGCCGCCGGGCGGCATGCGCCCGCCCCTGCCACCCGCGGACCACGGGTCCCTGTTCGAGACCCTCGATCTGGCGTCGGCGTCGGCCGGAGCGATCCCCGAGCAGGCGTCACCGGCGGCCGGGGCGTCACCGGCGGCCGGGGCGGCGGGGCCCGAGGCGGGCTGGCCGGCGCTCGTCCTACCGAGCGGTCCCGGGATGCAGAACCCGCACAACACGGTGCACGGCGGCGTGCTGCTGTGCGGCTCCGATCTGGCGGTGGCGCTGGCGGACCCGGACGGGCCACCCCACACCACGTCGATCCGGATCAGCTTCCTGCGCCCCGGCGACGGCAACCATCCCGTCACCTTCACGACCCGCGCGGTCCACCGCGGCCGTTCCCTGGCGGTGTACGAGGTCAGCGCGGGCGGCCCGGCCGGCCGTCCATACACGGTGGCGACGGTGATCCGCGAGCACTGAAACGCCGCTGCCGCGACCGCATCGGTCAGCAGTTGCCCACTCCGCGTGACGTCACTACGGTGCACGCATGCCGAGTTCCGCGGACCGGCCCGGCGTCCTGGTCGTCGGCGCCGGCCCGACCGGTCTGCTGGTCGCCGCCGAGCTGGCCCGGCGCGGGGTGCGCACCCGGATCGTGGAACGGGCGACGCTCCGACCCCCCGGCAGCCGCGCCCTCGCCGTCAGCAGCCGCACGCTGATGCTGCTCGACGACCTCGGCCTGGCCGCCGAGGCGGTGCGCCGCGGCCGTCCGCTGCGCCAGGTCGAGGTGCACGACGTCAGCGGCCGACACGACGCGGGCGGCAGCAGGGAGGCGGGCCGGCGCGCGGGGACCGTCGTGCGGCTGCCCATCGATCGGGTGCCGAGCCCCTTCCCGTTCACCCTGTCGCTGCCGCAGCCGCAGATCGAGGACCTGTTGCGCTCGCACGCCGCGCGGCTGGGGGTGCGGATCGAGACGGGCGCCGAGTGTGTGGCGGTCCGGCAGGAGGACGAGCATGTCGTGGCGGTGCTGCGGCACGCGAACGGCTCGACGCGGACCGTCCTCGCCGACTGGCTGGTCGGCTGCGACGGCGCGCACAGCCAGGTCCGGCACACCGCCGGCATCGCCACACATGGCTACGACCTGCCCGAGACCTTCGCCCTCGGCGACGTCGTGACCGACTGGGCGCGCGAGCGCGCGCACGGCCAGGTGACCTTCTCCCCCGCCGGGGTCGTCGCCGCCTTCCCGATGCCCGGCCCCCGGCACTGGCGCTTCATCGCCGATCTCCCCGATACCGCCGGCTCCCACTCCGACGACCGCGCCGATCTCGATCTGGCGGAGCTGCAACGGCTGCTCGACGAGCGGCTGCCTGATCCACCGCGGCTGACCGAGGCGATCTGGACCACCACGTTCCGCGTCCACCAGCGCCGGGCGGAGACGTTCCGGCGCGGGCGGGTGCTGCTCGCCGGCGACGCGGCGCACTCGCACAGTCCCGTCGGTGGGCAGGGCATGAACACCGGCCTGCAGGACGCCTATGCCCTGGCCTGGCGGCTCGCGCTGGTCGCCACCGGGCGGGCCGACGCGGCGCTGCTCGACACCTACGCCGCCGAGCGGGAGCCGGTCGCCGACCGGCTGCTGGCCGGCACGGCCCGGGCGACCCGCGTGATCACCGCGCAGCATCCGGTCGCCCGGCAGGCGCGTGGCCTCGCCCTGCGACTCGTCGCCGCGAGCCCGCCGCTGGGCCGCCGGGCGGCGGCCGCGCTCAGCCAGCTCGGGCTCGGCTACCCCGACGGCCCCCTCACCGAACGCGAACCGAGCCGCACCGGTCGCCGCCGCGGGGTGCCGGACCCGGGCGCGCTCGCTCCCGACGTCGCGCTCGCCCCGGATGCTGCGCTCGCCCCGGACATCGCGCTCGCCCCGGACATCGCGCTCGCCGCCCCGGACGGCCCGACGCTGCGCCAGGCGACCCGGACCCCCTGGTTCTCGCTGCTGCTGTTCGCCGGTGGCGACGACGACGCGGCCCGACGGCTGCACGACGACGCCGCCCTGATCCGTGCCCGCTTCGGCGACCTCGTCATCGCTCGGGTCGTCGCGACCGCCCCCGCCGGCCGGAACACCGGCGACGGTCCTTCCGGCCGCGCGCATTCCGGCCACGCGCATTCCGGCCGCGCGCATTCCGGCGGCGATGGCGCCGTCCTCGACCCGGCCGGCCGGGCGCGGGCACGCTACGGCGCCGCGATCGGCGAGGCCGTCCTCGTCCGTCCCGACGGCTACCTCGCCTACCGGTCGACCGCCGACCACGTCGGCCGGCTGGAACGCTACCTGCGCGCGCACGGCATCGCCCCGGCGCCCGCGGGGGCCGCCGCGCCGGCCTCGACGACGGCCGCGGGCAGGACCTCATGACCACCCGAGGCGAAGCCGGCCGGCGACGCGGAACCCGTCGCGCCGCGATGGGGTCGTGCCCCCAGCACGCCACTATTCAGCCGGGGTGGACAGCTCCATGCGCGCCTCGGCAAGGGCAAGCGGATTCAGGTAGTCGCGATACAAGACGATCTTTCCATNGTGGACTTGAAACACGGCGATGATGGACTGCTGGTATGCCGCACCGGTTGTTGTGATCTTTCCGCGGGCGTTGTACTCGACGATGACGACCTCCGGGTCGGCGGTCTCGTGGACCACCATGTCGTCGAACTTCTCCCACCGGATCGGAGCCTTGGCCGCCGCGGCGAAGTAGGCGCGGATCTCCTCCGGCCCCTCCAGGCGCGCGGGCACCCCCGCCACCCGATCCCTACCCGCCGACCAGGCATCACGGAAAGGCGGAGACTCAATCGTCAGCTGGGTGGGGGCGCGGCGAACGGGACGGAGGGCGGCGGATGTTGCGCAGGGTGATCAGCCCGGTGGCGCACATCGTCTGTGCGGGTTCGCGGGGGCCGAACGAATCGTCGGCCCTGGACCGGCTCGCCGCCGCGCCGGCGCCGATCCCGAGACCCGCACCGCCGTGAGCCGTGGGGAGGTCCGTTGCGCCGTCTGTGGTCGGAACGCACCAGACGTCGGCGGCGGCAATGGTCGTCGTCAGGCCCGCGTTGACCGCCCTGCCGCGGGCGAGGAACGCTGCGCCGCTCGCCGGGGCGAGGATCTTCAGGGTGATGTCGACGGTCATGTTGACCCAGCCGACCGGCAGCAGGGTGCCCGCGGCGCAGCCGGCGGCGAGGTCCGCCAGCGACGCGAGGACGCCGGCCTGGAGGTGGCCGTCGTGCTGGGTGAGCTCGTGGCGCCAGGGTTGGAGGAGCTCAGCCTCACCGGGGGCCACCCGCCCGACCCGGAAGCCCAGCCGGGCCGCGGCGGGCATGCTGAGAACCGTCTCGGTCACGAACCGGACGTAGTCGGGGTTGGTCGGGTGCACCGCCATCGGGCCGTCTCAGCCGGCCGGGGACGAGGGCGGCGCGGCGAGCGTCGACGCCGCCCACGGTGCGAAGTCGCCCGCCAGGTAACGCCGGCGGGCGGCGGCTCGCATGATCTTGCCACTGCTGGTCTTCGGTAGCGCGCCGGGGCGGACCAGCACCAGATCCGCCAGCGTGAGGTCGTGTTCGCGCACCACTGCGGCGCGGATCGACGCGGCGACATCCGCGGGGTCGGCGGCCGGACCAGGTTCGCCGCGCACTTCCTGGATGATGACGGGGCGTTCCCCGCCGGCGCCGGGTACCGCGAAGGCGGCGCACCCGCCGGGCCGCAGCGCGGGATGCGCCGCCACCGCGGTCTGTTCGAGGTCCTGCGGGTAGTGGTTGCGGCCGCGGAGGACGAGCATGTCCTTGCGTCGGCCCACGACGTACAGCTCCCCGTCGACGATCAGGCCGAGGTCGCCGGTGCGCAGATAGGACCGGCCGGGCGCGTCGGCGCAGCGGGCCTGGAAGGTGGCGGCGGTGGCCTGCGGGCGCTGCCAGTAGCCGGCCGCCACGTGGTCGCCGGCCACCCAGATCTCCCCGATCCGGTCGGGCGGAGCGCCGCGCCCGGTCTCCGGATCGACGATCCGCACCTCGGCGGCGGCCCACGGCCCGAGCGCGGCGGCGCCCGTGTCCTGGGCGGCCGAGGGGACGAGGCCGGAGCCGACGAGGGTACGGTCGCGGTCAGGCGGGGCTGGGGCGTAGCGGCCCTCGCCGAGGCCGTCGATGTCGGCGTCGAGGGTGCGGGGGCCGCGGCCCTTGCGGCTTCCGGTGACCAGCAACGTCGCCTCGGCCAGGCCATAGCAGGGGTAGAGCGCCCGCGGGTCGAAGCCGGCCGGGGCGAAGGCGTCGGCGAAGCGGCGCAGCGTGTCGGCGCGGATTGGTTCGGCGCCGTTGAACGCGACCCGCCAGCAGCTCAGGTCCAGGTCGGACACGCCGCCGCGGGCCGCCGCGGCCGCACAGACGTCGAAGGCGAAGTTCGGGCCGCCGCTGGTGTGGGCGCGATAGCGGGAGATCGTCGCGAGCCACAGCAGCGGGCGGCGGATGAACGCCCCCGGGTCCAGCAGGACACCGGTCGCGCCAAGGTACAGCGGTTGCAGCACGTTGCCGATGAGGCCCTGGTCGTGGAACAGCGGCGCCCAGCCGACGAACGTCGAGTGCCGGTCATGGCCGAAGGCGTGCCGGATCATCTCCTGGTTCGCGGCCAGGTTGCGATGGGTGACCATCACTCCCTTGGGGTCGGCCGTGGACCCGGAGGTGTACTGGAGGAACGCGACCGCGTCCGGTTCGCCGGACCACACCGCCATCCCGTCGGCCGCCAACCCGTCGGCCGGCGCAGCGACTGCCGGCGGGGTGGCGCCGGCCGACTCCGGGGACGGCTCGGGGTCGATCTCGTCCACCGCGATCCAGGCCAGCGGCCCGCCGACCGCCTCCAGCGGCGCCCGGACCATGTCGATCATAGAGCCGGTCGACAGGACGGCAGTCGGCGCACAGTCCCGCACGATCGCGCGGGTGGCGTTCTGGACCGCGCCGCGCCGGGGCGGGTTGACCGGCACCGCGATGACGTGGGCGTACAGGCAGCCGAAGTAGGCGACGATGAACTCCAGGCCCTGCGGGAAGACCAGCAGGGCCCGCTCCCCCGGCCCGCAGCGGCGGCCCAGCCGGTCGGCGGTGGCCAGCGCCCGGGTGTACAGCTCCCGGTAGGTCAACGTCGCCTGCTCGTCGCCATGCTCGTCGAGCAGGACGAACGCCCGCGCGTGCGGATCGCCGACGGCGCGTCGGCGCAGCACGCCCGGCAGCAGCACGTCCGGCGACACCGCGTCCGGCGGCGCCGCGCCGGCCACGTCGTGCCCGGTTCGCGTCCCCGCCGCGGGCCCGCCCGTCACCAGGCCCCCGCCAGCACGACGGGCAGGCTGGTCAGGCCGCGGACGATGAGGCTGTGCTCCTGTCGGGAAAGGCCCCGCCCACCGGGGTCATCGCGCAGGTCCACCGCGGGCGCGAGGCGTTCGGCGCGGCCGGTGAGGCAGCCGAGGACGACCTCGGCCTGCGCCCTGGCGAGCAGACCGCCGAGGCAGCCGTGCATCCCGTGGCCGAAGGCGAGATGGGCCCGCTCCGGCCGGGTGATGTCGAAGCTGTCCGGCCGGTCGAACACCGCCGGGTCCCGGTTGGCCGCGCCGAGGCAGAGCAGCACCTGCTCACCGGCGCGGATCGGGGTACCGCCGAGGTCGACGTCGCGGGTGGCGAGACGTTTGGTCAGTTGCAGTGGGCTGTCGTAGCGCAGCGCCTCCTCGACGGCGGCGCCGACCAGCTCCGGCCGCCGGTGCAGCAGCGCCGCGGTGTCGGGATGGTGCAGCAACGCGAGCAGCCCGTTGCCGATGAGCGCCGTCGTCGTCTCGACGCCCGCGACGAAGCACATGATGCACAGGAAGCCGAGTTCCTCATCACTGAGCCGGTCCCCGCCACCGGTGCGCGCGGCGAGAAGCCGGCTGACCAGGTCGTCGCCAGGCTGAGCGCGGCGGGCGGCGATGACGCCGGCCAGGGCGCCGGCGAAGGTCGCGACGACCTCGCCGACGCGGGCGACCTCGGCGGGCGCCATCAGGCCGGGCTCAAGCAGGAACCGGATGTCGTGCGTCCACCGGCCGACCTCGGCCCGCACGTCGCCCGGCAGCGCCATCCAGTCGCTCAGGACGGCGACGGGCAGCGGCGCGGCGAGGTCGGTGACCGCGTCCAGGCCGCCGCCCGCGGACAGCGACCGGTCGACCAGCCCCCGGGCGATCGCGGCGATCCGGGGCCGCAGCCGGGAGACCTCGGCGGCGGTGAACACCCGGTTGACCAGGGCGCGCAGCCGGGCATGCTGGGGGTTGTCGGTGAAGACGAGCGACGTGTGCGCCAGCCGGACCATCCGCGCCGCGTTGCCGGACCTGTCCGTGCTGTCGGACCTGTCCGTGCTGTCGGCAGAACCGGAGTCGGGGGTGTCGCCGCCGGCGGCGCGGCTGACCAGCCGCGGGATCAGGCCGGCGCTGAAGGTGCGGTCGTGCAGCACGGCGCGCACGTCGGCGTGGCGGGTCAGCACCCACATGCCCATCGTCCGCAGGACCGGCGACGTCCGGCGCAGCTCCCGGTAGACCGGGTAGGGGTCGGCGCGGAACGCGGCGCTGAACGGGTTGAACCGCGGCGCCGCCGACACCGCCGTCCCAGCCGACACCGCCGTCCCAGCCGACGAGGCCATCCCGGCCGACGAGGACATCCCGGCCGACGAGGCCATCCCAGCCGACGAGGCCATCCCAGCCGACGAGGCCGAGCGGTGCGTCATCGGGCCGGACCGCCGGGGCCGTCGACGCCGGTGGCGCGGTAGGGGACGAGCACCAGGCGCAGCAGGCAGATCCTGCGCATCCGGAAGCCGACCGCGGACAGCCGCAGGTAACGCTCGTAGCGGGCGACGACCTCCGGCCCGACGAGCGCCACCGCCTCGTCGCGGCGGGCCCGCAGCCGGCGGGCCCACTCCTCGCAGGTGCGGGCGTAGTCGAACCGGCCGTTGTGCAGCGCCCGGACCTCGAAGATCCCCTCGGCGGCGGCGGTGATCTCGGCGAGGGTGGGCAGGTCGGCGTCGGGGAAGATCTCCCGTTGGATGAACCCGTTGGCCTGTTCGCGGCGCATGTTCGCGTAGGCGATCGTCTGCAGGGACAGCACGCCGTCCGGTGTCAGCCAGCGGTGGCAGCGGGTGAAGAACTCGCGGTAGAGGCGGATCTTCTCGGCCGGCGGATCCGCCGGCGTGGCGAAGTGCTCGAACGCGCCGATCGAGATGATGCCGTCGAAGCGGCCTTCCGGGGTGTAGTCCAGCCAGTTCTCGAGGCGTACCTCGACGCCGGGATGGGCCTGCGCGCGGATGTGGGCCGCCTGGCGTTCGCTGAGCGTGAGGCCGACCGACCGCGGCACCCCGTGGCGCACCGCCAGCCGGGCCAGCACCGACCCCCAGCCACAGCCGACGTCGAGCACCGCCCGGGCCCGGTCGGCCCCCACCGCGTCGAGGTGGAAGCGCAGCTTGCGTTCCTGGGCGGCCGCCAGGGCGTCCCCGCCGACGCCGAGAGTCTCCCCGGGGACCGGTTCCCACATCGCACAGGAGTAGGTCAGCGAGCTGTCCAGCCAGAGGCGGTAGAACTCGTCGCCGACGTCGTAGTGATAGCGGACGGCCGCCGCCGCCCCCGCCGTCCGGTCGGCGTCGACGGGCGCCGTCACCGCTGGGCCAGGTCCGGCGCGCCCTGGTCGTACAGGTAGGCCGCGAGCGCGTTGAGCGTCGGGTTCTCGAACAGCGCCTCGGGGGCGACGTCGACGCCGTAGTGGTCCTCGACCGCGATCAGCAGCGAGACCGCGACGGCCGAATCGACGCCGAGCCGGTCGAAATCCGCGTCGAGGTCGATCTCGGACACCGGCTGCTCCAGGATGTCCGCGACATGGNCCCGGCACCACTGCGCGATGCTCGCCCGAGCGGCAGCGTCATCCGGAGCGGCGGCGTCATCCGGAGTGGCGGCGTCATCCCGAGTGGTGAGGTTCTCCCGGCTGTCCGGCACCTGTCTTCTCCTCCGTGCGTCAGGTCTGGGGAATCCGGGTCAGGCAGCGGGGTCGAGCCCGACAGCCTCGCGGCGCCCGGTCCGCTGGGCCGCCCTGCGCTGCCCGGACGGCAGCCGGAGGTCCCGGGCGAGCCCGAAGGCCGCCATGATCCGGATCAGCCAGTAACCGGGGTCGAACCGGTACCAGGTGAGCCCGAACGACGGCGAGTCGGGAAAGGCGTGATGGTTGTTGTGCCAGGATTCCCCGAAGGTCAGCAGGGCGAAGATCCCGCCGTTGCGGCTGTTCTCCCGGGACTCGTACGGCCGGGTACCGAACATGTGCAGAAACGAGTTGATCGCCCAGATGGTGTGTTCCAGTACGAACATGCGCACGAGGCCGCCCCAGAGCAGGCCGCTGACCGCGCCCTCCCAGCTCCGGTAGGCCAGGCCGCCGACGAGGGCGGGCAGCAGCAGCCCCAGCACGACCCACAGGTGATAACGGCGGGCGACGCGCATCAGCGACCGGTTGCGGATCAGGTCCGGGGCATAGTGCGCGACGTTGGGGTATTCGTGCCGGCGCATCCACAGAAAGTGCGAGTGCACCAGGCCGCGCAGCCGCCCCGGCAGCCCGGCGCCGGCGAGGTTCGGTGAATGCGGATCGCCCTCGCGATCGCTGCACTCGTGGTGCCGGCGGTGCAGCGCGACCCAGGACACGACGCCGCCCTGCCCTGCCATGGAGCCGCAGATCGCAAGGACCGCCGCCGCCGACGGCGCGGCCTTGAAGGTGCGATGGGTGAACAACCGGTGATATCCGACGCTGATGCCCAGGCCGGTCACCAGCCAGAGCACGAACAGCAACGCGATTTCGGTGACGCCGAGCGGATGCACCCACAGAAAGGCGACGGCGGCCCCGGTGCCGGCGATCGGGAGCACGTCGAACAACAGAAAGTGACGGCGCTGGAGGCGGTGCAGAAAGGGATTGCTGACCGTCTTGCGGCGCGGCTCCGACACCACGGCGACCCGGCCCCCGACGGCACCGACGCCCCCGACGGCACCGTCGGCACCGGCGGGACGGGCAGCACCGGCGGGGCAGGCAGCAGGATCGACGCTCGCCATGCGCGGTCTCCCTCCCGGTCACGTCGCTGTTCGACGCATCCACACCGGAGCATTTGCTCCAGGACGGGCCCAACGCTAACCACGACGGCGCCGGGCCCACCGTCGCCATTGGTTTATCCAATCGCCGGACCCGCCTTTCCCGTCGGCGTCCCGCGGGGATGTTCACCGACTCGACGGCTGGGCGACCCCCGCGGGCAAGGCCCGATCCTCCGTGCCGAAATCTGTCCTCGCTTCGCTGGGTGAGCGCCGCCAGGGGCGAGGGTCGCCACCCGGGCACGCTGGAGGATCCGTGGACCGCCGCCGCGTGCTTGCGGGGATCGTCGCCACACCACTCGCCGCCGCCCCGCTCGCCGCCTCGGTGGCGGCGGCCGGGCCCGCGCTGGCCGCCGCTGCGCCCACCGCCGGCGGCGAGCGCCGCCGCTCGACGCTGGTCATCGGTCACCGCGGCGCCTCCGGCTACCGCCCCGAGCACACCCTGGCCTCCTACGAGCTGGCCGCACGGTTGGGTGCGGACTTCGTGGAGCCCGACCTGGTGCCCACGAAGGACGGCGTCCTCGTCTGCCGGCACGAACCGGAGATCGGCGGGACGACGAACGTCGCCGACCACCCCGAGTTCGCCGGCCGGAAGAAGACGGCGTCGCTCGACGGCGTCGCGACCACCGGCTGGTTCACCGAGGACTTCACCCTGGCCGAGCTGAAGACGCTACGCGCCAAGGAGCGGCTGCCCGAGGTGCGCCAGGAGAACACCCTCTACGACGGACTGTTCGAGGTCCCCACGTTCACCGAGGTCCTCGACCTGCGGGCCCGGTTGTCGAAGGAACTCGGCCGCGAGATCGGCGTCTACCCGGAGACCAAGCACCCGACCTACTTCGCCAAGGCCGGGCTGCCCCTGGAGCAGCGCCTCGTCGACACGCTGAACCGCTATGGCCTGAACCGGCGCGACGCGGCGGTGTTCGTCCAGTCCTTCGAGACGACGAACCTCGCCCAGCTGCGCAAGCTGGGGCTGCGCACCTCGGTGGTGCAGCTGCTGTCGGCCGAGGGGGCGCCGTTCGACCTCGTCGCCGCCGGGGACAAGCGGACCTACGCCGACCTCGTGACGCCGGCCGGCCTGCGCGCCATCGCCGCTTACGCCAACGCCATCGGCCCCGACAAGCTTCAGGTCATCCCCAAGGCCGCCGACGGGACGCTGGGGCGGCCGACCTCGCTGGTCGCCGACGCGCATGCCGCCGGGCTCGTCCTGCACCCCTACACCTTCCGCGCGGAGAACACGTTCCTGCCGGCGGACTACCGCCGCGGCACCTCGGCGAACGACTTCGGCCGGGCCATCGACGAGCAGGTCGCCTACCTCAAGGCCGGCATCGACGGGCTGTTCACCGATCAGGCCGACATCGGCGTCCTCGCCCGGGCGGTCGCCGCCGGCCAGTCGATCGCCGCCACCCAGCCGAGCCCGCGCTCGGCGACCTGAGAGCCGCCGCTCAGCGGTGCGGCGCGGGGACAGGGCCGTCCCCGCGCCGCACCGCACGGCGGACCAGCCGCCGCCGCGTGGTGCGGGGCCGCCGCCCGGCTATCTCACCCCTTCCAGCCGCTCCAGCCAGCGGTGCAGGTCCCGGGCGGTCGACGCGGCGTGCTCGTTCATCATCGACTGGTGGTCGCCGGCCACGTCGAAGGAGTCGTGGTCCATCGACCAGTCGGTCGTCCACGCCTGGCCGTGCCCGGTGACGTCCTCGGCGACGGTGCGCCGGGGCATCCGCTCGGCCGCGCGCAGGAGCATGACCGGGGCGGCGACGCCGCGCGGCCGCCAGTTCTCGAACAGGTCGAGGTAGGCACCCTGCGCGGTGATCTGCGCCTCGGTCATCAGCGCGAACGCCTGGTCGTTGACGGCGATGCCGCGCAGCTCCTCGTGGATGTCCTCCTCCGGGATGCGGTCGGTGGGCAGCCACGTGTCGAGCAGTGCCACCGCCGCGGGGCGCACCCCCCGCTCCTCCAGAGCGGAGGCGATCGCGTGCGCCAACCAGCCGCCGGAGGAGTACCCGGCGAGGACGACGGGCGTGATGGGGAAGGCACGCGCGACGGTGTCGGCGTGCATCTCGACGACGAGCTCGGCGTTCGCCGGCAGCAGCTCGCCGTCGCCGAACCCCGGGTGCGGCAACGCGAAGACGTCGCGCAGGCCGTGCAGGTGCAGGGCGATCCGGGCGAAGTTGTGCGGCCCGGACGGGGCCACCATCGACGGCAGGCACACCAGCGCGACGGGTGCCGGGCCGGTGGCCAGGCGCACCGGCCGCGCGGGCGGGCCGAAGGCGGCGGCCGTGTCGAACACCGGGCGCAGCCGGGCGGCGGCGCGCAGCACGCCGACGCCGGCGGCGAACTTGCCCTGCGCGCAGGCCTGCCGGTACAGCCCGCGAACCCCGACCTCGGCCGCGCCACCCGTCGTGGCCGTGCCCGACGCTGCTGCGGTGGCGCCCGGGGTGGCGCCCGAGGCGGCGTCGGCCGGGTGGGGGGCGGCGGTCACCTGGGCGGCGAGGGTGTCGAGGTGGGCGGCGAGCTCGGTGACCGTCGGATGCTCGAACACGACCTGGGTGGCCAGAGTCAGGCCGGACGCCGCGGCCAGTCGGCGGCTGAGTTCGACGGAGGCGAGTGAGTCGAAGCCGAGTTCGAGGAAGCGGCGGGTCGGGTCGAGCTCCTCGGGAGTGTCGTAGCCGAGGATGGCCGCGGCCTCGGCCTGGACCAGTTCGGCCAGCGCCCGGGCGCGCCGCGGTGGCCGCAGGCCGAGGACGGTCGGAACAGCCTGGCCGACCCGCGCCGACAGTGCCGGCTCCCCGGGTGGTCCCGCGGGCGGGGCCGCGACGGGCAGTTCCTCGAAGAAACGGCTGGGCCGGGCCGCGGTGATGGACGGCAGGAACGTCTCCCAGGCGACGTCGACGACGGTCATCGCCGTCTCGCCCGCGGCGACGGCCCGGGTGAGCGCGGTGACGGCCGGTTCGGCAGGCAGCGGACGCAGGCCACGGCGGGTCAGGTAGTCGCGCAGCGCCGGTTCGGCGCCGAGGCCGGCGTCGGCCCACGGGCCGAAGGCCACCGCGGTGGCCGGCCGGCCCTCGGCGCGGCGGCGGGCGGCGAGGGCGTCGAGGTAGGCGTTGCCGGCGCTGTAGGCGGCCTGGTTGCCGCTGCCCCAGACCCCCGAGATCGACGAGAACAGCACGAACGCCGCCACCTTCGCCCCGTCCGGGCCGTCGAGCAGACGGTCGAGCGCGCCGGCGCCGGCGACCTTCCCGGCGACGACGTCCGCGAACTCGGCCAGTGTCAGCCGTACCAGCGGCATCGTCGGGCCGGCGGTGCCGGCGGCGTGCACGACGGCGGTGACCGGTTCGCCTGCGTCGGCCAGCTGGCGCAGCAGCGCGGCGAGCCGGTCGGAGTCGGCGACGTCGCAGGCGTCGATCGTGGCATGGGTGCCCAGCGCGGCAAGCTCGTCGAGCAGCGCCCGGGCGCCGGGGCTGTCAGGTCCGCGCCGGCTGGCCAGCACGACGCGGCGGGCGCCGTCGCGGGCCAGGCGGCGGGCGGTCTGCGCGCCGAGGGCGCCGGTGCCGCCGGTGATCAGTACGGTTCCGTCGGGTCGCCAGGCACCCGCCCGCGCCTCGGTCCGCGCCGACGCGGGATTCGTCTCGGCGATGCCCTCGGGGGGGCCCTCGGGGAGGCGCAGCAGACGGGGCACCCGCAGGCCCTGCGGGCGGGGGGCAAACTGATCCTCGCCGCCGGGGGCGGTCAGTGCGGTGCCGAACCACAGCAGCGTCTGGTCGTCGAGGCTGGTGGGCAGGTCGATGAGGCCACCCCAGACCCGCGGCGTCTCCAGCGCCAGCGAGCGGCCGAGACCCCAGATCATCGCCTGCTCCGGCTGAGTGACNGGATCCTCCACGCCCGTCGTGACCGCCCCGCGGGTGACGGCCCACAGCGGCGCGCCCACCCGCAGATCGCCCAGCGCCTGGACGACGGTGACGGTGAGGGCGAGCCCGGTGGTCAGGTGCGGATGGTCCTGGTGGGGGGTGCCGTCGAGGGCAAGCAGGGAGACGATGCCGCCGACCCCGTCGCCGACCGGCGCGCTGGCGGCAGGCGGCTGTGCGCCGCCGAACCCCGCCTCGACCAGCCGTGCGGCGATCGCGCCCCGGTCGGCGCGGGCGAGCGGCACCACCAGCGGCGTGCCGCCGAGACGCTCGATCATCCAGGTGACGCGGGCGAGCAGATCCTCGTCCACCCCGGTCGGCGGGACAAGCACGGGCCAGCGGCCGTCCAACGGCGCGATGGCGCTGGCCTGCGCGGCGATCGCCGCGGTGACGTCCGCGTCGGCCAGCGGCTGCCAGCCGGTGCGGTAACGCCAGGTGCCGGGATCGCTGGCCTCGTCCGCCGCCCCGGCCTGCGCCCCACCCGCCGACACGGCGGCGCCGGACTGGGCGGGGACGGACTGGGCGGGGACGGACTGGGCGGCGGCGAGCGGCGAGCTGGCCGGGGCGGCGTCGGCCTGGCGGGGGGCGGGGATGACGGCAGCGGTGCCCGCGAGCCAGTAGCGCCGGCGCTGGAACGGGTAGGTGGGCAGGTCGACGACGGTGCCGGCGCGGCCGATGACGGCCCGCCAGTCCACGTCGACACCACGGGTGTCGAGGCCGGCGAGGGCGGTGAGCAGGGTGGCGGCCTCCGGGCGTCCGGCGCGGGTCGACGCGACCGCGATCGGCGCCGCGGCGTCCGCCGGCAGGCAGCCGGGCAGCAACGCGGTGAGCACCGCGTCGGGGCCGAGCTCGCAGAACGCGGTGGCGCCCTCGGCGTGCAGGCGGCGGGCGGCGTCGAGGAAGCGCACCGCGCCGCGCGCGTGTCGGGCCCAGTAGTCGGGGGTGCACAGCTCCGCGCCGGCCGGCTCGCCGGTGAGGGTGGACACGATCGGGATCGCCGGCCGGTGGTGGGTGACCTGCTCGGCGACGGCCCGGAACTCGGCGAGCATGCCCGCCATGTGCGGGGAGTGGAAGGCGTGGCTGACGGTGAGCCGCCTCGTCGCATGGCCGCGGGCCGCCCAGGCCGCGGCGATCCACTCGGCGACGGCGGCGTCCCCGGCGATCACCGTCGCCTCGGGACCGTTGACGGCGGCGATCTCCACCCGCCCCTCGTACCCGGTCAGCGACGCGGCGACCTCGTCGGCGCCCGCCCGGATCGCGATCATCGCGCCGCCGGGAGGGCAGGACTGCATGAGCCGGCCGCGGGCGGCGACCAGCGCCACCGCGTCGTCCAGCGACCACACGCCGGCGACGTGCGCGGCGGTCAGCTCGCCGATGGAATGGCCGGCGAGCAGCGCCGGGGTCACCCCCCAGGAGGTGATCAGCCGATAGAGCGCCGCGCCGAAGGCGAACAGCGCCGGCTGGGTGTACTCGGTGCGGTGCAGCAGGGCCGCCTCGGACGTGCCGGGGGCCGCGAACATCACCTCCTGCAGCGGCCGGGCGAGATGGTCGGCGAATCGTTCGCAGATCTCGTCGAGGCCGTCGGCGAAGGCGGGGAAGGCGTCGTAGAGGTCCCGGCCCATCCCGTTACGCTGGCTGCCCTGCCCGGTGAACAGCAGCGCGGTGCGGCTCGGCGCGGCCGAAGCGACCGCGCCGAGGACGACCCCGGCCGCCGGTCGGCCCGCGGCGAACGCGGACAGGGTGCCCGCGAGGCGCCGGATGCCGTCGCCGCCCCGGCGCCGGCCGGCCAGCGCCACGGCCCGGTGCTCGAAGCGGGTCCGGCCGGCGAGGGTGTGGGCGACGTCGACCGGATCGAGATCCGGGTGGCGTTCCAGGTACGCGGCGAGCTGCTCGGCCTGGGCGCGCAGCGCCGCCGGCGTCCGGCCGGACAACACGATCGGCACCGGCGCGCCGGCCTGTGCCCCGTCCTGCGCCGTCGGCGCGACAGGCGACGGGGCAGCGGCAGGCGGCAGGATGGTGCCGGGGTGGTCGGCGGTGCCGCTGCGCGGCGCGGGTGGGCGCGGCTCGGCCGGGGCCTCCTCGATGATGATGTGGGCGTTGGTGCCGCTCACCCCGAACGCCGACACGCCGGCCCGGCGCGGGCGGCCCTCGCGGCGCCGCCAGGCGACGTTGTCGGTGAGCAGCTCGACGTCGCCGGCCGACCAGTCGACGTGCGGCGACGGTTCGCGCACGTGCAGGGTGCGCGGCAGCACCTCGTGCCGCAGCGCCTGGACCATCTTGATGACGCCGCAGACCCCGGCCGCGGCCTGGGCGTGACCGATGTTGGACTTCAGCGAGCCCAGGTACAGCGGCCGACCGGCCGGCCGGTCCTGGCCGTAGGTCGCGAGGACGGCCTGGGCCTCGATCGGATCGCCGAGCGTGGTGCCGGTGCCGTGCGCCTCGACCGCGTCGACGTCGGCGGTCCGCAGGCCGGCGTTGGCCAGCGCCTGGCGGATGAGCCGCTGCTGGGACAGGCCGTTGGGGGCCGTCATCCNGTTGCTGGCGCCGTCGGAGTTGATCGCGGTAGCGCGCAGCACCGCGTGCACCCGGTGGCCGCGGCGGCGGGCGTCGGAGAGCCGTTCCAGCAGCAGCACGCCCGCGCCGTCCGCCCAGCCGGTGCCGTCGGCGTCGGCGGAGAACGCCTTGCACCGCCCGTCCGGCGCCAGCCCGCGCTTGCGGCTGAACTCCACCAGGATCCCCGGCGTCGACATGACCGTCACCCCGCCGACGAGCGCCAGGTCGCACTCCCCCGCGCGCAGCGACTGGCTGGCGAGATGGGTCGCGACCAGCGAGGCGGAGCACTGGGTGTCCACGCACAGCGCCGGCCCCTCCAGGCCGAAGGTGTAGGCGACCCGTCCGGCGATCACCCCGGAGGCGTTGCCGGTGAGGAGTTGCCCCTGCGCGTCCTGCGGCGCGGTGTGCCAGGCGGGCCCGTAGTCCTGCAGCGAGACCCCGGTGAACACGCCGGTGCGGCTGCCGCGCAGGGACCGGGGGTCGATGCCGGCCCGCTCCAGCGCCTCCCAGGAGACCTCCAGCATCAACCGCTGCTGCGGGTCGAGGGCGGCGGCCTCCCGCGGGCCGATCCCGAAGAACGCCGGGTCGAACTGGTCGATGCCGGTCAGGAACCCGCCGTGGCGGGTGTAGGCGGTGCCGGGATGGTCGGGGTCCGGGTCGTAGAGCCCGGCCAGGTCCCAGCCTCGGTCGTCGGGCAGGCCGGCGACGACGTCACGCCCGGCGTGCACCAGCTCCCACAGCGCCTCCGGCGAGTCGACGCCGCCGGCCAGCCGGCAGCCCATGCCGACGATGACGATCGGGTCGTCCGCCGGCCGGTCCCCGCCGCCCGCCGCAGCCCCACCCGCCGCCGGTCCCGCCGTCGGTCCTGCCGTCGGGCTCACGGCGGTGATCTCGTCGCCGATCCCGAGCAGTTCGCGGCGCAGGTGGTCGGCGAGGGCCTGCGGCGTCGGCCGGTCGAAGAACAGGGTGGCGGACAGGCGCAGCCCCGTCTGCTCGGCGAGCGCCGCCCGCAGCCGCTCGGCGATGTGGCGGTAGACCCCGAGGGCGCGCCACGGCGCCCCCCGGTCCACAACGCCAGCGCCCGGGCCGGCCACCGCGGCGATCTGGGCCGCGATCAGGTCTCCCAGCAGCTCGTGCTGGGCGTCCGCCGACCGGCCGGCCAGCCGGGCCCGCCACGCCTCGTACGACTCGCCCGCCGCGCGCGGGGATCGTCCGAGGGTCTGGCGCAAATCGCGCATGCGAACTCCCACCTTGCTCAGGAACAGGGCAACGATCTGTCGGCGACGGTTGCCTGCGCCCGCACGTGGCCAGCGGACAACCGGCGCGCAGGCGCGACGGGCACGGACAAGGTCCGTGCCCGCGCAGAGGCGACGCGCCAGCCGCCGGTGTGCAGCACAGAGATGGAGACTGCGTCCCGGTGGACCCGGGCCAATCCGGTGCGTCCGCGCGGCCACGCGGACGCCGACACGGGCGACCGGCGGGAGGCCGGACCGGGCTGCCGTTCGCCTCCGTTCGAAAGGCGACGACGCGTTGTTCCGGTCGGACGACTCAGGTGCCGGTGCCCGCGAGTTGATCACCTTGAACGCATGGTGGAATCGTGCCTGATGCTGTCGAACTACGACAAATGACCCTGGCGCGATCGGGCCATGCCGGTCTGAGCCGGCCCGCCATCCGCGCAGGTGGCGGCAGGTGGCCGGGCGCGGGATGTCTGCACGCTCACGCCCGACCGCCTGTCGCGGGGGACGCCCAGCACCGCCCCCGCACCCAGGCCGCCGACCTGGCCGCAGGGGCCGCTGGACCCACCGGCCGGCAGCGCCGGGCTTCCCACCGGGGCCGCCGTTGTGTCCAGCCGGGCAGCCCGGTCCGGAGAGGCCTGCCCGAAGGAGCCCTCGACGAGGGCACCTCTGCCGGCCCGATCCGGCCCCCTCCCCCCGTAACGTGCTCCACACCGCGCGGCCGGAATCGGCTCCCCCGCCCGTGACAACCACGACGTCCCCGCACGACCCGACGTCCTCACAGGACACGACGTCCCCACAGGACAAGGCGTCCCCACAGGACAAGGCGTCCCCGACCAAGGAGCNAGACCATGGGCACCATCACCCACCTCAACCCGCCCGAGCTGCACTCCTCGCCCGCCTACTCGCAGGCGACGGTGGCCGAGGCCGGCCGGACCCTCTACATCGGCGGCCAGAACGGGACCGATCGCGACGGCGTCATCACCGGCGGGATCGCCGAGCAGACCGCCCAGGCGCTGCGCAACGTCCTCACGCTGCTCGCCGCCGCCGGCGCGGGGCCCGAGCACGTCGCCCGGTTGAACGTCTACCTCGCCGCGGACGTCGACCCCGCCGAGGCGTACGCGGCGACCGGCGCGGTGTGGGGCGCCCATCCCACGGCTGTCACGGTCGTGCGGGTCGCCGGCCTCGGCCGCCCGGAGGCCCTGGTCGAGATCGAGGCCACCGCGGCCCTCGGCTGACCACTGCGCGACTCCGCCGGCCGCCGACGCGCCGCAGGCGGGTGAGCCTTCAGGCGGGCGGCCTGGGTGGTGGCGCCGGGCGGGACGGCGCCGAGAGCTGCACGGCGGCGCCGACGAGGGCGATGGCCGCGCAGGCCAGTGGCAGCTCGGTGAAGTGGCCGTCGGCGATCCGCCCGCCGGCCAGCGAACCGACGGTGATCCCCAGGTACATGGCGCTCTGGTTCCAGGCCATCAGCCGCGCCTGGTCGTCCGGATGGCGGGCGATGAGCTCAGCCTGCTTGGCGGGAAAGGCGGTGTAGGCGGCCAGCGCGACCAGCGCGATGGCCAGGCAGCCGAGCGGCACCGCGCCGCGCAGGCTCACGGCGAAGACGACCTCGGCGGCGCCGAGCAGGCCCAACGCCACCCACGTGGTGTGGTGGGCGCCGCGCCGGTCGGCGATCCGCCCGCCGAGGAAGGTCGCCGCGACCGCGCTGAGCCCGTAGGCCACCAGCAGGGCGTTCACCCACGCGGTGGACCAGCGGGACCGATCGTCCAGGCCGGCGGCCAGGTAGGTGTAGAGGCCGTAGACGGCCGCGCCCCAGCAGGCGGTGGGGGCGACCGCCCGGCAGCGGTCAAGCGGGCTCATCGACGACGATCCGCCCGCGCCGGCCGCGCCGCCCGCCGGCCACACGCGCCGACTGGCCGCCATGATGCCCAGCGCCAGCACGGACAGCCCGACGAAGACGGCCCGCCAGCTCGTGTGCCGGGCGAGGAGACTGCCCAACGGGGCGCCAGCCCACAGTGCGGACAGCAGCCCAGAGGTGGCGATCCCGAGCCAGGACGCCCGCCGGTCGCCGGGCGCGCTCATGCCGACGAGGGTGAACACCGTCGCCGTGGCGCCGGAGACGAACAGGCCCGCGCCGCCCCGGGCCGCCAGCAGCACCCCGAAGTCCGGGGCGAACGCCGTCAGCAGGTTGAACGCGCAGAAGCCGACGAGCGCGAGGGTAAGAACGTTCTGCGGCGACGCCGACGCGGCCCGGCGCCCCCAGGCGGGCGCCGCCAGCACGTAGGCGACGGCGAACACGGTCACGCTCAGGCCGGCGGTGCGCAGCGAGACGTCGAACCCGGCCCGCCACACCGGCAGCAGGGGCGAGACGACGAACAGGTCGGTGCCGATGACGAACAGCGCCAGCCATCCGGTCAGCAGCGCCACCCACCCCGGCGAGGTGCGCGCGTTCACGGTCCGGTCGCTCCGGCATCACCTCCGGACGACCCTCGGCCCCTGTTCTGCGCGGACTGTTCCAGCCAGCGGGCCGTGGCGGCGATCGCCTCCGGTGCCCGGCGGCGGGACTCCGCGACGATGTCCGCCACGGTGGTCGAGGCGAGCTCGCGCCGCCACGCCTGTTCGGCCGCGCCCACCGCCGCCGCGATCGCGCAGGGCATCCGATAGCTCGCTGGCGCCAGCGCCGCAGGCCCGCGCTGGCGGATCTCCGTGCACAGAAACACGGGCCCCTGGCCCTCGATCGCCTCCACCACGTCGAGCAGCCGGATCTGGTCGGGTGGGCGACCAAGCCGGTATCCCCCACGCGGGCCAAGCACCGACAGAACGATCCCGGCCCTCGACAGCGCCTGCAGATGCTTGGCCAGGTAGGCCGGGTTACCGGCGTGCAACTCGGCGAGCTGCTGCACCNTCAGCGCCACGCCGCCAGGAGCCTCCGCGAGCGCGTGACAGCAGTGCAGCGCCCACTCGACTCCCTGGGTAATCCGCATATCCCGGATAGTACATAACCGGAATACTGCATGGCGCCGACCTCCGGCGTAGCCCCGACGCGGGGATGCACGAGGGGGTGGTCGACCACACAACCTGATGCCGCGCCCGGGACGGCAGCCGGCCGACCTGAGCCACCTCACCCCGCCCTGCGCACCGCCGGACGTCGGGTCTGTCGGTCCGCCGGTATGCGGTGACGGACACTGGCCGTTTCAGGCCGCGCGTTCGGCGACGAACACGAACTCACGCCCCGGGCGGTCCGGTGCCTCCCGCACGTCGAGGACTCGGTAGCCGTGGGCGACCAGGCTCGACTCGACCTCGCCCCGGCTGCGGAACCGCAGGGTCGAGTCCGAGGTGACGACCACGCCGTCGGTCAGGAAGCGGTAGGTGTATCGGAAGGAGACGAACGGAAGGCTGACGTCGGTGACCTCCAGACGTCGTTCCACCAGGCCGATGTCCGCAATGTCAAGCGTGACCGGATCGACGTCCACCACCCATTCCTCCCAGACGTGACGTTCGGGGCGCCTGGTCTCGAAGACGAGATGGCCGTGGGGGCGAAGGGCGGTGTGGATGCCCTGCAGGGCCCGGCTCCAGTCGTCGTCGGTAAGAAAGACCTGGGCCACGTTCCCGGTCATCGTCGCCAGGTCCGCGTCGAGCGCCGGCAGTGCCGCGGCATCGCCCTGGATCCAGCGGACCCTGCCCGCCCGGTCCTTCGACCTCGCGATCCTGAGCGACTCCTCGGCCGGGTCGACGCCCACGACCGTACAGCCGCTTCCCGCGAGCAGGACCGCCAGGGAACCGGTGCCGCACCCGACATCGAGCACAAGACTCGCGGTCAACTCGGCGGCGGTCGCGAGGTAGGCGGCCAGGTCGTCGCGGTCTCCATCGAAGGAGTCGTAGACACGCGCAAGGAGAGGGTGGGCAAAGATCGGATCTGGCATCCAGGGACCATACCCACCGTCAAGCACCCCGGCGGAGGGCATTCGACTACTTGCCCCTATCCACTCAAACCGATATTCGGCTCCGCCTACGCCAGCGGGATGGCACGAATACGAGCGGCTGTCCCCGGGAGAAGCGGCCAGATGAGCGCGGGCTCGTTGTCTTCCCCCGATCCCGATTCCCCCGATCCCGACAGAAGGCGATCCTGCAGCGGTCCGGCGGCGATGCACATGCGTAGGACGGGGCGTTGACCGGAAATAGTCGCCGGGGCCGCGGAGTGACCGACACGGACCCCTTGCGACCATGGCGGACGCACACGGCCGCGCCCCATTCCGATGATCACGGTCATGCGGATTCCGCGGAACCGCGCCACTCCCCGACGTCCGCCCGGCCCCGCTTCCGGCTTCGGTCCCGCGATCGCTCCGAGCGGTGCTGCGAAGGTGGGGGCGGTGTCAGGCCGGCGACGCGGCCGGGGCGGCGGGGTCGATGGCCGGCGAGGCCTCCCACAGCGTGTCGGGGTAGGCGCGGCGCAGCTCGGGGGCGATGTCGGCGGCGAACCATTCGAGCTGTTCGCGCTGCCAGGCGAGCGGCAGGGAGTCGACGCCGATGCCGGTGAGCTGCTGACCGTACAGCTCGGTGAACCGGTGGATCTTGTCGAGGACCTGCTGCGGGCTGCCGACGAGGGCCGAGCCCTGCTCGATGAACTCCTCCAGCTCCCAGAACGGCGAGTTGTTGTGCTTGGCGGCGGGGGTGGCGCGCTGGGCGTTCCAGAACGGCCGGTACGCCTCGAGGGCCTCCTGCGAGGTCTTGCGGATGAGCAGGGCCGGGAAGCCGCTGCCGACCAGGGGCTCGCCCGGGTGACCATGCTCGGCCCAGCGCTGGCGGTAGTGGTCGATGAGGTCCTTGTACTGGGCCACCTTGAAGAACCCGTTGGCCGAGTACAGCGGGTCGCCGTGCTTCGCGGCCAGCTCCGTCGAATGCCGGCTCGTCGCGCTGCCGTGCCAGACCCGGATCGTCGGCTGGTAGGGGCGCGGCTGCGTCGTCAGGTCGACCAGCGGCTCCCGGTAGCGCCCGGACCAGGTCACGTTCTCCTCCGACCACAGCCGGCGCAGCAGCTCGTACTTCTCGGCGAGCACGTCCCACTGCTCGGCCGGGTCGAGCCCGAAGGTCGCGTAGTGGGGCGCGTGGTTGCCCTTCGCGATGACGAGGTCGAGCCGGCCGCCGCTGATGTGGTCGAGCAGCGCGTACTCCTCGGCCACCCGGACGGGGTCGTGAATGCTCAGCACGGTGACCCCGGTGAGCAGGCGGACCCGGCTGGTGCGGGCGGCGACCGCGGTCAGCAGCACCGCCGGCGACGAGCACAGGAACGGTGCGCCGTGCCGCTCGCCGATCTGGTAGGCGTCGTAGCCGAGCTGCTCGACCAGGGCCGCCTGGTCCAGGATGCTGGCGAGCTTGTCGTGTTGACTCATCGTCACGCCCGTGTGCGGGTCCGGAGCATTGATGATCAGCGAAAGCACGACGAACTTCACGGCCGTCAGCATACCGATCGGTCAGGTTGGTTTTCGCCCGAACGCCACATCCACGCTGCGGGAACGCTGCCCGGGCGAGTGGCGGACGTCGGCCTGCCGCGAAGCCGGCGGGCCCGCGAGGCAACCGGGGACCACGGACGCACGCTCACCGCGACCGGCCGTGCGCTAGAGTGACCGCATGCCTGCGCGCCGGAGTCTCTGGTGGGCCGCCACATCGGCGGTCCACACCCAGCGCGCGTAATCCACACGCACGCGGCCGCCCACCCCGGCGGCCGCCATCGTCACCTCGGCACGGCGAGGGACGGCCGTCGACCCCGGCGGCCCGCCCGACCCCACGAGGAAACGATCATGGATCTGCTCCGTTCCCTGCTCGCCACCGCCACCGCCGGCGGCGAACCCGGCCCGTTCGCGCTGCTGCGCCGCGAGGGCGCCGATCATCTCGACGTGCTGCGCGGCGAACTCGACGTCGTCGACCGGCTCGCCGACCTCCCCCTGCCCACCGCAGGTCCCGCCGGGCCGCGCACGCTCGCCCTCGTGCCCTACCGCCAGCTCACCGAACGCGGCCTGACCTGCATCGACGACGCGATGCCGCTGGAATGCCTGCGCGTCGACGAACACGTTCGAGTCCCGCTCGAGACGGCCCTCGCCGCGTTGCCCGACCGTGCCGTCACCGCCACCGGCGGGCACTTCGACCTCAGCGACGAGCGGTACGCCGAGACCGTCTCCACGGTGCTGCGGGAGGAGATCGGCCGCGGCGAGGGCGCGAACTTCGTCATCCACCGCGTCTACACCGCCAGCCTCGACACCCCGCCGCTGGTCGCCGGGCTCGCCGCGCTACGCCGGCTGCTGCTCGGCGAGCGCGGCGCCTACTGGACGTTCCTCGTCCACACCGGGACCCGGACGCTGGTCGGGGCCACACCGGAACGGCATGTCAGCGTCGACGACGGGCTCATCATGATGAACCCGATCAGCGGCACCCACCGACTGCCCGCCACCGGCCCGGACCCCGCGGCGCTACTGCGGTTCCTCGCCGATCCCAAGGAGATCGACGAGCTGTACATGGTGCTCGACGAGGAACTGAAGATGATGGCCCGGGTCGCCGACCGCGGCGGCGAGGTCATCGGTCCGCAGCTCAAGCAGATGGCCCACCTCGTGCACACCGAGTATCTGCTCGCCGGCCGCGGTGACGCCGACGTGCGCGACGTGCTGCGCGAGACGATGTTCGCCCCGACCGTCACCGGCAGCCCGCTGGACAACGCCCTGCGGGTCATCGCCCGCCACGAACGCCGGGGACGGCGCTACTACGGCGGGGTGTGCGCCCTGCTCGGACGCGACGAGGCCGGCCGCCAGACGCTCGACGCCCCGATCCTCATCCGCACCGCCGAGATCACCCCCGACGGTCGGCTGCGGGTGCCCGTCGGAGCGACGCTGGTCCGCCACTCCACCGCCGCCGGCGAGGTCGCCGAGACCTACACCAAGGCCGCCGGCGTACTCGCCGCCCTCGGCCTGCACCCGCCGGCCGGCCCCCTGCCCACCAGCCCCCTCCCCACCGGCACCTCCACCGCCGGCACCCTCCCCACCGGCACCTCCACCGCCGGCACCCTCCCCACCGGCACCTCCACCGCCGGCACCCTCCCCACCGGCACCTCCACCGCCGAGGGCGACGCCACCAGCGGCGAGTCCGCCGAGCGCGACGACGAGCCCCGGGCCGACCGTGCTCCCGACTCGCGGCGAGGCCTCGGCCTGCCCGCGCCGGGCCGTCCGCACGTACCGCTTGCGGCAGATCCGCGGATAGCGGGGGCGCTCGCCGCCCGCAACACGCACCTCGCCCCCTTCTGGCTCCGGCGGCGCGAGCCGGAGGCGGCCGCGGTGCCCGCGCTGACCGGCCGCAGCGCCCTGATCGTCGACGCCGAGGACAGTTTCACCGGCATGCTCGCCCACCTGCTGCGCGAGCTCGGCCTCGCGGTCACCCTCCGGCCGTGGCAGCAGGCGGCAGGGCAGCAGGCGGCAAAGCACCCGGAGGCAGGGCACCCGGAGGCGGGGCACCCGGCGCCCAACCCCGACCACGGTGCGGACGGTAACGACCCCGTCGGCACCGGGTTCGACCTGGTGGTGGCCGGGCCTGGACCCGGCGACCCCAACGACGCATCCGACGCGAAGATGGCGACCATGCGGCGGGTGATCGCGGATCGGCTCGCGGCGCGGCGGCCGCTGCTCGGCGTCTGCCTCGGCCACCAGTTGCTCGCCGGGCTGCTCGGGCTGCGGCTGCACCGGCGCGACGCCCCGTACCAGGGGCTCGCGCGCACCATCGACCTGTTCGGCCGGCCGCGGCGGGTCGGGTTCTACTCGACCTTCACCGCGATCGCCGGCACCGGCGAGCTCGCCACCGCTCATGGGCCGGTCCGGTTGGCCCTCGACCGTGCCGACGGATCGGTGCACGCGCTGCGCGGGGCGGCGTTCGCCGGGGTGCAGTTCCATCCGGAGTCGGTGCTCAGCGAGGACGGCCTGACGGTCCTGCGCGAGCTGCTCACCGAGCTACTGCCATCCACGGACGCGCCAGCCGCCCGCGCCGCCGCGCCGAGCCCGCTGCGCGCGGGGCCAGGAATTGCTGGAGGTTGATGACGGTCGTCGTCGCTCGCGACCGCCACCAACCTCCTGCATCTCCCTGCGTTGATCGTCCACGGGGAGGCGCCCGCCGTCGCTGTCACCCGGCGGTCAGACCATGCCGAGGGATGAGCACGGCATTTCGGACTCAAACCGTGCCCAGCCCTCGGCTCGATCCCGTGCCCGACCGACCACGCAGGGATGCTGGCGGTCCGCAGCTCTGTTACGGCCCCGTGACCGGCGCCGGCGCTGTCCCCGCCGGACGTCGGCGCGGGGGATGATCCGCGGACATGGTCACCATCAGGGCAGCGCACCCGTCCGACGCGGCGGGCATCCGGGCGGTCTACGCACCGTTCGTCGCCGGATCGCCGGCGACCTTCGAGGAGGAGCTCCCGACGCGGGCGGACCTCCAAGCGCGGATGCTCGCCTCTCCCCGCCGGCCGTGGCTGGTCGCCGAGGCCGACGGGGAGATCGTCGGTTACGCCTACGCCAGCGCGCACCGCACGCGGGCGTCCTACCGCTGGTCGGTGGACACGTCGGTCTACCTGGCCGCCGCGCACCACCGGCGCGGGCTCGGCCGCCGCCTGTACGACGAGCTGATCGCGCAGGTGCGAACGCTGGGCTACCTCAACCTGTACGCGTGCATCACGCTTCCGAACGCGGCGAGCGTCGCGCTGCACACCGCGGTGGGTTTCCGGCCCATCGGGGTGTTTCCTCACGCGGGACACAAGCTCGGCGCCTGGCATGACGTCGGCTGGTTCGGGCTGACCCTGGTCGACGAGCNCCCCGCCCNCCCCGCCGAGCCACGCCCCTGGCGGCCCGAGGACGCGCCCGACGCCCCCTGAGAGCACAACCAGCGGAACACTGTGGGTGAGCAGAACGACGTTGGGCACGACCGGTTGGGCACGGGACGGCAGACCGGCAGACCGACGGGTCGGACGGGTCGGACGGGTCGGACGGGTCGGACGGCGAGTGTGGGGTGGAGGGCGGGAGGGTCGTGCGGGCGGTGGGGATGGTGCTGCATCCGCGGCGGGACTCGGCCGAGGCCGTCGGGGCGGTCCTCGACTGGGCCGCGGAGCGGGACGTGACCGTGCTCGGCATCGACGGCGAGATCGAGCGGCTTCGGTGCACCGCGGTGGCGGTGCCCGCCGAGGAGTTGGCCGAGCGTAGCGACCTGCTGGTCAGCCTCGGCGGGGACGGGACGATGCTGCGCGCGATGCGGTTGGCCGACGGGCGGACGGCCCCCGTGCTCGGGGTGAACCTGGGCCGGCTCGGCTTCCTCGCGGAGGTCGACGTGCCGGAGCTGGCGGCGGCGCTGTCGGCGATCGACCGCGGCGAGTACACGGTGGAGCCGCGCCTCGCCGTCGACGCACGGATCGGCGCGGCGACCGTGAGCGCCTTCAACGATGTCGCCGTCGTCCGGGTGCCGGGGTACGGCGGCAGCGCGGCGGTGGCGCTGCGGGTCGACGGCCGGCCCTTCGTCCGCTATGCCGCCGACGCCGTCGTCGTGTCGACCCCGGCGGGCTCGACGGCATACAGCTTCTCGGCCGGCGGGCCGATCGTCAGCCCGTCCGTGGAGGCGCTGCTGGTCACCCCGGCCGCGCCGCACTCGGCGTTCAACCGTGGGGTGGTGCTGTCCGTGCGGGACGCCCTCGCCCTCGACGTGCTGCCCGGCAGCGCCCGCCTCGCCGTCGAGGTCGACGGCCGGGTGCACGACTACCTGGAGGCCGGCGCGACGGTCGAACTGCACCCGCGGCCCGGCGCGGCGGGGGTCGTCCGCCTCGGCCGGACAACCTTCTACGAGCGGGCCGCCCGCAAGCTGCGCCTCGCCGGCTCCGCCGAGGTCGACGGCCCCCGGGCCGGCCCGACCTGACCCGCCGGCCCCGTCGGGTCGGGTCAGCGGGCGGGTCGGGTCAGCGGCCGGCGGTCCAGCGGCGGTCGGACTCGTCCCAGGCCTCGTTGCGCTCGTCCAACCGCTGCCGCCAGTGGGCGGCCTGCTCGGCGCTGTCGTAGGGACCGAGGCGACGATGTCCCGGCGCGTCCGGCGGGTTCTCCGCCCGCCCGTGATCGAGGCACCACCACCAGCCGGTCGGATTCCATGCCGAGCTGTCCGCCGCCCGGCCACGGCCCCGACCGGACACCCGCTGCAACCACCTGAACATGTCTCGATCAGTACCCCGGATCGCCCCGCCTCCACCCCGGGCAACCGGTCGAGCGTGGGAACCCGCAGGCCTACCATTCGACCTATTTGCGATCTGGCCCATTTCGGCAGCCCTGCGCGCCCCGGGAGTCGCCTCATGCCCGTCGACGGAGAACCAACCACCCCGATCCGCTCCCCCGCGGGGCTCGCCGCGCTGCTCGGCGTGCGGATCCCCATCGTCCAGGCGCCGATGACCTACATCGCCGGGGCCCAGCTCGCCGCGGCCGTGTCGAACGCCGGCGCGCTCGGCGTCATCGAGACGACCTCGCCGCAGGGCCGCGAGGACCTCAAGCGGGTCCGCGACCTCACCGACGCGCCGGTCGCGGCCAACATCGCGCTGGCCGCGCGCAACGACCCGTCCACCGTCGACGTGCTCGCCGACGCCGGCATCCGCACCGTGATCACCTCCGCCGGCGACCCCAGGGTGATGACCGGGCGGCTGCGGGACGCCGGGATGACCGTGTTCCACGTCGTCGGCAGCCTGCGCAACGCGCTCAAGGCCGCGGACGCGGGCGTCGACGGGGTGATCGTCGAGGGCGTCGAGGGCGGCGGGTTCAAGAACCCCCAGGCCGCGTCGACGCTCGTCCTGCTGCCCCTGGTCGCCTCCCGGGTCGACCTGCCGATCATCGCCGCCGGGGGGATCTGCGACGGGCCGTCGATGGCCGCGGCGCTCGTCCTCGGCGCCCAGGGCGTGCAGATGGGCACGCGGATGCTGACGTCCGCGGAGTCGCCGATCCACGACAACCTCAAGAACGCGGTCGTCGGCGCGGACGAGACCGCCACCGTGATGCTGTCGGTGCGGGGGCTGCCGACCATGCGGGTTCTGCGCACCCCCACCGCCGAGCGGGCCCTGGCCGCGGGCCGCTCCGACGTGGGCCTCGACGGCATCCCGACGCTCTACTTCACCGGCGACCTGGCCGCCAGCATGGCAAACACGGGCCAGGTGGCCGGCCGGATCGGGCGGGTCGAGGCGGTCGCCGACATCATCGGCCAGACGTGGGCGGGCGCCCGCGCCGCGCTCGACGACGCCCGCGCCCGCCTCGACGCCTGACCGCCTCGACGCCTGACCGCCTGGGCTCAGAGCCCGGCGGCCGCCGGGATGAGGCGCTCGCCGAGCAGCTCCAGCGGACGCAGCGTGTCCACGTCCGGCACCGATCCGTGGTAGTGGGTGACGCCAAGCCCGGCCAGCCGCTGGATCTCCGCGAGCAGGGCGTCGATCTTCTCACCGCCGGGCCCGGGGTCGAGCGGGCCGATCACCGTCTTCTCGATCTCGTCGTAGTCGCGCCCGACGTCCTGGCAGTGCGCGCGCAGCACGTCGAGCTTGTGCTCGACGTCGGGACCGGCGAACAGGTTGCAGGCCTGTGCGTAGCGCGCGACCAGGCGCAGGGTCTTCTTCTCGCCGCTGCCGCCGATGAGGATCGGCGGGTGCGGCCGGCGCAGCGGCGCCGGCACGTTGAGGGTGCGCTCGAGCTGGTAGTGCCGGCCGCTGTAAGGGGCGTCCTTGCCGCTCCACATCTGCAGAATGATCTCCAGCGCCTCCTCGAGACGCTCGAAACGCTCGGCGGTCGGGGGGAACGGCAGGCCGAGACCGCGCGCCTCCGGCTCGTTCCAGGCGGCGCCGATGCCGAGCCAGGCCCGACCCTCGGACAGCACGTCCAGCGTGGTCACGAGCTTCGCGAGCAGGCCGGGCTCCCGGTAGACGACCGCGGTCACCCAGGCGAGCAGCTCGATGCGGGTCGTGCGCGCGNCCAGGTAGCCGAGCGTCGTGTACGCCTCGAGCATGTCGTGCTCGGGCGGGCCGATCATGCCGATCTGCCAGACGTGGTCCATGACGCTGAGCTTCGCGAAGCCCGCGTCCTCGGCCGCGACCGCGACGCGCGTGAGGTCCTGCGCGATGGTCTGCGGCCCGCCGGACCAGGTGAAGTCGGAGACGTGCAGCCCGATTTCCATGGCCGTCCTTCCCGTCGGATGGGACCGGTCCCGGCGCGTGCGGCGCGCGGGGTGGGGCGGAGGAGTACTGGAGGATCCACGCAGTACTGGAGAGTCCTGGAGTACTGGAGTACTGGGAGATCTCGGAAACTGGAGATCTCGGAGTACTGGAGGATCCTCCGTTTACGACCCTACCGCCGTTCGCGACGCAGCCCCGCCCCGGGCGGTCTGCGCCGGAACCGGCCCGGCGCCGAGCTCAGTCGAGGACGACGACGAGCTTCCCGCGCACGTGGCCCGCCTCGCTGATCCGGTGCGCCTCGCCGAGCTCGGCGAGCGGCAGGGCTCGGGCGACCGGCATGGTGAGCCGGCCCGCGGCCGCGAGCGTCGCCGCCTCCCGCAGCGAGTAGAAGGCCCGCCCCTCCGCCCCGGTGGTGAACCGGACGCCGTGCTCCGCCGCGGTGACGTCACCGATGGACACCACCCGGTCCGGGCTGCCGGTCAGCGTGATCAGATCCGGCAGCGCACCCGCGCCCGACACCGCGAGGGCGGCGTCGACCCCGTCCGGGGCCAGCGAGCGGACCCGGTCGACCAGACCCGGGCCGTAGTCCGTCGCCGCCGCGCCGAGCGAGCGCAGGTACTCCTGGTTGTCCCGGCTGGCGGTGCCGATCACCCGCGCCCCACGCGCCTGCGCGAGCTGCACGGCGGCGAGCCCGACGCCGCCGGCCGCGCCGTTGACCAGCAGCGTCGTCCCGGCCGACTCCGACCCGGCCGCCGACTCCTGACCGGCCCCCAGCTCCAGGCCGGCCCCCGACTCCTCGCCGGCGGTGATGCCGAGCAGGTCGAGGCCGCGCGCGGCGGTCTCGACGGCCATCGCCAGGCCGGCGGCCTGCGCCCAGGTCAGCTGGGGCGGCTTCGGCGCCCACTCGTCGAGCACGGCGTACTCGGCGGAGGCGTTCTGCGCCGCACCGAACACCTCGTCACCGACCGACACACCCTCGACACCGGCGCCGACCTCGTCGACCACACCCGCGGCCTCCAGGCCCGGGATGTGCGGCAGCGGCACGGGTATGGTGCGCAGGGTCGAGCCGTTGCGGATCTTCCAGTCGACCGGGTTCACCCCGGCCGCCCGCACCGCGATCCGGATCTGCCCCGGCCCCGCGTGCGGCTGCGGCACGTCGACCAGGTGGAGGACCTCGGGGCCGCCGGTCTCCGCGAAACTCATCGCCTTCATGCGAGCATCCTCGTTGTCCATGCCCTCATTCTGGTCCCGCTCCCTCCGTGCCCCTCGGCGCCGGGTCGCATCCTCGCCGGTCCGGGGCCGGGGCGGCGGGAACCGGCGCGGCCGGCGCGCGTCGCCCCCGCTCCGCACCCGATCGGGCTCGGCGGAGCGGAGACCGTCCGCCATATTTCAAGTTTCTGACACGATGTATTCCTGTAACTCAACAGACTTCACTATCGAGATGATCGGCCGGGCTCGACGCAAGTCCCCTGCCAGCCCTCGATACCCGGCATTCCGGTGGCCCGTCGTCGTCGCGAGCCCGACTCGCCCAGCCGGGTAGGTGCCACTACCACACCGGAGCGGATCGCATACTCTGACATAGATGTCCGAGAACGAGATCCTCCGACGGGCCAGCTACGGTCCGACCAGCCCCGTGGTCGGCGCGCGCGGCACCCGCACTCGTGCGCGCATCGTGACGGCAGCGCTGGACCTGTTCGAGTCGCAGGGCTTCCACGGGACGTCGGTCGACGAGATCGCCACCGCGGCCGGTGTCTCGCGCGCCACCCTCTACCAGTACTTCGAGAGCAAGGAGACGATTTTCGTCGAGTTGCTCAACGAGTGCGGCGGCGCCCTCATGCGGGTCGTGCGCCGGATCGGTCCACTCGGGCCCACCGCTCTCGGCTTCGACAACCTGCACTGGTGGCTCGGCGAGTGGGCCTGGGTCTACGACAAGTACGCCACGATGTTCGTGCAGTGGGCGAACGTCGACTCGCCGCGGACGTCGGTCCGGCCGATGATCAGCGGCTTTCTGGAGTCGTACTACGACCGGATCGCCGAACGCCTGGTCTCCTCGCAGGTCGAGGGCATCGATCCCGTCGACGCCGCGATGACGCTCACCACCCTGGTGAACCGGTTCAACTACTTCCGGCACAGCGGATTCGGGGACGGGCAGCCGGCCGAGGCGCTCGTCGACAACCTCGCCGTCGTACTCCAGCTCATCCTGTTCCCGCACACCCCGGCCAGCGCCTTCGCGCAGCTCGGAGCCGAGCCGGTCGGGTCCGCGCACGCTGTCCGCCCGGTGCGCCGCCCCCCGCTGGCCGCGGTCCCGTCCCCGCCGGTGCCCGAGGTGACCGAGCGGTTCGCGTCCCTGAGCCCGCGGGCGTCGGCGACCGTCCGGCAGATCCTCGACGCCGGCATCCAGTGCTTCGCCGAGCGCGGCTACCACCTCTCGTTCGTCGACGACATCGTCGCGACGGCCGGCCTGGCCCGCGGCACCTTCTACAAGTACTTCGACGAGAAGCTGGACCTGCTGCTGGCGCTGAGCGCCGAGGCGTCGGCGGTCAGCACCCGCCTCGGCGTCGAGATCCGCGGCATCACGCTCGGCCCGGAGGGTCTCGGCCGGTTGCGCGGCTGGCTCGCCGACTTCGTCGCGTTCCACCTGCGCTACGTCGGGGTCACCCGGACCTGGATCGAGTCGGCGCCGCAGGACCCGCGCCTGGACGTGGTGCGCCGCCAGGTGGGGCACGAGATGTGGGCCGACTACGCGGCCCTGCTCGAGCAGGTGGAGCGGACCTATCCCCTCGACCTCGACGTGGCCGGCCTGGTGTTCTTCTGCCTGCTCGAACGGCTGCCGGACACCGCCGTCAACATGGCCCCGCCGAAGACCCCCGACGAGGCCGCCGCACTGCTGGGCACCGTCATCGAGCGGGGCCTGCTCAACGGCCGACCGATCGGCCACGCCGCAGCCTGACGCACCCCGCCGGCACTACCGCGCAGCCACCACCGCGCAGGCAGCCACTACCGCGCAGCCACTACCGCGCACGGGCGAGCACGCGGCGGGCGGCGACGGCCAGCGCCTCGTCGATCATCTCGCCGTCGAGACCGACCGCGCCGGCGCCGCGACGATGCGCGTCCGCCAGCGCCGCGAGCACCGCCCGGGCGCGGGCGACCTCCTCGGGCCCGGCGGTGAACGTCTCCCGTACGGTGCCGATCTGCGCCGGGTGGATGACCCACTTGCCGTCGTAGCCCAGCTCGCGGGCATGCTCGGCGGCCGCGCGCAGCCCGGCGTCGTCCGCGGTGCCGAGGTAGGGCCCGTCGATGGCCCGCAGGCCGTGGGCGCGCGCGGCGGTGAGCACCTGGTCCTGGACGTACAGCCAGCGCTGCGGCGGTGTGCTCGAGGCCCGGCCCAGCGACGCGCCGAGGTCGGCGTACCCGAGGATCAGGCCCTCCAGCCGGCCGCCGTGCGCGGCGATCTCCGCCACCCGGGACAGGCCCTCGGCGTTCTCGATCAGCGCCTGCACCCGCACGGGTGCCGTGCGCCCCGTGGCCGCGATGATCCCGTCGAGCAGCCGCTCGACGAAGGCGAGATCGCCCGCGTCCGACACCTTGGGGATGACGAGAGACAGCGGCCCGTCGCCGGCCGCCACGCAGGCCGCGATGTCGAGATGGCACCACGGCGACCGGATCGCGTTCACCCGCACGGACACCCCGGCCCCGCCCGCCCGGGGCCTCGCGAGGAGCTCGGCGAGCACACCGGCCAGCAGCGCGCGGGCGTCGTCCTTGCGCTGCGGCGCCACCGCGTCCTCGAGATCGAAGACGAGCTCGTCGGCGCCCCGGTCGAAGGCGCGCAGGATCCGCTTCTCCTCCGTCGCGGGCACCGACAGGATCGCCCGGCAGCGACCCGCGCCCCCGCCCGGCCCGTCGTCCCCCGGCCCCGCGGGGCCGCCGTCCTCCGGACCCGCGGGGCCGCTGTCCCCCGGACCCGCGGGGCCGCCGTCGGCGCTGCCCGTGATCCGCCCCTCGTCGTGCTGCCCCGTCGGGTGTCCCGACACCTCATCACTCCCTCGGACCTGGCGCGCCGGCCACCCACGGCCGTGACGTGTTCGTCAGACGCACGATACATTTCCGCCCGGTTCGCCGGCCGCTCCGGACGGTCGACAGCCGCCCCCGACCAGACTCGCGCCCATCCGGCTCGCGCCGAACCACATGTACGAGCCGTCAGACACGGACACCGACCCCTTGCAGATCATGCCAGATGTGGCATAACGTGCCACGTATGGCAGGTCACGCCGCCCCCGTTGCCGGACGGGGCGGCGCGGCCGCCGTTCACGACGTTCCGCCTGGAGCGGCCGGCGGGCAACCGGATGACGGTCCCTGCGGCAGCCATGTCCGTCCGGCCCCCGTGCCGGCTTCACGCGAGGAGTCCCGATGACGTTGGACCTGAAGGCAGCCGCTTCGACACTGAACGGGCTGCGGCCGTTCCCCGTGGCGGTCACCACCATTCTGAACGGCCGGGCGAACGGCCTGATGTCGCTGTCGGCCGGCGCCGCGAGCATCGTGCCCGAGGCGCCGCGCGTGACGATCAGCCTCACGAAGTACAACCTGACCCACGACCTGGTCCTCGAGTCCGGCGTCTTCGCCATGCACCTGCTGGCGGCGACTCCGGAGGAGCAGTTCGCGATCTCCCTCGACATCCTCATGGGCCTGGGCGGAAGCTCCGGCCGCGACGGGGACAAGATCAGCCAGTTCCGGACGAAGCCGGGCGTCACCGGCACCCCGATCCTGCTCGACGCGCTCAGCTACGTCGAGGGACGGGTCGTGCACTCCCTCGACATCGACGAGAGCACACTGTTCGTCGCCGACGTCGTCGCCGCGGAACAGCTTCACGACGGCGAGCGGCTGCGCGTCGGCCCGGCGTGGGGCGCCCTGCCCAAGGAGTGGATCGAGCAGTACGACCGCAACCACCACCCTCAGCTCGAAAGCGCGCGCAAGTACCGCGAGCAGGCGAAGTCCTGACGCCCCGGGCCCGGCCTCGCCGCCGGGCCACCGCCCCCATCGACCCCATCACGGGAGTGTGAGTGAGCGACAAGCACGAGCTTCTGGTCCGCCAGTTCCTCGACCGGCTGGTCGAACGGGACTACGACGCGGCGGCCGCCCTCGTCGCCACGACCGCCCGCTACCACGTGAGCGCGTGGCAGCCGGCGGTCGTCGGACGTCCGGCCATCCGCGCGGAGTTCGACCGTCAGGCTGCCCTCTACTCGGCGTTCCAGTACGAGCTGGTCACGGTGGCCTCGACCGACTCCGTGGTCTTCACCGAACGGCTCGACAGCCTCACCATGGGCGGACGGTCCGTCGTCCTGCACTGGTGCGGGGTGTTCACGTTCGACGCCGACGGCCTGATCTCCGTCATCCGCGACTACTACGACATCAAGGAGCTGGAGCAGGCCCTCGCGCCCGCCTGACACGACTTCCCGCGCCCGGGCGCGGACGCGATCCCCGCGTACGGCCGTCGAGGCGTCCGGTACGCGGGGATTCGTCGTCCCGGGGGGCACAGGCCGGCCGCCAGGCTCCGCTTTCTAGCCGCGACCGGGCGTCCCGGTGACGTCCGGGGCCGGTCCGGGGCCCAGTCCGCCGCCGAGCAGGTCGAGCGCCTCCATCAGGTGCGCCCGCAGGCTCCCCCGGCGCGCCGCCCAGCGGCGGGCACCGACGACGAGCGCGGTGGCAGCGCTGATCCCGGCCAGCTCCGGCCACAGATCGTCCGTGGCGAGCCCCGCCCGCCCGGCGAGGGCCTCGGTGAGCATCGGACTGGTGACGGTGACGACGAGCTGCTGCACCCGCTCGTTGCCGTAGCTGTGGGCCATGGCGCGCTGCCAACGGCGCAGGTAGTCGTTGGTCTCCCCGGTCAGCGCGTCGACGGCGTTACGCAGCGCCGCGAACGGCGCCTCCGCCGGCGGGCGGCGGGCGGTCTCCTCGGCGATCGCCGTCGCGAGGCGGACCGGCAGCGCGGTGAGGATCATCTCCTTGCCCGGGTAGTACCGGTAGAAGCTGCGCACCGACACCCCGGCGGCGGCCGCGATCTGCTCGACGGTGACCTCGTCCATCGGCCGGGTGGTGAACAGCTCCAGCGCGGCCTGCTCGATGAGGTCCGCCGCCATCGCGCGGCGCCGCATCGCCAGGGTCGCGGACAACCGCCCGTTCCCGGCCGGGTCGACCGGGGGGACCCGACCGTTCCCGGCCGTCTCGTCCACCGGGCGGACCCGATCATTTCCGGCTGCCACCTCCACCGGGCGGATCCGGCTGTTGCCGCCCGCGTCCACCGGAGGTGTCACGCCGCCGCCCCGGGGCCGGACCCCGCACGCACCGGCACGCGGACCTCCACCGTCTCGAATCCCCTTCGTCGGACCCCGGCAGCCACCCACCGGCGCCGCCGGCCTGGCCGTGATGCCGGCGTCGCACCGTTCGTCACCATGGCCAGGCCTCCATCGTACGGACGGCGATCCCCTCGCCCCGCGGGCCGGACCCGCCCTCGGCCGCCGTCCGTCACCCGCGGGCGGCTGTCGACCATCGCGGGCCGGCGGCGAGGCTAGCGGACCAGGGCGGCGAGGGCGGTGCCGATCCGCTCGATGTCCTCTCGGAAGGCGGCCAGGCTGCGGCTGGTCGGCTCGATGGTGATCCACGTGACGCCGGCATCCTCGTACGCCCGGTAGGACGCCGCGACCGCGCGGGTGAAGGCGTCGACGTCCGGCAGGAGCTCGGCCTCGTAGGGCACGAACGACACGTCCAGCGGGGCCGCCCCGGCCTCGGCGCGCCGGTCCTGCACCCCGCGCACGGCCTCGGCCAGGGCCGCCACGTCCTCCATCGGCGGCGTCTTGGTGATCTTCGCGACGGCGACGGACTGCCCCATCGGCATCCAGCCGTCGGCAAGGGTGACCGCGCGCCGCCGCGCCGCGTTGCTGTTGCCGCCGATCCAGATCGGCGGGCCGCCGGCCTGCGCCGGGCCGGGCAGCGAGGTGTGCCCGTGCAGCGGGAACGTCGGGTCGTCCCGGTCGACGCTGCGGCCCGTCCACACGGCCCGCATCGCCGGGATGGCCGCGTCCAGCAGGCGCCCGCGCTGGGCGAAGTCGGCGCCGAGCGCGGCGAACTCGGTCTTCAGGTAGCCCGCGGCGACGCCCAGGGTGAGTCGCCCGCCGCTGAGCCGGTCCAGGCTCGCCGCGGACTTCGCCAGCAGGTACGGGCTGCGGTAGCCGGCGACCGCGACGTAGGTCATCACCCGCAGCCGGGTCGTCGCCGCGGCCAGGAAGCTCAGCGAGACGAACGGGTCGAACGCGTGGTGCCCGCCATTGCCGAGCCAGGCGTCGTCGGGGATCGGATGCTCGCTCATCGAGACCGCGTCGAACCCGGCCTCCTCCACCAGCCGGCCGACCTCGGCCAGGTCTCCGTCCCCGATCCAGCGGTCGTAGTGCTTCACCGCGCGCATCGGGAACATCAGGTTCAGGCGCATGGACACCTTCCGTCGTTGCCTGCCGGGGACCGGGCGGTCCCGCAGGCTCACTCGTCATCTGCCGGGGACCTGGCGGTCCCACGGGTCGTCGCTCGCAGGGAACCGGGCAGTCCCACGGGTCGTCATCCGCCGGGAACCGGGCAGTCCCCCGGTCCGCCCGCCGCCGGGCGGGAACCGGCGGCGACGGGCGCGCGGATGCAGGCTGTTCTGACACGGGTCGCCCGACGGGGGTCGGGGGGTGCAGGCCGCCACGGCACCGGTGCGCGTCACCTCCGGCGTGGCTTCGGGCCGCCTGCGCGGCCCCTGCGCACCAGCCGCCGCCCGGCGCGGGTGCTTCCGGAGGCGGATGGGCAGCCATACCCACTATGCTGTTCTGACAGCCACGTCACAAGTGTCGGCGCCGCGGGCCGCTGCCGAGACGCCCGCCCGACGGCGGGAAGCGCGGCCCGCCGCCCGGGCCGCCCGATCTCGTCCTGTCCCCGCGGCCCGCCGCCGGACCCCGCGGCCGCGGGGAGCCCGACGGCGAGGTCAGGGAAGGAAGCCACAACGATGGGTACCCGCCTCGCGGGCAAGACCGTGCTCGTGTCCGGATCGACCCGCGGCATCGGCCGCTCCATGGCGGAACTGTTCGCCGCCGAGGGGGCGCGCGTGGCCGTGACCGGCCGCACCGTCGCCAAGGGTGAGAAGGTCGTCGCGCGCATCCGCGCCGCCGGCGGCGAGGCGGAGTTCTTCCCCCTCGACGTCACCGACGAGACCAGCGTGCACGCCACGATCGACGCGGTGGCCGCGCGCTTCGGCGCGCTGAGCACGCTGGTGAACAACGCCGCCCCGACCGACGCCGTCGCCTCGACGATCAAGAAGATCGCCGACTACACGACCGAGGAGTGGAACCACATCCTGCTGGGCACCCTGACGGGCAACGTGTTCTGGGCGTCGAAGTACGCCTGGCCGTACCTGCGCGAGGCCGACGGGGCGGCGATCGTGAACGTCTCCTCGGGCCAGTCCATCGCCGGGTTCACCGGGTTCGGCGCCTATGCCGCGGCCAAGGGCGGCGTCAACGCCCTGAGCCGTACGCTGGCCGTCGAGGGCGCCGCCGACGGCATCCGCTCCAACACCATCGTCGTCGGGCGGGTCGTGAGCTCGCCGGGTGACTCCGGGGCGCTCACCGGCGGCGGACGGCTCACCCGCATCGGCAACCCGATGGACATCGCGTACACGGCCGCGTGGCTCGCCTCCGACGAGGCCGCCTTCGTCACCGGTGCGACGGTGACGGCCGACGGCGGCTTCAGCGCCAACGGCGACGCCGCCGCCGGCGAGGGCTGAGCGTGCCGGTCGCCACCCACCGGGGCACACGCCACCGGGGAGCACGCCACGAGGGGACAGTGGACATCACTGTCAGATCAAGGATCACCCAAGCCGGGATCGCCCGATCAGGGAGTGCCGGACCCGTCGCCGACGGGTCCGCAAGCGGGCACGGCGGGGCGGGATCCCTGCTGAGCACCGACGAACAGGAGCCATCCATGCCATCAGCACCCGCCGCACCGCGGCGGCAGGTCCGATGAGCGCGCCGGGCAGCGCCGCCACCGTCCCCGCCGCGTCAGGCCCCGCCGCGTCAGGTCAGGGCGTGTCCGGCCCCGCCGCGTCTGTCCAGGGCGTGTCCGCCCCGGCGGGCCCGCTCGGGACCACCGTGCTGCACACGGTCGAGGGGGGGATCGCGACGATCACCCTGAACCGGCCGGAGGCCGCGAACGCGATCCAGCCGGCGATGCGCGACGTCATCATCGATCTGCTCGCCCAGGCCGACGCCGACCCCGAGGTCCGGGTGGTGGTGCTCGCCTCGAACGGGCGGCACTTCTGCTCCGGCGCCGACGTCACCGGGATCGCGGCGAGCCGGGCGCAGGGCGCCGAGAAGCGGGTCACCGACGCCATGCGGCGCATCATGACCGGTGCGCAGCGGCTGGTGTCCTCGGTCCTCGACTGCGGCAAGCCGGTCATCGCCGTCGTCCAGGGGCCGGCGGCCGGCCTCGGCGCGCACCTGGCGTACGCCAGCGACCTCGTCGTGGCCGCGGAGAACGCGGTCTTCGTCGAGTCGTTCGTGCTGCGCGGCCTGGTCGTCGACGCCGGTGGCGCCTACCTGCTGCCGCGGCGCATCGGCATGCAGAAGGCCAAGGAGCTGGCGTTCTTCGGCGAGAAGCTGCCCGCGAGCGAGGCACTCACCCTCGGCCTGGTCAACCGGGTCGTGCCCGCCGAGGAGCTCGCCGCCACCGCCGCCGGGTTCGCCGAGCGCCTCGCCGGCGCCGCGACGAGCGCCATCGCGCTGACCAAGCGGCTGTTCAACGAGTCCCCGGATGTCGACCGGGCCGCCGCCTTCCTGGCCGAGGGCATGGCCCAGGAGCTGCNGTCGCACGCCCACGACTCGACCGAGGGCGTGACCGCGTTCGTCCAGCGCCGCTCCCCCGAGTACCGCGGCTACTGATCCGCGGCCACGCGAACCGCGGCCACTGATCCGAGGAGGACACCCATGGCGACCGGCGCACCCCGGGTCGACCTGCCGACCATCGAGGACGAGAACCGGCCCTTCTGGGACGCCGCCCGCCAGGGCCGCTTCCTGATCGCCCGCTGCGCGTCCTGTGGGCGGGCGCACCACTACCCCCGCCCGTTCTGCCCGTTCTGCTGGAGCGAGGACGTGTCCTGGGAGGACGCCAGCGGGCAGGCGACCCTCTACACCTACTCGACGGTGTTCGTGAACGACCTGCACCCGTTCGCCGAGCGGATCCCCTACGTGGCGGCCCTGGTCGACCTGGTGGAAGGGCCGCGGGTGATGACGAACATCATCGACGCCGACCCGGCGGACCTGCACATCGGCATGCCGCTGACGGTCGCCTACCGCGAGCTGACCGACGAGATCACCGCGCCGGTCTTCCGCCCCGCCGACCCGGCCGCCGGCGGCTGAGCTCGCCCCGTTCCCGCGACACACCCGTTCCAGCTACCCACCCAGGGAGTTCGTATGGCAGGCCTGCTCGACGGCAAGATCGCACTGGTGACCGGCGCCGGCCACGGCATCGGCCGTGGCCACGCGCTCGAACTCGCCAAGCACGGCGCGACCGTCATCGTCAACGACCTCGGCAGCACGGTCAGCGGCGAGGGCCGCGGCCGTGATGCCGAGGAGGTCGTGAAGATCATCGAAAAGCGCGGCGGCACCGCCGTGGCGGACTTCGGGGACGTCGGNGACGAGGAGCAGGTCGAGGCCAGCGTCGCCCGGGCCTTCGACGAGTTCGGCCGCCTCGACATCGTCGTCAACAACGCCGGCATCGTGCGCGACAAGGCCGTGTGGAACATGAGCACGGCCGACTTCGACCTGGTCCTGCGGGTGCACCTACGCGGCACCTGGCTGGTCAGCCGGGCGGTCGCGAAGCGCTGGCGGGCCGCGGCCAAGGCCGCCGACAGCGGCAAGGTCTACGGCCGGATCATCAACACGACCTCCGGCGCGGGCCTGTCCGGCCACTTCGGCCAGACGAACTACAGCGCGGCGAAGGCCGGCATCGTCGGGCTGACCCTGACGCTGTCGCTGGAGCTGGCGAGCATCGGCGTGACCGTGAACGCGATCGGCCCGGGCGGCCTGACCCGGCTGTCGGGCACCATGCCCGGCCAGGCGAAGCCGCTGGAGCCCGACGAGCGGCCCGAGGACGAGTTCGACCCCAAGGACCCGTCGCTGTGCAGCCCGGTCGTCGCCTGGCTCGCCAGCGACGAGGCCGGCCACGTCAGCGGCCAGGTCATCAAGGCCATCGGCGAGCGCATCCAGCTCATGGGCGGCTGGCACGAGCAGGCCGTGGTGAACAACGGCGGCAAGCGCTGGGACGCCACCAAGCTCGGCCCCCTGTTCGCCACCGACATCTTCCGCACCCGCGCCCCCGGCCTGCGCCTCGGCGGCTGAGTGCGCCCAGCTCAGCCCGCGGCCAGCGTGCGCAGGGCGGCGGTGTCCACCTTGAGCATGCTGGTCAGCGGCAGCGCCTCGACGACCTCGAGGCGGTCCGGCGCCTTGTAGTCGGCCAGCCGTCCCCGCACCCAGGCCCGCAGCTCGGCAAGATCCGGCGGGCTCGCGGGGTCGGCCGGCTCGACGAAGGCGACCCCGATCTCGCCGATCACCGGGGCCGGCGCGCCGATGACCGCCGCGCGCCGCACTCGGGGATGCTCCGCCAGCACGTTCTCCACCTCCAGCGGGTACACGTTGTACCCGCCGCGGATGTAGAGGTCGCTGGCCCGCCCGCGCAGCCGCAGGTTGCCGTCGGCGTCGAGCGCCCCGAAGTCGCCGCTGATGAGCCAGCCGTCGCCGCGCAGCACCGCCGCGGTCTGGTCGGCGTCGTTCCAGTAGCCGCGCATCACCGTGTCGCCGCGGACCCAGACCCGGCCGACCTCGCCGGTCGCGACGTCGCGCCCGGCGTCGTCGCGCAGCGCGATCTCGATACCGGTCTGGGGCCGGCCCACCGTGCGAAACTGCACGTCCGGCGGGTCGTCCGGCTCGGTGCCGCAGATGCTCGGCGACTCGGTCATGGCGTAGCGGACGACGAGGGGCACCCCCAGCCGGGTGACGACCCGCTCCACCAGCTCGGGCGCGGCGGGCGCGGTCGCGGCGAGCCCCAGACGCAGCGTCGCGACCGCGCGCACGGTCCGCTCGGCGTCGGGCAGCTCCAGCAGCTTGGCCCACTGGGTGGGCACGGCGCCGGCGACGGTGATCCGCTCGTCACGCAGGATGTCCGCCATCCCCGCTGCCGACCAGGGCACCGGGCTGATCACCATGGTGGTGCCCCAGGCGAGCTGGTCGACGATCTTCGCCATGTACCCGGCGTGCGCGAAGGGCGTCGCGACGAGCCGGCGGTCGAACGGCCGGCTCATCACCCCCGCGGAGGCGACGGCGGCGGCGAGGTTGCGGTGGTCGAACCAGGCCCCCTTGGGCAGCCCGGTCGTCCCGGACGTCCAGATGATCACCACCGGGTCCGCCGGCGCCACGGCCGGGCGGTCGCGGCCGAGCCCGGGGTGGCGCCGCAGCGCCGCGAGCTCGGACCGCGCCAGCACGGGCAGCCCCGCCGGCACCGCCGGCAGGCCCGCGTCCCTGTCGACGATCACCAGCGCGGGCCGGCACCGGTCGAGGATCCCCGTCACCTCCCGGGAACCCAGGCGCGTGTTCAGCCCGGTGGTGACCGCTCCCAGCCGGGCCGCCGCCGCGTAGCAGATGGCGTAGTCGATCGACGAGGGCAGCATCAGCGCGACGACGTCCCCCGGGCCGATCCCCCGCGCGGCGAGCGCCCCGGCCAGTGCGTCGGCGGCCGCCGCCCATGCGGCGAAGCTGATCCGCCCGTCGGGCCCGACGTAGGCCTCCCGCTCACCGAACCGCTCGGCGGCGGCGTCCAGCGCCACCCCGACCGTCGCGTACGAGTCGGGTGCGCCCAGCGGCGGGGAGCCGCCCACGCCGGGCTAGTCCCGCCCGAGGATGACGGTCCCCGACGAGCAGAGCCAGCCGCCGGTGCCGCTGACGCAGGCCAGCCGGGCGTCCGGCACCTGCCGGCCCTCGGCCTCGCCGCGTAGCTGGCGCACCGCCTCGACGATGAGGAACAGGCCGCGCTGCCCGGGATGGCACGCCGACAGGCCACCACCGTCGGTGTTGGTCGGCAGTGCCCCGCCAAGGCGCAGCCGCCCGTCCGCGACGAACGGGCCGCCCTCGCCCTTCTTGCAGAAGCCGAGGTCCTCCAGGGTGACCATCAGCATGTACGTGAACGCGTCGTAGAGCTCACAGACGTCGATGTCCTCCGGGCTCACCCCGGCCCGGGAGAACGCCAGCGGCCCGGAGACGGCCGCGGGACCGGTGGTCACGTCCTCCCACTGGCTGGTCGACACGTGCGTCACGCACTCGCCCGTGCCGAGGACCCACACCGGCGGACGCGGCAGGTCGGCGATGCGGTCCTCGGCGACGAGCACCGCCGCGGCGCCGCCGTCCGAGCGGATACAGCAGTGCAGCTTGGTGAACGGGTCAGCGATCATCGACCCGGACAGCACATCGTCGATCGTGATCGGGTCGCGGTAGTACGCCTCCGGGTTCGGGCCGGCGTTGTAGCGGGCGGAGACCGCGATCTCGGCGAGCTGCTCGATCGTCGTGCCGAACTCGTGCATGTGCCGACGGGCGGCCATGGCGTACTTGGAGATCAGGGTGTGGCCGTAGGGGGCCTCCCACGACTGCGGGCCGCGGCTGCCCCAGTTCAGGCTCGCCGTGCGCAACCGCTTACGCAGGTCGGAACGGGCCGTCGAGCCATAGGTGAGCAGCACCACGTCCGCATGCCCGGCGGAGATCGCATCGGCGGCGTGGGCGGCCATGACCTCCCACGACGCCCCGCCGACGGTGGTGGAGTCGATCCAGCGGGGGCGCAGGCCCAGATACTCGGCGACGTCGATCGGCGCCAGCGTCCCGAGCGAGGTCGACGCGAGCCCGTCGACGTCACCCGGCCCGAGCCCGGCGTCCGCGAGCGCGCGGCGGCTGGCCTGGGCGATCAGCGCGTACGGGGTGGAGCCGTCGGTGCGGCCCACGTCCGACAAGGCGACCCCGGCGATGGCGACCCGTCGGCTCATCGCCCGGCCCCCGCGGGCAGACAGGGGCGCAGGAGGGTCGGGCGGGACGGCGGTCGAGTCATGTGTCCTCCGATCGGGTGCCGGCAGGGGCCGGCTACTGCGCCGCCGGCTGGGCGACCAGGCGCGCGAGATGGTCGGCGGGCTCGCCGAGCAGGTGCTCCAGGACGTGCGCCCGCTTCAGGAACAGGTGCGAGTCGTGCTCGAAGGTGTAGCCCATGCCGCCGTGCACCTGGATGGTGGCGGAGGCGTTCTCGACGGCGTAGCGGCCGGCGACGCTCTTGGCGGCCAGCGCCTGGAACTCGGCGTCGGCCCGCCCGTCCTGGACGCAGATCGCCGCGAACAGCACCTGCGACAGCGCGGCCTCGGCCCGCACCGCCATGTCCGCGCAGGCGTGCTTGATCGCCTGGTTGACCCCGATGGGCCGGCCGAACTGCACCCGTACCTTGGCGTGCTCGGTGGACAGGTCGCGGGTCGCCTCGGCGATCCCGACGCTCATCGCCGCCGTCAGCACGAGCGCACGCAGGCGGATCGGCTCCTCCTGCGTGCTCACCCAGGCGATGATCGGCACCGCCTCCGCGCGCGCCTCGGCCAGCCGGATGCCCGGGTCGATCGCCGGCTCGGAGTGCACATCGGTCAGCGCTGCGGTCTCGACCAGCGCGGCACCCGCGGGGTCGAGCAGCAGGACGTAGCGGGAGTCGGCCGCGTCGAGGAGCTGGAACCGCCCGTCCAGGGTCGAGGGGGTGGTGGCGGCCTCGAACCCGTCCGGGCCGCGGCGCAGGGCCAGGCCCACCGCCGCCTTCCCGGACAGGATCGCCGACGCCGTCTCGTGCTGGCCGGCCAGCGCCGCGACGCGGGCGCCCAGCACGGTCGGCAGGAACGGCCCCGGCACCAGTCGGCGGCCCATCTCCCGGAACAGCAGCGTCTCCTCGGCCAGCTCACACCCGGCGCCACCGAGCTCCTCGGCGATGCCCAGGCCGAACAGGCCCAGCTCCGCGCTCTCCGACCAGACCCGCCGGTCCACGACCACGGGCTCGTCGCGCCGCTCCCGGATGACCGAGATCGGCAGCTCGTTGCCGAAGAAGTCGGCGGCGAGGGAGGCTATCTCCATCTGGCCCGGCGTGGGTAGCAGGTCCACGGTGCGCTCCTCAGGGTGTTTCGATGGCTGCTGGGGGATCGGTGAGCTTCAGCGCGGCAGACCGAGCACCCGATCACCGATGATGTTGCGCTGGACCTCGGACGTCCCCCCGCCGATGGACACCGAGTACGAGTACAGGTAGTTGCCGGACCAGCCGCCCGGCTCCCAGCGCGAGACGAACCGCAGGGCGTCCGCGCCGAGCAGGTCGAACGCCAGCCGGTACACCTTCTTGGCGATGTCGGAGTAGAACAGCTTGACCATCGACCCCTCGGGCCCGGGCTGGTCGCGGTGCATGTTGCGGGAGATGCCGGCGTAGGTCATGGCGCGCAGCGACGCGACCTCGGCGCGCGCGGTCGCGAGGCGTCGCGCGATCTCGTCGTCGGCGATCGCCGGGCGCCGCCCGTCGGGGCCGGTGCGCTCCTTCGCCAGGTCGATGAGCTTCTCCACGGTGCTGGCGAGGCGGACCTGGTTGGCGGTGAAGGCGGTGCCGCGCTCGAACGACAGTGTGGACATCGCCACACTCCAGCCGTTGTTCAGCCCGCCGACAACGTTTTCCAACGGGATGCGGACGTCGTCGTAGAAGACCTCGCAGAACTCTGCGCCGCCCTCGATCGTCTCGATCCCGCGCACCTCGATGCCTGGGGTGTGCATGTCACAGATCACCCAGGAGATGCCGTGGTGACGCGACCCTTCGGGGTCGGTGCGGACCAGCAACTCCTGCCAGTCCGCGAGGGTGGCGAAGCTGGTCCAGATCTTCTGCCCGGACACGACGAGCTCGTCGCCCTCGATGCGGGCCCTCGTGCGCAGCGCGGCGAGGTCGGAACCGGCGTCCGGCTCGGAGAACCCCTGGCACCAGATCACCTCCCCGCGCAGGATGCGGGGTAGGTGATAGGCCTTCTGCTCCTCGGTCGCGCGCGTCATCAGGGTCGGCCCGGCGTGGCTGAGGCCGACGAAGCAGGCATCNATGCCCGGCAGCCCGGCGCGCCCATACTCCTCGAACCAGATCAGCTGCTGCAGCAGGGAAAGCCCACGGCCGCCGTACTCCTGCGGCCAGGAGATACCCGCCCAGCCGCCCTCCCACTGGGTGCGCTGCCAGGCGAGATCATACTCACGCATCGCCGGGCCCATCTCGGGGCGGATCTCCCGGGGGGCGTTCTCCTCGAGCCAGGTTCGCACCTGCTCACGGAACTCGACCTGCTCCTTCGAGAAGTCAAGGTCCATTCGTCGGCCTCCGTCCCACCGCCTGGCATCTCGTGACGCCCTTGTCAGATACTAGCTTTACCAGGAGGCCCGGGCGCCCGCTCGCGAACAGGGCTCGACACGGGGCGCGGGCGCCGCCCCCGAGCCGGAGGACCGATGATCGACCGATGACCACACCGACCAACCCGCCGACGAGCAGCCCCGCCACCAGCGGGGACGCCATCCGCCCGCAGTCCGGCAGCGAAACACCCGCCCGCAACGGCGCGACGGGCGCGGCGACGCCCCCGCTCGTTGCGCGGCGCGGCTGGGAGGGGCGCTACTTCGAGGACTTCGCGGTGGGCGACGTCTACGACCATCCCCTCGGTCGGACGATCACCGCGACCGACAACACCTGGTTCACACTGCTCACCCAGAACACCGCCCGCCTGCACTTCGACCAGCACTATGCCGCGCAGACGGGATTCGGCCGCACGCTGGTGAACTCGACCCTCACTCTCGCCCTCGTCACCGGCCAGAGCGTCATCGACGTCTCGCAGAACGTGATGGCCAACCTGGGCTGGGACGAAGTGCGCCTTCCCCACCCGGTCTTCGAGGGCGACACGGTCTACTCCCGCTCGATCGTGCTCGGACTGCGGCCGAGCAAGTCCCGGCCCGACGTCGGAGTGGTGGAGGTTCGCACCCACGGCTACAACCAGGACGGCGACGAGGTGATCAGTTTCCGCCGGACGCTGCTGGCCTACCGCCGCGGTCATGGCCCGAAGCCGCCGGCGCTGCCGCCCCTGCCCGATTCCCCGGCCGCGCGCTGACCCGCCTGCCCCCATCCCGCCCCGACCACCCCGCGAGACCATCCAGGCCCGGCCGACGCGCCGCGGCCAGCGGATGGCGAGGAGACCGCAGTGTCGAGTGTGACCACCCGTCTGAGCCCTGAGGAAGAGCAGATCGTCCGCCTGGTCGCGACCTTCGTCGACGAGAAGGTCCGTCCTGTCGCGCAGGAGCTCGACCACACCAACACCTACCCCGAGGACCTCATCGAGCAGATGAAGGAGATGGGGGTCTACGGTCTCGCGATCCCGGAGCCCTACGGCGAGTTCGGCGTGTCGACGTCCTGCTATGCCCGGGTGACCGAGGAGCTGTCGCGCGGCTGGATGAGCCTTGCCGGCGCGTTCGGCGGCCATTCCGTCGTCTCCAAGCTGATCCTGCGCTTCGGCACCCAGGAGCAGCGGGAGAAGTACCTGCCCCGGATGGCCACCGGAGAGCTGCGCGCCACCATGGCGCTCACCGAGCCCGGTGGCGGCTCGGACCTGCAGGCCCTGCGCACCGTCGCCCGGCCCGACGGCGACGGTTGGGTGGTCGACGGCACCAAGACGTGGATCAGCAACGCCCGACGGTCGGGGCTGATCGCACTGCTGTGCAAGACCGACCCCGCGGCGAAGCCGGCGCATCGCGGCATCAGCATCCTGCTCGTCGAGCACGGTCCGGGCTTCACCGTCTCTCGGGACCTGCCCAAGCTGGGCTACAAGGGCATCGAGAGCTGCGAGCTGCACTTCGACGGGTACCGGGCGCCCGCCGACGCCGTCCTCGGCGGCGTGACCGGCAAGGGCTTCAACCAGATGATGGCCGGGCTGGAGGTCGGCCGGATCCAGGTCGCCTCGCGCGCCCTCGGGGTCGCGCGCGCTGCCTTCGACGACGCGCTTCGCTACGCCCAGGAGCGCGAGACCTTCGGCAAGCCGATCTGGGAGCACCAGTCGATCGGCAACTACCTGGCGGACATGGGGACGAAGATCCTCGCCGCCCGCCAGCTCATCCTGCACGCGGCCGAGGTGTTCGACTCCGGCGCCCGCGCCGACATGGAGGCCGGCATGGCGAAGCTGTTCGCCTCCGAGATGGCGGCGACGGTGACGCTCGACGCCATCCGCATCCATGGCGGCTACGGCTATTCGACCGAGTTCGACGTCGAGCGCTACTTCCGTGACGCCCCTCTCATGATCGTCGGCGAGGGAACCAACGAAATCCAGCGCAACGTGATCGCCCGCCAGCTCGTCCAGCGTCCCAACCCGCTGCGCTGACGGCCGAAGCGCGGCGGACGGCTCACACCGTCGGCGGGCGGGCGGGATCTCTCGGCGCCACGATCCCGCACGCCCGCGACGGCCGGCAGTGCCCCGGCTGCCGCCAAGCCCCCGGGAACGGTATGGGCTGCGCATGTCGAGCTTCATCCGGCGGCGATGCCGTAGAGCAGGTCGTGCGGGTGACGTGCGTAGGGGTTTCGGCGCGGGCTGCGGCTGGCATCGATCCAGGCCGGGGGCAGGAATTCGGGGCGTCGGTCGGGGCCGAGCCGAACGGTCCAACCCTGGTGGTGGATGACCCGGTGGTGATGGCCACAGAGCAGCACGCAGTTGTCCAACGAGGTGTGACCCCCGTCGATCCAGTGTCGAATGTGGTGCGCCTCGGTCCACCCCGCCGGGCGATCGCAGTGTGGGAAAGCGCAGCCGTTGTCGCGGGCGACCAGCGCTCGGCGGATGTCGGCGGTGACGGTGCGCTGGGATCGACCGACGTCGAGGGGGACACCGGCGGGGTCGAGGATGATGCGGCTGACCGAGGCGTCGCAGGCCAGGCGGCGTAGGACCGCGCGGGGCAGGGGCTGCCCCCAAACGGTCGTCGCCGGCACACCAGAGCGGCCGAGGAGTGTCAACCAGGGGACCGTCACGGCCAGGTGCGGGCGGACGCCGCCGCCGACGGGCAGCACGGCGGCGTCGAGGGTACGGGTAAGCAGGTCGACAAGGGCGTCGGCGCGCCGCCGGGCGGGGCTACGCGGGTCGAGCGCACCGTCGACGGCCGGGCGTGGCGCCGCGAGGGGGTCCAGCGCGGTGCGGAGCAGGGCTGCCGCCTCGGGATCGAGCTCGCCGCTGATCCGAGTCATCCCGTCCGGCAACTCGGAGATCCACAGCTTCCGTCGCCCCGCAGGGTCCTCCCCTCCCGCGACCTCAGCACCCCCTCCCGCGGCCTCGGCATCGTCGGGGCCACCGGGCTGACCGTCACCCCCGCCGTCACTGCCAGCTCCACCGTCACCAGGCTCACCGCGAGCAGAGTCACCACCCTCGCTGCCACTGTCGGGAGCCGGATCTGGCGGATCGCCACCGGGGCTGGCATTCGCCCAGGCCAGGGTCTCGCGGAGGTGGCGGGCCAGGCGAGCCAGGGCAGTCGGGTCGAACTCGTCGGCCTGGCGCAGGAGAAACGCCTCAGCCCGCCGCCGCACGTCTACGGTGGCCGTGGCCGGCAGCGAGCGCATACCCGCCACAATCACCTGCGCCTGCTCCACACTGATCTCCCCCGCCGCCAGCCGCTTCCCCGTCGCCGCCAAGGGACCGTCCACGGCCACCGCGACATCGACCAGACGGTTGGCATCCGCCGCGCGGACCCGCAGGCGTTCGCGCAGCAACGCCACGGTGCCGCTCGCACCCACGCGTCGCGCCAACCCACGGCCGTGCACCTCGGCGACAATCTGAAGGCGAAATGCTGCCAGCCTCGTCAACACGGCGGAACAATCCTGCAGAAATTCCAGCAGACCCGCGTCGGACAGCGACCACACCGGACCGTCGACCATTGCATCTATCTGCGTGGACGTCACGGCCAATGCATCGACCAGCACATGAAACCGGCTCGGAGACTCGGGATTCGAGACCATGCGAGAAGCCTAGGCGACCAACACCCTGATGTCGAACGTATGTTCGTATCTGTAATCATCTTGAGAAATGTTCGCGACGAGGACCGACACGGTGACACAACCTAGAATCACGCTTCGGCACGCTCGCGCGAGCCTGCCGACCTGGCCGCCGCGCGACACCGCCGGCCCCGAGGAACCCCTGCGGCAGTCCGGCTTGCCAGGAACGGGAAACGGTGACGGCCCCGCCTTGAGCCGTGCTGGCAAGGGCCTGCGAGCTGGCGCGATCCGCCGACTGGTGCGATCCTCAGCGACGGTGCGGACCGATCGTCGCGACCGCGGCGCCCGGACACGGACGCCCCGGCGGCCACCGGGAACGCGTGCAGCGATGGACCAGAAGCGTCGCCCGCCGCCGTCGCCGCTTGATTTCTCCCGTACTTCTGCTAGAGGCGACGGAGTCGACGCCGCCGGACTTGACGAAGCGGGCGCGAGCGTGCTCCGATATCTCAGGAACGCCACCACGACGCGCACTCTTCAGTGAGCGACATGCCGCGCCAGCAATTGCCTCTCGCTTCCCAGTAACGTGGTGGGATCTCGACGACGAAAAGAACGCGCCCGGCCGCAGGAGAAGGGGCGGCGCCATCCCAAAGGTGGTGAGAAAGAATTGGCCAGCGACCAGACGAGCACAGCGGCGAGTATTCGTGCCAAGGCCGAGTTCGACCCAGACGGCCCTGGTCACGCCCAGGCACACCACGGCCCCGCCCGGGCCGGGCCTCCGCGCGGGGCTGCAGAAGGCACCAGCGACGCATCAGGCCAGCGAGATCGGCACGGTCAAGTCGAGGACGGCGCCGACGGACCGTCGAGTTCTCCGTCGGACTACACCAGCGGGCAGCGTAGCGGGCCAGCCGGCGCTGGCGCAGCCGCCGCGCAGCACGCCGGGGGACGGCTGAGTGCGTCAGGACGGCGTTGACAGGTCACCGCCCGGCGAACGCGACCACGGTCGCGGCTCGCCGAGCGACTCAGGACCGCACCGGCGGGTCAGACGGCACCGGCGGCGCGCAGGCGGGCCGTGTCGGCGGGGTCGTAGCCGAGCTCGGCGAGCAGCGCGTCGGTGTGTTCGCCGACGGCGGGCACGGCGCCCATCACCGGGTCCACCCCGCCGATGCGGACGGGCGGGCGCACCGCGCGCAGCGGGCCGACCGGCGAGTCCACCTCCCGCCAGCGGTCGCCCACGTCGAGCTGGGGGTGGGCGAGCAGGTCGCCGATGGTGTTGATCCGGCCGTTGGCGATGCCCGCCTCGTCCAGCCGGGCGAGAGTCTGCTCGGTGGTGACCTCGGCGAGGGCCGCCTCGACGTCGGCGGTCAGCGCGGCGCGGTGGCGGACACGGCCCGCATTCGTCGCGTAGCGGGGGTCGGCCAGCAACTCGGGCCGACGCAGCACCTCCTCGCAGAACCGCCGCCACTCCCGCTCGTTCTGCACGCCGAGCTGCACGCTGCCGCCGTCGCCGGTCCGGAAGCCGCCGTAGGGGGCGATCGAGGCGTGGCTGGTGCCGGTGCGGGCCGGGGGGACGCCGGTGTACATGGCGTAGTACATCGGCTGGGCCATCCACTCGGTGAGCGAGTCGAACAGCGACACCTCGAGGGCGGCGCCCTCCCCCGTGCGCTCCCGCATGAACAGCGCGGTGAGGACCGCGGTGTAGGCGTACATGCCGGCGGAGATGTCGGCCACGGAGATGCCGACCTTGGCCGGCGCGTCTGGCGCGCCGGTGACCGACAACAGTCCGGTCTCGCACTGGATCAGCAGGTCGTAGGCCTTCTTGTCGCGCAGCGGGCCGGCCGAGCCGTAGCCGGAGACGTCGCAGACGATCATCCGCGGATCCCGGGCCCGCAGTGTCGCCGCGTCGAGGCCCAGGCGGGCCGCGGCGCCGGGGGCGAGGTTCTGCACGAAGACGTCGGCCCCGGCCAGCAGGCCGGCCAGCACCTCGCGGGCCTCGGGATGCTTGAGGTCGAGGGTCAGCGACTCCTTCGCCCGATTCAACCAGACGAAGTAGCTGGCCAGACCCTTGACGGTCTCGTCATAGCCGCGAGCGAAGTCCCCCGCGCCCGGCCGCTCGATCTTGATCACTCGCGCCCCGAGATCGGCAAGCTGGCGGGTGGCGAACGGGGCCGCCACCGCCTGCTCGATGGAGACGACGGTGATTCCCGCCAGGGGTTTGCCAGCCGCCAGGCCACCCGCCGGCGATGCGGCCCGCCTCGGTGCCGGGACGGCTGCAGCATCGGGCAGCGCGGTGACATCAGGCAGCGCGGTGGGGTCGGGGGTCTCGGTCACTGCGAGCGCCCCTCAGCCGAGGACGAACGGGTCGCGGGTGGCACCCGTCGTCTCGATCCAGACGGCCTTCTCCTGCAGGTACTCGTGCAGCCCCTCGGTGCCGTTCTCGCGGCCGAACCCACTGCTCTTGATCCCGCCGAAGGGCATCGCGTAGTTCAGCGTCCGGTAGGCGTTGACCCACACGGTGCCAACCCGCAGCGCCTTGGTCATCCNGAAGGCCCGGCGGATGTCGGCGGTCCAGATGCCGGCGGCGAGGCCGTAGCGCGAGTCGTTGGCGATGGCGATCGCCTCCTCCTCGGACGAAAATCGCAGCACGCTCAGCACCGGGCCGAAGATCTCCTCCTGGCAGACCATGGCGTCGTTGGTGACGTTCGCGACGATGGTCGGCTCGAAGAACAGCCCGCCGAGTCCGCCGTCGCCGCCACCGCCGACGATGTCGGCGCCCTGCTCCTTGGCCTGCGCGACAAACCGGCGGATCTTCTCGTGCTGGCCGGGGAAGCAGATCGGGCCCATCTCGGTCTCGGGGTCCTTCGGATCACCGAGACGGATGCGGGCGGCCCGCTCGGCCACTCGGGCGACGACCTCCTCGTAGACGTCGGCGTGCACGAGCGCCCGCGAACCCGCGATGCAGGTCTGACCGGCGGCGGCGAAGATGCCGGCGATCAGACCGTTGGAGGCGGCAGCCAGGTCCGCGTCAGGGAAGACGATGTTCGCCGACTTGCCGCCGAGCTCGAGGGTGACCGGGGCGAGGTGCTTCGCCGCCGCGGCGGCGACCGCCGCACCGGTGATCTCCGAGCCGGTGAACGAGACCCGGTCGACGCCCGGATGGCCGACGAGCCACTCCCCCACCTCGCGGGAGGCGCCGCTGACGGTGTTGAACACGCCGGGCGGGAACCCAGCCTCCTCGAACAGGTCGGCGAACTTCAGGATCGACACCGGGGCCTGCTCGGACGGCTTCGCCACGATCGTGCAGCCCGCCGCCAACGCTGGAGCGATCTTGAAGGTGAGCAGCAGCAGCGGGGAGTTCCACGGCAGCACCGCGCCGACGACACCGATCGGCTCGCGGGTGACGAAGCCAAAGTAGTCCGGGCGGCCGGTGTCGACGACCCGGCCGTCGATCTTGTCGGCCAGGCCTGCGTAGTACTCGTACCAGGCGGACAGGCTGCGAACCTGCCCGCCCATCTCGCGCAGCAGCTTGCCGTTGTCTCGGGTCTCGGCGAGACCGAGCTCGTCGGCGTGCTCTTCGATGACGGCCGCGAGGCGGCGCATCAGCCGGCCCCGCTCCCGGCCCGACAGCTTGCTCCACTCCCCGCCGTCGAAGGCCGCCCGTGCGGCGGCGACCGCGTCGTCGACGTCCGCGCGACTCGCCTCGGCGACCGTCGCCCACGGCTCGCCGGTGTAGGGGTCGATCGAGTCGAAGGTCGTCGTGCCCGCGCGCCGCTCGGCGCCGATGCGCATCGTTACCGTGGTGGTCACAGCGTCGCGCTCCCTGAGTTCGGGGTTGGGCCTGAGGCAGGGACTGAGCCTGAGGTGGGGGTTGAGCCTGACGGGGAGGGTGGTGCCGAGCCGGCGGGCGACGTGGGGCCCGAGCGCAGGGTGGGGTCGCTCTTCTCCGCGACGTCGCGGTAGCGCGCGGCCAGCTCCTCGCTGCCGCGCGCCAGCAGGGTCACGTCCGCCCCCACCAGGATGAACCTGACGCCGAGGGAGAGATAGCGCCGCGCCAGCGGCTCGGCGAACGCGTTCACCCCGGCCGCCTTGCCCGCCGCGTTGACCACCGCGACCGCCGATGTGATCGCCTCGACGACGTCGGGGTGGTCGGGGCGGCCCAGATGCCCGAGGGAGGCGGCGAGGTCCGCGGGGCCGAAGAAGACCCCGTCGACACCGTCGACGGCGGCGATCGCCGCGCACTCGGCGAGCCCGGCCGCGGACTCGATCTGGACCATCACGCAGATCTCGTCGTTGGCGTGGTGCAGGTAGCCCTCGACCCGGGTCCACCGGGACACCCGGGCGAACGCGCTGCCGACGCCGCGGATGCCGGCGGGTGGGTAGCGAGTGGCCGCGACGATCGCCGCGGCCTGCTCGGCGGACTCCACCATCGGCAGCAGCAGGTTCTCGGCGCCGATGTCGAGGAGCTGCTTGATGATCACAGGGTCGTCGGTCGGGGGGCGCACGACCGGGGCGACCGGGTACGGCGCGACCGCCTGGAGCTGGGCGAGGAAGCTGCGCACGTCGTTCGGGGCGTGCTCACCGTCGATGAGCAGCCAGTCCAGGCCGCCCCCGGCGCAGATCTCGGCGTTGTAGGGATTGCCGGTGGCCACCCACATGCCGATCGCCGGCCGGGGGTCGCGCAGCCGGCGCCGGAAGGCCCCGCTGGTCACGCCCGCGGTCCCCGCCGCGCCGGCCGTCATCGCAGTGCTCCACACATCAGCAGAACCTCTCCTCGCCCCGCCCGCTCAGGCGAAGCGGCAGGTGATCGCGCCCAGCGGGCCGTAGTCGGCGTGGAAGGTGTCGCCCGAGCGGGCGAACACCGGCCGGGTGAACGAGCCTGCCAGAATCACCTGGCCCGGGTCGAGACCCACCTTGTACGGGGCGAGCTTGTTCGCCAGCCACGCGACGCCGTTCGCCGGATGGTTCAGCACCGCCGCGGCAACCCCGGACTCCTCGATCGTCTCGTTGCGGTACAGCAGCGCCGACACCCAGCGTAGGTCCACCTCGTCGGGACGCACAGCGCGTCCGCCGAGCACGATCCCCGCGTCGGCGGCATTGTCGGAGATGGTGTCGACGATGGTGCGCAGGTGCCCGGTCGCCGGGTCGCTCATCTGCACCCGGGCATCGAGGATCTCCAGCGCCGGGGTGACGTAACGGGTGGCGTCGAGCACGTCGTAGATCGTGACCCCCGGACCGGACAGCGGCTCGGCGAGCACGAAGGCGAGCTCGACCTCGACCCGCGGGCGGATGAACCGGCCCGCGGGCACGACCCCGGAGTCGTCGAAGAACATGTCGTCGTAGATCGCGCCGTAGTCCGGCTCGGTGATCGAGACGGCCTGCTGCATCGCCCGCGACGTCAGGCCGATCTTGCGCCCGCGCAGCTCGCGGCCGGCGGCCAGCTTGCGTTCGGTCCAGGCGCGCTGGACGGCGTAGGCGTCCTCGATCGTCATGTCCGGGTACTGCAGGGACAACTGCGGGATCGGGGTCAGCGTGCGCTCGGCCTCGTCGAGGCGCGCGGCGGCGTCCTCGACGAGTTCGGGATCGAGCGTCATGCGTTCTCGGACTCGTTCTGCCCGCCCAGCAGGAACGCCAGCGCCGCCGGGTTGAACAGCTCCGGGTCCTCGAAGTGCGGCCAGTGCTTGACCTCGGGCATCTCCAGGACCTGCGAGTCCGGGATCAGCCGGGCGACCTGGCGGGCGGTGTTCTGGTACTCGCCGAAGTCCTTGCCGGAGGCGACGACGAGCGTCGGGGCGGCGATGCGCGACCACTGGTCCGGCGGGATGAGGTTGCGCTCGCGGGCGTCGGGGTCCTGCAGGATCAGCACGTGGTCGATGACCTTGCGCGTCTCCGGCAGCCGGTAGATCGCCTGGCGCAGGGCGATGACGTCGGGCAGCCGGTTGGCCTCGTCGGCGATCAGGTGGTTGAACATCGCCTTGGTGGACTCCCAGGTGGGGTTGTCCACCGCGGCGGTGCGCTCGGCCCGGATGCGGGCCATGTTCGACGCGGTCGCGATGAGACCCGCGGGCGACATCAGGATCAGCTTGCGGACCCGGTCCGGCTCGTCGATGGCGAGCCGGGCGGCGACCCACGCGCCCAGCGACATGCCGATGATGTACGTGGTCTGCACGCCGAGCGCGTCGAGCAGGCCGAGCAGGTGGCGCTCGTAGACGGCGATCTCGTAGTCGTAGTCCGGCTTGCTGGAGAAGCCGTTGCCGACCATGTCCACCGCGATGCAGCGGAAGTGCTTGCTCAGCGGGCCGATGGTCGGCGCGAAGGTCTCCCAGTGCCCCCCGGTGCCGTGCAGCATGAGCACGGCCGGGGCGTCGGGGGAACCGGCCTCGACGTAGNGGGTGGACACCCCGTCGATGTCGATCCAGTCCTGGCGGAACGGCACGTCCCGCAGGTAGGTCCAGATGCTGCGGTACGGGACCTCGTCGGTCATGCGCTGCTCACGATCCTCGTTGGTCGGGTCGGGATGACTCGTCGGGCGCTGAGCGATCAGTCGTTCTCGGCGGCGCGCAGGCGCTGCGCCACCGACGCGCTCCACGTCTCCACCGGCGACCAGGTCGCCGTCTCCTCGATGAGAGCCTGGGTCTTCTCCCGGATCACCTCGTCGGTGTCGGCCAGGTCCAGCGCCACCCGCCAGGGCTGGCTGACGTACCACGGCGTCGGGGTATAGAGCTCCAACCGGTTCCCTTCCGGGTCCAGGAAGTAGATGCTCCAACTGTTGCCGTGGTTACGACCCTCCATGCCGGTCGCGCCGAGTTCCAGGGCCTTGTCGTGGAACCAGCGCAGCGAGGTGAGGTCGTCGTCGGTGAGGCGGAAGGAGACCTGGCTGAGCAGCGCGATCTCACCCTCGGGGACCTTACGGCCGGAGACGAGCACGAGCTGGTGGTGCTCGTCGGCGCGGCGGCTGAGGAAGGTCAGCCGGCGGCCCAGGAAGTCGCCCTGGTCGATGACGAGCAGGCCGAGTAGCTCCGAGTAGAAGTTGACCATGCGGTCGACGTCGTTGACGTACAGACCGACGTGGGTGAGCTGAGCGGGCGGGGGAGCAGCCATGATCCATCCCTCGGGGTCGACGGGAACGCTTGTCCTCGGCGGGCNGGCAGGATCCCGCAGCGGGGCCACGACCCGGTCCGGCGGACNCCCAGGCCGCGGGCGGCGGGATCGAGCGTGAGTCCAGCACCGTTTCTGACAGTGAGTATACCCTAGGGCCATGAACCGTCCCGCCTCCACCAGATCCCCCGGAGCGCGTCCGTCCGTCACCGGTGCCGCCACCGGCGGGCGGCCGGACCGAGAGGGGCACCGGTGAGCCGGCCGCGCCACGACGGCCTGGAGTCCGCCGAGCTGGCCAACGAGTTCGCCGCCGTGCGGGTTTCGGTGGACCGCCGCGGAAACTCCCCCCGCCTGCTGGTCGAGGACGTCGAGACCGGCGCGTCGATCCTGCTGTCTCCGATCGAGCTGGCGAGCCTGTGCCTGGCCGCGCCCGAAGATCGCCTGGACTGGCTCCGGGTGGGCGCCTACCGGGAGGAGCGCAGTCCCGTGCGGCACTCCGCGCTGGCGGGCCCGGGAGCCCAGAGCTGATGGCCCCGCCCCTCGAGCCCGCGGTTGTCGGCCTCGGTCTGACATCCATGTCGCTTTCGGCCGGCGGCGTGCCCGTCGATCTCGCCATCGAGGCCGTCGCGAGTGCGCTCGCCGACGCGGGGCTCACCGCCCGTGACGTCGACGGCCTGCTCGTCAACTCCAGCCAGGGGGTCCGCCCCGACCGGCTGGGGGTCGCGCTGGCCCGCCAGGGCGGCCTGGGCGACCTGCGCCTGCTCGAGCACGTGGAGATCAAGGGCGCCACCGCGGTCGCGATGATCCAGCGGGCGGTGCTCGCCATCCGGGCGGGCCTGGCCAGCACCGTCGTCTGCGTCTTCGCCGACGCGCCGCTGCGCGCGGGCGGCACGTCGGGGTCGACCTACGCCCACAGCGGCGGCAATGACGGGGCCCGCGGGCTGGAGCGGGCCAGCGGCGTGCTCGGCTCGGTCCCCACCTACGCCCTGCTCGCCTCGCGCTACTTCGCGGTGTCCGGCGGCGACCCCGAGGACCTGTGCGCCGTGGCCGTGTCGACCCGCGCCTGGGCGCTGGGCAACCCGGACGCGGTGGTGCGCAAGCCGCTGGACGCCGAGGGCTACTTCGCCAGCCGGATGATCTCCACCCCGCTGCGCGTGCTCGACTGCGCCCGGCCGGTCAACGGCGCGGTCGCCCTCGTCGTCAGCGGCGCGGCCACGCCCGGCCCGGCCCCGCGCATCCACGTACGCGGGATGGGCCAGGCCCACCCGATGCGCCGGCGACGTGCCCCGGGCGAGTCATGGTTCGGCGGCGGCCGGGCCGCCGTCGACGGCGCGCTGGCGATGGCCGGGCTCACCCGCGCCGACCTTGACGTCATCGAGCTCTACGACCCGTTCAGCGTGGTGACCCTGCTGCTGCTGGAGGAGTACGGCCTGGTCGAGCCCGGGCAGGCGGGCAAGGTGGTCCGTTCCGGCGCCACCGCCCCCGGCGGCGACCTGCCGGTCAACACCGGCGGCGGCCAGCTCTCCGGGTTCTACCTGCAGGGGATGACGCCGCTGGCCGAGGCCGTGGTCCAGTTGCGCGGCGCCGGCGGGGCACGCCAGGTGCCCGGGGCGAGCACCGCCCTCGTCGGCGGCATCGGCGGCCGGGTCGACCACCACGCCTGCCTGATCCTCGACCTGGAGCCGTCCCGATGAACCCGAGCACCGACGCCGCCCTCCCCGCCGCGCTCGCCGCGCCGGACGCGCCGGATGCGCCGGACGCCGGGGACTGGCTGGTCGACGCGGCGCTGGCGCCGCTGGCCGGCGGGTCGCTCGCCCCGCTCTACGCCGGCGCCGCCGCGGGCGAGCTGACGCTGCCGTTCTGCGCGGCCTGCGGGCTGGCCCTCGAACTGGAGCAGCGGGCCTGCGACGGCTGTGGTGCCACCGACATCCGCTGGCGCCCGGTCGAGCGCGCCGGCACCGTGCATGCGGTGACCCTCGTGCACCGGCGGGAGCCGGGCCTGGTCCGGGTCACCGAGCCCTACCCCGTCCTGGATGTCGAGCTCACCAGCGGGCATCGACTGATCATGACCACGCTGACCGCCACCGGGTCCGCGCCCGCGATCGGCCGGCCCGTCACCGTCGGCTTTCGGATCGTCGGCGGGGTGGCGGTGCCTGCCGCAGCCCTCAGTACCTCCGAACCCTCCGAACTCCCCGACCCCTCCGACCCCTCCGAACCCTCCGACGCCGCCACCCCCGACTCGCCCAGGGCAACCGGCACCGCCCCCGCACCAGTTCCATCCGAGACGGAGGTCTCACAATGACCGAGTTGGACACGTCGGCGCCTGTCGGTGTCGGCAAGGTGGACGTCGCCGCGCTCGTCGAACCGGACCGCGTTCACGGCTCCGTGTACACCTCCCAGGAGGTGTACGACCAGGAGATGGACCGAATCTTCCGCAACGGCTGGGTGTTCGTCGCCCACGACAGCGAGGTCCCCGAGCCGGGCGACTACGTCACCCGCCGCATCGCCGGCGAGCCGTGGATCGTCGTGCGGGGCAAGGACGGCGAGGTCCGGGTCCTGGCCAACCGCTGCACGCACCGCGGCAACCGGCTGTGCAACGCCGACGCCGGCAACAGCTCGTCGTTCCGCTGCCCGTACCACGGCTGGACGTTCAGCAACGACGGCCACCTCACCGGCGTGCCGATGCGCGACGGCTACGGGTCGAGTTTCCATGAGGTGCGCGACGCCATGGGGCTCGCGCCGGCCGCGGCCGTCGACAGCTACGGCGGCTTCGTCTTCGCCTCGCTGAACCCGCCGGCGATCACCCTGCGCGAGCATCTGGGCAACTCGACGGTCGCCCTCGACCGGCTGCTGGCGCTGTCCCCCACCGGCGAGCTGAACCTGCGCGCCGGCTGGATGAAGCACGACATGCGCTGCAACTGGAAGATGGTCATGGAGAACAACGTGGACGGCTACCACGCGCTGTTCACCCACGCCTCCGTGTACGACGCGGTGAAGCCGGCGAAGGTCTCCCACGTCCCGTCCAAGGTCGAGGTGTACGTCCGCGACCTCGGCAACGGCCACTCCGAGATCGACTACGCCAAGGAGTACAGCCGCCTCGACGAGGAGTTCATCTGGTTCGGCCGGATCCGCCGGGAGAAGCTGCCGAACTACGTGGCCGCCATGGAGGAGGCGCGCGGAGCCGAGGACACCCACCGGGCGTTCGTCGTCGGCCCCCCGCACACGCTGATCTTCCCGAACCTGTTCCTCGCCGAGATGAACATCATGACGGTGGAGCCGCTGGGACCGGGCCGGGCGATCGCCTACACCACGCCCGCCCTCATCCCGGGCGCGGACGAGGTCAACGAGAAGACCCTGCGCCGCAGCGAGGGTGCCATGGGGCCGGCCGGGTTCCTCATCGCCGACGACGGCGAGATCGGCGCCCGCAACCAGCTCGGCCTCGCGGCGGGCTCGCCCGAGTGGGTCGTGCTGCGCCGCGGCGAGGAGTCCGACATCACCGACGAGACCGGCATCGTCAACCACGACAAGTCGGCCGAGACGCCGCAGCGCGGCTGGTGGAAGCACTGGTCGCAGGTGCTCACCGGGACCACCACCGCCCCCGACGCCTGACCGGGGACGTCCACCGCCCCAGGCAGCCGTCCGCCATCGCAGCAGGGAGCCCGCCCACCATGTCTGACCTCACCAGCCTCGGCGCCGCCGCCGCGGCGCCCGCCGGCGCCGTGCCCGCCGCCGGCGTCGACCCAGCTCTGGCCTCCTTCATCTACACCGAGGCCCGCCTCGCCGACGAGGCGCGGTACTCGGAGTGGGAGGCGCTGTGGGACGACGACGCCAAGTACTGGGTGCCGATGCACCCCGACCACGACCCGAAGGTCAACGTCTCCTACATCTACGACAACCGCCGCCGGATCCGCAGCCGGATCGCNCAGCTCAACTCCGGCAACCGGCACTCCCAGACCCCGCCGTCGGTGCTGCGCCGGCTGATCACGAACCTGGAAGTCGTCGCCCAGGACGCCGACACGACGACCGTGGCCGGCAACTTCGTGATCTACGAGTACCGGTTCGATCTGACCGTCTGGGCCGGCCGCTACGAGTACCGGATCCGGGCGCGTGGCGGGGACCTCAAGCTGGCCGCCAAGACCGTCCACCTGGTCAACGCCGGCGGCCCCGTCTCCACGATGTCCTTCCTGGTCTGAGGCGGCCCGTCCTTGATCTGAGACGGCCCTCCTTGGTCTGAGGCGGCCCGTTCGATCCCGGGCCGCCCTTCCTGATCCGAATTCCGGCGCCGCCGGCCCGACCTCGCGTCGGCGCCGGTCGGCTCCGCCCGCCCGAGTTGCGAGGAACGATGCTGATCGGCGACATAGCCCGGCGCAATGCCCGCCGCTACCCCGACAAGGCCGCGGTGGTGTACGAGGACGAGGAGCTGTCCTGGCGGTCGCTGGACCAGCGCGCCAACCGCATCGCGACCTACCTGCTCGGGCGGGGGCTGGTCAAGGGTGACCGGGTCGCCGTCTGCGCGCGCAACACCCCGGAGTGGCCGGAGATCACCTACGGGCTCGCCAAGGCGGGCCTGGTGCTCGTGCCGATCAACATCCGGCTCTCCGGGCCGGAGGTCGACTACGTCCTGTCCGACAGCGGGGCGCGGGCGGCCATCGTGCACACCGACCACGTCGACGGGCCGGGGGCGCCGCTGGCCGCCCTGGACACCGTCATCGAGATCGGCGGGGACTCGGTCGGGGTGAACTACGCCAAGGCACTCGCCGCCGGCCGCGACGCCGACCCCACCCCGGCGGACCTCACCGACAGCGACATCCACCTGCTGCTCTACACCAGCGGGACGACCGGTCGTCCCAAGGCCGTGGTGCACGAGCACCGCACCCTGCTCTCCCAGGTGCTCGACACCACGATCTCCACCGAGTCCCGCCATGACGACGTGTTCCTGGCGACCACCCCGTTCTTCACCGCGGGCGGGATGATCCGGACGCTGTCGTGGATGTACCTGGGCCAGACGATGGTCATCCATCCCCGCTTCGACCCCGTCGCCGTGCTGGAGACGATCGAGCGGTGGAAGGTCACGATGACGACGTTCATCCCCACCATGCTGATCCGCACGCTGCGCGAGCTCGACAACCGACCCGGCATCGACGTGTCCAGTCTGCGACGGATCAGCTACGGCTCGGCGCCCGCCCCGCCCGGCCTCGCCGAGGAGGCGGCCCGCAAGCTCGGCTGCGACCTGCAGCAGCGCTACGGCTCCACCGAGGCCGGCGGGCAGGTCACGATCCTCACTCCCGAGGATCACCGGGCGATCTTCGCCGGGGACGACGCGCTGCGCAGCTCGTGTGGCAGGGAGACGCCGCACGCGGAGATCCGCATCGTCGGCGAAGACGGCGTGGAGCTGCCCCGGGGCGAGGTCGGCGAGATCGTCGTCAAGGCCGACTCGGTCGCCCGCGGCTACTGGAACCGGCCCGAGGCCAACGCCGAGACCTTCCGGCCCGACGGCCTGTGGACCGGTGACCTGGGCCGCCTCGACGAGCGCGGTTACCTGCACATCGCCGGCCGCAAGACCGACATGATCATTTCTGGCGGGTTCAACGTCTACCCGGCCGAGATCGAGCGGGTGCTCGGCGCGCACCCGAACGTCGACCTGGTGGCCGTCGTCGGCATCCCGCACCCGGAGTGGGGCGAGACCCCGATCGCGGTCGTGGTGCCCAAGGGCGACATCACCACCGAGGACCTGGAGGCGCAGCTACGCACCCTCTCCCGCGAGCAGCTCGCCGGCTACAAGCAGCCACGCGGCTTCGCGTTCCGCACCCAGATGCCCCTCGGTCCGGCCGGCAAGATCCTCAAGCGGGAGCTACGGGCAGAACTCGCCGCGCCCGAATCCCCGTGAGCCCGGCGTCGGGGGTCGCGTCCGGGGTGGCGTCGCTGTGGGAGCTCGCCCGGACGCGGGCGGCGCTGACACCCGACGCTCTGCTCGCGGTGGACGCGGGCGGAGATCGGGTCACGTTCGCGCAGTTCCGCGACCGGGTCGAGCGGCTCGCCGCGGGGCTGGCGGCCCGCGGCATCGGCCGCGGCGACGTCGTCTCCTGGCAGGTGCCGAACCGGATCTCGACGATGGTGCTCGCCGCGGCGCTCAGCCGGCTCGGCGCGGTCCAGAACCCGCTGGTGACGATGCTGCGGGAGCGCGAGGTCGGGTTCATCACCCGGCAGGCCGGCACCCGGCTGCTCATCGTCCCGGCGAGCTTCCGCGGGTTCGACCACCTCGCCATGGCCCGCGCCGTCGCCGCCGAGGTGCCGGGCCTCGACGTGGTTGACGTGGCCGAGCTGACCGACGTGGCCGAGCTGACCGACGCCGACCCGGCCGGTCTCCCCCCGGACCCGGCGGACCCGGCGGACCCGGCGGACGGGTCCGGGCAGCCGTCGGCGGCGCCGGTGCGCTGGCTGCTCTACACCTCGGGCACCACCTCGGCCCCCAAGGGCGCCCGGCACACCGACCGGGCGCTGCTCGCCGCGTCCACCACGTTCAGCGACGCGCTGGCGGTCACGGCCGACGACCGGGTCGCGGTGCTGGCGCCGATCGCCCACATCGGCGGGCTCGCCCACCTCCTCACGGCGCTGCGCTGCGGCAGCTCGCTGGTGACCGCGGAGGTGTTCGACCCGGCGAGCACGCCGGACCTGCTGGCCGCCCACGGCGTGACGATCGTCGGGTCCGGGGTGCCGTTCATCCGGGCCTACCTGGCCCGCCAGGCCGCCACCCCGGACGCGCGGCTGTTCCCCCGGGCGCGGGTGTTCCTCTGCGGCGGCTCCCCGCGCCCGGCGAGCCTGCACGCCGAGGTCCGCGACACCCTCGGCGGGGTGGGCGTCGTCTCGGGCTACGGGATGACCGAATGCCCCTACGTCTGCTGGGGGCGGGCGGACGACGCCGACGCCGACCACGCGAGCACCGAGGGTCCGCCCGGCGAGGGCGCCGAGGTCGTCGTCGTGCGCCCCGACGGATCGCGCGCCGACCCCGGGGAGTCCGGAGAGATCCGGGTCCGCGGCCCGCAGCTCATGCTCGGCTACGTCGACGCCGCCCTCGACGCCGACGCGTTCGACGCCGACGGCTTCTTCCGCACCGGCGATCTCGGCTTCGTCGACGAGCGGTCCTACCTCACCGTCACCGGCCGACTCAAGGAGGTGATCATCCGGAACATGGAGAACATCTCCGCCCGGGAGGTCGCCGAGCCGCTGGCCGGGCATCCCGGGGTCGCCGACGTGGCGGTGCTCGGCGTGCCGGATCCGGTGACGGGCGAACGGGTCTGCGCCGTGGTCGTACCCGCGGACGCCGCCGCGCCGCCGACGCTGTCCCAGCTCTGCGAGCACCTGCTCGCCGGCGGCCTGAACAAGCGCAAGCTCCCGGAGCGGCTCGAGATCGTCGAGGCGTTGCCGCGCAACGCGATGGGCAAGGTCGCCCTGCCCGACCTGCGCCGGCGCATCGGCGTCTGACAACAGAGTCTGACAGCAGAGGACGATCAGCATGCTCATCATCGGCCGGCCGGCGCTGGTCATCAGCGAGTTCCAACGCGGCATCGTGGATCCGGCGGTGAGCCGGCTACCCGCGCTCGCCGAGCAGGCCGAGTCGCGGGGCGTCGGCGCCCGCATCGGCGCGCTCGCGGAGGCGTTCCGCGCCGCCGGCCTGCCGGTGGTGCACGCCATCATCGAACACCGGCCCGACCTGGTCGGCCTGCGTGCGAACTCGGCGCTGTCCGCGATGGCCATCAAGCGCCGGACGATGATCGCCGGCAGCGTGGACGTCGAGGTCCCCGAACCGGTGACCCCCCGCGAGGGCGACCTGGTCAGCAGTCGCGCAACGGGACTCACCGCGTTCTACGGCACCGACCTCGACGCGATGCTGCGACTGACCGACACCCGGGTCGTGGTCGTCGCGGGCGTGTCGACGAACGTCGCGATCCCGGGGCTCGCGCTGGAGGCGGTCAACCGCGGCTACCACGTGGTGCTGCCCGAGGATGCCACCGCGGGCGCCTCCGCCGAGACCCACCGGTTCATGCTCGACAACTTCCTGGCCATGGTCACGAGGATCACGACCGTCGACGACGTCGTGGCCGAGCTGAAGGCGGGCGCCGGCGTCTGGGACGCCAGCGCCTGATCCCCCGGACCACTCCCCCACCAGATCCAGCCCCGCCCAGCCGGCTCGCCCACTCCCGAGGAACATTCATGCCGCTCAAGGACCTCACGACCGTCCTCTACGAGGTCGACGACCACGTCGCGACCATCACCCTCAACCGCCCCGAACGGCTCAACTCCTTCACGGAGACGATGACGCTGGAGATGGAGGCGGTCTGGCACGAGGTCCGCGACGACGACGACGTGCGCGTCGCCGTCCTGCGCGCCGCCGGCGAGCGCGCGTTCTGCACCGGGCTGGACATCCAGGAGGGCCCCTGGTGGAACGACCAGAACCTGTGGAACCAGGAGGACCCCGGGGTCCGCCTCGGCCCGCGCAAGCAGTTCGTCTGGAAGCCGGTGATCACCGCGGTGCANGGCATCGCCGCCGGCGGCGCCATGTACTTCCTGAACGAGTCGGACATCATCATCTGCTCCGAGGACGCCACCTTCTTCGACCCGCACGCCAACGGCGGCCTCGTCTCCGCGCTGGAGCCGATCGGGATGCTGGCCCGCAACATCCCCCTCGGCGACGTGCTGCGCTGGGCGCTGCTCGGCAACGACGAGCGACTCACCGCCGAGACGGCCCTGCGGCTGGGTATCGTCACCGAGGTGGTGCCCCGCGAGCAGCTCTGGCCGCGGGCCGCGCAGCTCGCCGCCGAGATCGCCGCGCGCCGCCCGGAGGCCATCCAGGGCACCATCCGCGCGATCTGGGAGTCCCTGGACATGACCCCGTCGCTGGCCCAGCGCGCCGGGCTGTCGTACACCCAGCGCGGCAACCGCGGCGGCAGCCCCGTGCCGCCCAACGTGAAGCGCAAGCCCCGGTTCCGCTGACCGCCCCCATCCCCCGGCACGACCTCCCATCCCAGCACGACCTCCCATCCCAGCACGACCTCCCATCCCGGCACGACCTCCCATCCCAGCACGACCTCCCATCCCAGCCGACGAGGACGACCAACGCATGCGTATCCACATGGAGCAGCAGGAGTGCTCCGGCCACGGCCAGTGCTACCTGGTGAACCCGGAGCTGTATCCGCTCGACGACGACGGCTTCACCGCGCTCAACGGCGACGTCGCCGTGCCCGCGGGCGCCGAGGATGACGCCCGCCGCGGCGTCGCCGCCTGCCCCCAGCAGGCCATCTCCGTCCTGGCCGACTGAGGCTACGACGGGCGGCAGGACAGCACAGGACAGCACCGCAGGACAGCGACCGAGCCGCCACGGCGCACGCGACCGCGATCGGCTCCGGGCGGGAACGAGGAGACGGTAATGATCAGCGAATCGGCCGATGTGGCGATCGTCGGCGCGGGACCGTGCGGGGTGACGCTCGCCAACCTGCTGGGTACCTACGGGGTCAGCACCGTGGTGCTCGACCGGGAGTCCGGGGTCATCGACTATCCGCGGGCCGTCGCCGTGGACGACGAGTCGTTAAGGACGTTCCAGGCCGTCGGCCTGGTCCACGAGGTGCTCGCCGACTGCATCCAGAACGCGCCGATCCGCTACCACAACTCGCAGGGCAAGGTCCTCGCGCACGTGGGGCCGAGCGGGCAGCCGTTCGGCTGGCCGCGGCGCAACCTGTTCTTCCAGCCGCTGATGGAGGCGACGCTGCGCCGTGGGCTCGACCGCTTCCCCGGCGTGCGGCTGTTCACCGACACCGAGGTGACCGGGCTGGAGCGCACCGCCGACGGTGGTGTCGTGCTGACCGGCACCCGCGACGGCGAGGACGTCACGGTCAGCGCCCGCTACCTCGTCGGCGCCGACGGCGGGCGCAGCTTCGTGCGCCGCAGTGTGGGCGTCGAGCTCGTGGGCGAGACGAACCCGTCGAAGTGGCTCGTGGTCGACGTCTCCGACGACCAGCTCGACGCGCCCTACTCGGCGGTGCACTGCGACCCGGTCCGCCCGTCGATGACGATCCCGCTGCCCTACGGGCACCGCCGCTTCGAGTTCAAGCTGCTGCCCGACGAGACCGACGAGCGGATGGTGACCGACGAGGTCGTGCTCGGTCTGCTCGCGCGGCACTACCAGGACACGCCGATGCCGCGGATCTCCCGGCGGCGGATCTACTGGCACCACTCCCGCATCGCCACCACCTTCCGGGTCGGCCCGGTGTTCCTCGCCGGCGACGCCGCCCACCTGCAGCCGCCGTTCTTCGGCCAGGGGATGAACTCCGGGATCCGGGACGCGACGAACCTCGGCTGGAAGCTCGCCGCGGTGCTCGCCGGCCGCGCCGACGAACGCCTCCTCGACAGCTACGACGCCGAGCGGCGCGCCCACGCCGAGACCATGGTCTCCTTCGCCACCCGGGTCGGCGCGATGTACGAGCCGCGCAACCGGTTCACCGAACGGGTGCGCGACGCGTTCTTCGTCGGCGTCCAGCGCATCCCCGGGGCTCGGGACTACATCCTGCAGATGAAGTACAAGCCGCTGCCCCGCTACACCGAGGGTGCGGTCCTGGCCCCAGCCGCCCCGGACAAGAACTCCCCGGTGGGCCGCATGTTCGGCCAGCCGTCGGTGGAGACCGCCGACCGGCTGCGGATGAAGCTCGACGATGTCGTCGGGCCGTCCTTCGCCGTCATCGGCATCGGGCGCGACCCGGCGGCCACGCTGTCCGCGGAGGGTCTGGCGTTCTGGCGGGCGTTGGGCGCGCTGACCATCCGGGTCGATCCGGCCCGCACCGCCCGGCGCGGCGCACCCGCGGAGGACAGCGCCGCGACGGCGACCGCCGCCACCGCGAACGCGGAGCCGGCGACCGGGACACTGCTGGTCCGCGACATCGACGGAGCGTTCCGGGACCTGCGCCTGGGCCGCCCCGCCGACGAGATCATCATCCTGCGCCCGGACCGGTACGTGCTGGCGGTCTGCCCGGCCGCGGAGTTGGAGGCCACGACGCGGCGGCTTCGTTCTCTGCTGGGAGTGCCGCCCGCCGCCCTCGGCGACGCCACGGACCCGGTCTCCCCACCCACGGCCAGCCCGCGTTCCTGACCCGGACGCCCTCCGGCCGCGGTCACCTCCCCACGAGGCGACCGCGGCCGAACCGTCGACGACCATGACCGACGACCGAGCCGATCGCTCCTGGGTATCCGTAGCGTCGCCGGCCGAGGTGCCGCTACCGGCCGGAGTGGCGCTGCTGGTGGGGCGGACGAGCCGTTCCACCTGACCGGCCGAGCAGTGTCGGGCACGGGTCAGCCACAGCTCCTCGGTGGCGGGTTCGGCGACCCGGGTCACCGCCCGCACCTTCGCAGCGGAATCCGCGGGCGGGACGCGGATCCGAGAGGTCAGGCGCTGGCGGTGACGGACTCGCGTAGCTGCTTCTTCAGCGCCTTGCCCATCGCGTTGCGGGGGATGGTGTCGAGGAGCTCCAGCCGCTCGGGCGTCTTGTAGACGGCCAGGCCCTTCTCGCGGCAGAAGGCGGCCAGGTCGGGCAGGGTGAGCGGGCCCGCACCCTCGGCCTGCACCACGAACGCGGCGCACCGCTCGCCGGTGCGCGGGTCGGGCAGCCCGACGACGGCCACCTCGGCGATGCCGGGATGGGTCAGCAGGACGTTCTCCACCTCCAGCGCGGAGATGTTCTCGGCGTTGCGGACGATGACGTCCTTGAGCCGCCCGGTGATGTAGATCCAGCCCTCGGGATGGTGGATGCCCAGGTCACCGGTGTGGAAGTAGCCGTCGGAAGTGAAGGCCTCGGCGTCGAGGGAGGCGTCGACGTAGCCGGCGAACAGTTGCGGGCCGGCGATGCACAGCTCGCCCTCCTGGCCCCGCGGAACCTCCGTGCCGTCGGGGTCGCGGACGCTGATCCGCACGCCGGGGCCCGGGCGGCCCGCTGCGGTGCGCAGCCGCTCGGGCGGATCGCCGGGCGACGGGTAGCCGGCCATCGGGAACTCGGTCAGGCCCCAGCCGTTCATCAGGCCGTCGCCGCCGAGCTCCGCGATGGCGCGGTCGTGCATGCCGGGCTCGCTCGGCGCCCCGCCGGCCATGAAGAACCGCAGCCGGGCGAACAGCGGCTCCGGGCCGTCGGCGCGCTGGGCGTTGAAGGCGGCCTGCGCGTTGAAGTAGGCGTGGAAGTGCGGCGCGGCGCTGCCGAGCATCGTCGAGCCGTGCCGCGCCAGCGCCAGCGGGGCCGTGCGGGGGTCGAAGATGTCGACGAGCACGACCTTGCAGGCCGTCCGCAGGCCCAGCGACAGCACGCTCGACCCGCCGATGTGGGCGATCGGGAAGGCGATCGAGGCGACGTCGGTCTCGTCGAACCCGAGCTGGGACACCATCGAGTTCGACCCGGCGATGACGGAGGCGTCGGTGTGGCGCGCCCCCTTGGGGAAGCCCGTGGTGCCCGACGAGTAGAACACCCAGCGCACGTCGGCGTCGGCGTCGCCGGTGGGCGGGGGTGGCGGCGGCGGCAGGGTCGCGGGGTCCCCGAGCGGCAGCGGGAAGTCGGCGAACCAGTCCGTGTCCACCGGCGGGCCGGTCAGCCGCGCCGTCGCCGGGTCCGGCGGCAGGTAGGGATCGCAGACCATCGTGCGCAGGCCGCGCCGGGCCGCGATGGCCTCGGCCATCGGCCGGTAGTCGTAGCCGCGGAACACCGCCGGGACGATCAGCAGGGTCGTGCCGAGCTGCTCGACGATGAAGTCGACCTCGGCCTCGCGCAGCAGCGGGATGATCGGGTTCTGCACCGCGCCCAGGCGGGACAGCGCGCTCATCAGCACCGCGCTCTCGATGGTGGTCGGCAACTGCCAGCTCACCTGGGTGCCGGCGCCGACCCCGGTCGCGGCCAAGCCTGCGGCCACCCGCAGGGCCAGCTCGCGGAACTCGCCGAAGCTGATCCGGCGGTCGTGGTTGTCCACCAGCATCGGCAGGTCGGGCGTTGCCGCGGCCCGCCACTCCACCAGCTCCCACCACTGCCGCAGCGACGCGTCAGCAGAGCTCATCGACCTGGCCTCCCCACCCGTCCGGACCCCTCGCGGCACAGCCCGCGAGACGCCGCACCACCGCAGCATCTGACACTGTGTCTACAGCAATCAGAAGAATCAGGGAAGTTCCGGAACCGTCGCGGACCCGCTCGACACCCCGGCGGCCGCCGGGCCTGCCGACGCCGCCCGCACCGCCACCGCGAAAGTCGCTCTCAGTGATCGAAAGATGGCGGTGTTCGGGGGCACGAAGGGCCGAAAGGGGCATATTTCCGGGCTCTGGCCGATTTCCGTTCCGCGACGACGATTCGCCTGCCGCCTTCGCGCCGAGGGCGCCCCACGCCGAGCCGCGCCAAGCAGCGCCACCGGACCGAGGAAGCGGCTCACGATACCCGCTACCGGGATTAGCGCGTCGCGAAATGCGAAACACCGCCGCCAGAACGGAAAGATTATACGCAGTCATTCCCGGCCCCGGGCCGCCTTCCGGCGTCGCCGCGCAGTCGTGCGGTCCGACGCGCCGCACGGTCGGGTGAGCCGCCCGGGCCGATGCCGGCCCGGCGTTCGATATGCCTGGTGACGGCGCCTGTCCCCCTGGTTAGCCGGGCGCGTGCGTTCCACCGGCCGCCGCCCGGCAGACCCCGTACGCACGGCGGCGCCCCGGCCAGGACGCCGCCGTGACCCCTCCCGGATGTGACATTGACGTCAGAACATCCAAGCGGGAAGATGCGGCTCCTGCGGGCGGATCGGCGGGATTCCGGGTCTCCACACGAACTGGCAACCGCCATCCCGCCCGCATTGACAAATCATCACGGCGATCGACCGGCCGCACTGACGACCTTGCGTCGGCTCCGCCGGTCGAGCACACCTGACAAGGGGATACACCGATGGCATCGAGGCGACGACGGACCCTGTCCGGCTGTATCGCAGCCTTCGCCGCTTTATTACTCACCGTGTCGGCCTGCGGGGGCAGCAGCGATGGCGGGGCGAAGGCCGATGCCCCACCCGCCGCCGCCACGGCGGCACCCACCGGAACACCGTTGAAGATCGGTAACGTCGGCCTGTACAGCGGCGCCTTCGGCCCGCAGAACCAGCGCGGGCTCGACGCCCTCGTCGCCTGGTCGAAGTGGGTCAACGCGCACGGCGGCATCGCCGGCCACCCGGTCGAGGTGATCAGCCGGGACGACCAGGGCGACCCGACGAAGTCGATCGCCGCCGTCCACCAGCTCGTCGAGCAGGACAAGGTCCTCGCCCTCGTCGGCAACTTCGCCGGCGCCACCGACGGCTCCTGGCGCAGCTACGTCGAGCAGCACAACATCCCCGTCATCGGCGGGATCACCACGACGGCCCAGTACGGCAAGTCGCCGATGTTCTTCGCCGCGACGTCCAACTCGCTCGAGTACCTCACCGGTGAGGTGTACAGCGTGAAGCTCGCCGGCTCGCCGAAGTTCGGCACCATCGTCTGCGCCGAGCAGGCCGCGTGCGCGGAGGCGAACGGTCTGATCTCCGGCATCTCCGCCCGCCTCGGGATCTCCTCGGCGGGTGTGCAGACCGCGTCGGCCTCGGCGCCGAACTACACCTCGCAGTGCCTGTCGCTGCGCAGCGCGGGCGTGAAGGCCGTCATCACGAACGTGCCCGCGCAGGTCACCGCGCGGCTCATCAAGGACTGCTCGACGCAGCGCTACCAGCCGACGTACGTCTTCTCCGGCGGCGTGTTCCAGCCGAACCTCATCCAGCCGGCCAGCGAGGGCGCGTGGCTGACCTCCGGGGCCCCGCTGTGGTTCGGGGACAAGCCCTACCTGGCCGACTTCACCGCCGCACTGAAGCAGTACACCAAGAACGACCCGGACGGCTTCGCCAGCCGCGGGTGGCAGGCGGGGCTGTTCTTCGCCGCCGCGGCGAAGAACGTCTCGGCGACGCCCACCAGCGCCGAGATCCTCGACGGGCTGTACGCGCTGAACGGCCAGTCCCTCGGCGAGTGGTCGCCGCCGCTGACGTTCGCGAAGGGCCAGCCCAACAAGGTCGGCGCCTGCAACTGGTACGCCAAGGTCGTGGGCGGCAAGCTGACGACCCCCAAGGGGGACAAGCCCGTCTGCGTGGAGAACTGATCCCGGCGGCGATCTGCCGCTGACCGCTCCGCCCCGGCTCCGGTCCCGCCGCCGTACCGCGGGACCGGAGCCGGGTGCCAGGTCACCCGGTCGCCGGTCAGACGATCAGACGGTCAGGGTGCGGGTGAGCGCGGTGTCGACGAGCGCGTCGAGCGTGGTCAGCTTCACCCGCGGCCGGCCCGCCGGCTCGCCGGACGCCCGCTCCGCCGCGTCGATGAGCCGCCAGCCGGCCTCCGTCACCAGGTCGGGCTGGCGCTCGCGCAGCCAGGACTCGCCCTCGCCGACCGGGTCGACGCCGCCGGCCCGCGGGTGGCGCGCCAGCCGGCCCTCGGCGACGTCGGCGAGCAGCGTGGCGACCGTCTCGACGGCACACTTGCGGTTCGTCCCGATGATCCCGGTCGGACCGCGCTTGATCCAGCCGGCCACGTACTCACGGTCCGCCCCGGCGACCCGCCCGGCGTCGTTGGGGATGATCCCGCGGCGCTCGTCGAACGGCAGGCCGGCCAGTGGCAGGCCCTTGTAGCCCACCGCCCGCACCACCAGGTCGGCCGGGAACACCTCCCGCTCGCCGGTGTCGACGGCGCTGACCCAGCCCTCGGCGTCCACCTCCAGCCGGTTGCGGGCGAACACCACCTCGGCCACCCTGCCCTCCCCGCGGATCTCCACCGGGGAGCGCAGGAACCGCAGCGCCATCCGCCGCGTCCCCGCCGGCGCCGGCTGCGACGTCGGCGACGGCTGCGACGGCAGGGCCGCGGCGTAGTCGCGCAGCACGGCCAGGTTGCGTCGGATCAGCCGGGACAGCTTCTCCTCGCCGGGCTGCTCGGCGACCTCCGCGGGGTCGACGTCCACCGGCGCCCCGGTGAACTCCGGCAGCTCGCGCAGCTCGGCGGTGGTGAACGCCGCCTGCGCCGGCCCGCGGCGACCCACCACCACGACCTGTTCGATGGCGCTGGCGCGCAGGGCGTCGAGGGCGTGGTCGGCGATGTCGGTCGCGGCCAGCCGCTCGACCGGGGAGCACAGGATCCGCGCCACGTCGAGCGCGACGTTGCCCGCCCCGATCACCACCGCGCGCCGGCCGGACAGGTCGGGCGCCCGGTCGGCGAAGTCGGGATGACCGTTGTACCAGCCCACCACGTCCACCGCGGACACGCTGCCCGGCAGGTCCTCGCCCGGAATCCCCAGCCGCCGCTCGCCCTGCGCGCCGACCGTGTACACCACCGCGTCGTAGCGCTCGACCAGCTCCTCACGGGAGACGTGCCGACCCACCTCGACGTTGCCGAAGAAGCGGAAGCGTGTGTCGGCCGCAGTCGCCGCGTACACCGACGACACCGCCTTGATCTTCGGATGGTCCGGCGCCACCCCGGCCCGCACCAGGCCCCACGGCGTGGCCAGCCGCTCGTAGAGGTCCACGCGGACCGGAACGGCGGACTGCTCCAGCAACGCCCCCGCGGTGTAGAAGCCCGCCGGACCGGAGCCGATCACGGCGACGGTCAGGGGGGCGTTCACGGCATCATCGGCCATACGGCGACTCCTTCTGACGGACGGCTACCCGGCCGGATCCCTACCGGGCGACCGCACGGACACGCCCTCGACCGGCCGACGCGTCCCACTGGACGGGATCACAGGCACGATCCTCCGATGACACCGCCCGGCGGGTCGACCGATCGGCTCGAACCGCCGAGTGTCGGCGCGTCGGATGTCGGCGCATCGGGTGTCGGCGCGTCGGATGTCGGCGCATCGGGTGTCGGCGCGTCGGGTGTCGGCGCGTCGGGGTCACGCACCCGGCGCCCGGCGGCCGGCGGGCACCAGCGGCGAGTCCACGGCGAAGCCCTCGACCGTCACACGGCGGCGGGCGAACCGCCACGTGCCGTCGACCTCGACGACCTCGTCGCGGTAGGTGCCCCAGTGGTCCGCCCCGCGGACGCCGACGAACTGGAAGCAGGCGTACGTGGCGGCGCCGCCCTCCGGGTGGGGGTCGATGTAGACCGAGCTGAGGTGGTGGCGGCCCGGGAGGATGTCGACGGAGCGGAAGCTCTCCCCCGCGCTGCGGAAGTAGGCTTCGATCGCGTCCCGGCCGACGTTGGTGTCGTCGTCGATCCGGAACACCGCGTCGGGCAGGAAGAGGTCCACCAGCGGCCCGAGCCGGCCGGAGTCGGCGAAGTACGTGTAGGACGCCAGCAGGTGGGCGGCGCCGACGCGGGTCCGCAGCTCAGCATTGTCCATGTGGATCTCCGATCGGACTGGCGGGAGCAGGGACGCGGGTCAGGCCCGGCCGGTCGGTGAGGTGGCCGAAGACCGCCGCGGAACCGAGGGTGCCGCCGGCGCCGCGACCAGAGGCGAGTTGTGGGCCTCGGCGTGCCTGCTTGGTCAGGAGCGCGCCTCTGCGGCATCGGGCCGGGTACTGAGGTCCGTTCGGCCGCTGAGACGCTGAGACGCTGCTCATGTTGCCAACAGAGCACTGGCTACGTCTACCTGTATGTGCTTATTGATGACGCGGTGGCCGCCGGCGGGGCGGGTGCGCCGGGGCCGGGCGGGCCCGATGTGACATGAGACGATCTCGCAGGTGACCAGCAGAACCGCCACGGCACAGCAGCCGCGCGACCGTGCGCGGCTGCGCCACCTTGCGCGGCTGCGCCGTGTTCGCGACCGGATCGACCGGGAGTACGCCCGTCCGCTGAGCGTCGAGGCGCTCGCCCGCGGCGTGCACATGTCGGCCGGGCACCTCAGCCGCGAGTTCCGACTTGCCTATGGAGAGTCGCCGTACGGCTACCTGATGACGCGGCGGATCGAGCGGGCGATGGCGCTGCTGCGCTGCGGCGACCTCAGCGTCACCGAGGTCTGCTTCGCGGTCGGCTGCTCGTCGCTGGGCACCTTCAGCAGCCGCTTCACCGAGCTGGTCGGGGTGGCGCCGAGCGTGTACCGGCGTGCGGCGGGGCACACCACGGCGGGAATGCCGTCGTGCGTGGCGAAACAGGTCACCAGACCCGTCAGGAATCGAGAAGCGCAGGTCACCGAGCCGCGCCTAGCCTGACCACCATGGATCTCACCATTCATACGACCTTCCTCCCGCACACCGACGCGGACGCCTCGCTGGCCTTCTACCGCGACACCCTCGATTTCGAGGTCCGCAACGACGTCGGCTACGGGGGAAGGCGCTGGATCACGGTCGGCCCCGCCAAGCAGCCCGACATGTGCATCGTCCTGGAGCCGCCGGCCGCCGACCCCGGCATCACCGACGACGAGCGCCGCACCATCGTCGAGATGATGGCGAAGGGTAGTTACGCCCGCATCATCCTGGCCACCGCCGACCTCGACGACACCTTCACCCGGCTGCAGGCCAGCGGCGCCGAGATCGTCCAGGAACCGACCGTGCAGCCGTTCGGGGTTCGCGACTGCGCCCTGCGCGACCCCGCCGGCAACCTGATCCGCATCAACGAGGTCCGCTGAGCGACCCGCGGCCCCCCGCCGTCGCGAACGGCGATGCCCGCTCCACCCGCACCGGCGAGCATCTCGCGACCCACGTCGGCACCAGATCCATGAACAGGAGGTCAGATGCTCCGTAGTCGACCACAACCGGAAGGCGCCCATCCTGGCCCTTTTCCCTGCGGCTGACGCGGGTGGAGCATGTTGACGCGAGCGTCAGATTCGGGCTAGCGTGCGGCTCATGCTCACCGGCGACCTCGAGGATCTCGATGTCCTGATCGTCGGCGCGGGCTTCGCCGGCATGTACGCGGTGCACCGCCTGCGCGGGCAGGGGCTGCGGGTGCGGGCCTACGACGCGGCCGACGACGTCGGCGGCACGTGGTACTGGAACCGTTACCCGGGCGCCCGCTGCGACATCGAGAGCCTGGAGTACTCCTACTCGTTCTCCGAGGAGCTCCAGCAGGACTGGGAGTGGAGCCGGCGCTTCCCCGAACAGCCGGAGATGCTCGCCTACGCCCGGCACGTGGCCGACCGGTTCGACCTGCGCCGCGACATCGTGTTCGCCACCCGGATCACGTCGGTGACGTTCGACGAGGGCGACGGGCGCTGGCTGGTCACGACCGACCGGGGCCAGCGGGTGCGCGCCCGGTTCTGCGTGATGGCGACCGGCTGCCTGTCCGTGCCGAACGTCCCCGACCTCCCGGGGGCCGACCGCTTCGCCGGGCGTGTCCTGCACACCGCGACCTGGCCGGCCGAGGACGTCGACCTGGCCGGCCAGCGGGTGGGGGTCGTCGGCACCGGCGCCTCGGGCATCCAGTGCATCCCGCTCATCGCCCAGGTCGCGGACCACCTGACCGTGTTCCAGCGCAGCGCGAACTTCAGCGTCCAGGGGCTGAACGTGCCGCTGGACCCGGAGCTGGCCCGCGAGCGCAAGGCGCACTACGGCGAGTACCGCGAACGGGCCCGGCGGTCGTTCGGCGGGATGCTCCTGCGCCAGAACCGCGTCCATGCCCTCACCGCCTCGGCGGAGGAACGCGACCGGGAGTTCTCGGCGCGCTGGGGGCTGGGCGGCTTCGAGTACATGGCCGCCTTCGACGATCTCATCTTCGACCCGGCGGCCAACGACCTCGCCGCGGACTACGTCCGGGACAAGATCCGCCAGATCGTGCGCGATCCCGAGGTCGCCGCGACGCTGACGCCGACGGACCACCCGATCGGCACCAAGCGGATCTGCGTCGACACCGACTACTACGACACGTTCAACCGCGACAACGTCACCCTCGTCGACGTCCGCCGCGACCCGATCACCGAGATCACCGAGACCGGGGTGCGGGCCGGCGGGCGGGTGCACGAGCTGGACATCCTCGTCTACGCCACCGGCTTCCACGCGATGACCGGGGCGCTGCTGGCGATGGACGTCCGCGGCCGCGGCGGGCGCCGCCTCGCCGACCACTGGGCCCACGGGCCGCGCACCTACCTGGGGCTGGGGATGAGCGGGTTCCCGAACCTGTTCGTCGTGGCAGGCCCCGGGAGCCCCTCGGTGATCTCCAACGCGTTCGTCTCCCTGGAGCAGCACGTCGACTGGATCGGCGACTGCCTGGCCTACCTCGACGCCCACCGCCTGACCACGATCGAGGCGGACCCCGCCGCCGAGGACGACTGGGTGGCCGACGTCAACGCCGCCGCCGCGCGCACGCTCTACCCGCAGGCGAACTCCTGGTACCTGGGAGCCAACATCCCGGGCCGGCCACGGGTGTTCATGCCGTACGTCGGCGGGGTCGGCCGTTACCACAAGCGCTGCGCCGCCGTCGCCGCCGACGGCTACACCGGGTTCACGCTCAGCGCCTAGCGCGGCCGCTCAGGACCCGGACAGGACCCGGACAGGACCCGGCCGGGTGTTCTCCCCTGCACAGGCGCCGCCGACGCATGAGCCTCGGACCGCGCGTAGCGAGCCGGAACCGGCTGCGCCCTGGTCGTCGACGGCGATGCCAGAACCACACCCCATTGAAGATCATAAAATGCCTGCAGCGGGCCGCTGATGCTATAAACAGAGTGTCAGATGAGCTCTGTCGAGCCGCTCTGGACACCCAGCTGGCCGGCGAAGGCCGCCGGCGACGATCCCGCCAGTCGCGCACGGCGGGAACCAGGAGGAGGGACGGGCGTTGCCCGAAGGGACGAGCGCCGCGGGCCCACTCGCCGGCATCCGGGTTGTCGAGCTCGCCGGGATCGGCCCCGGCCCGCACGCGGCGATGATGCTCGCCGACCTGGGCGCGGACGTGGTCCGGGTGGCCCGGCCGGGTTCCGTGCCGGCGCCGGGGGTGCCGGCCGAGCCGGTGCAGCGCGGGCGCCGCCTCGTCGAAGCCGACCTGGGCGACCCCGTCGCCCGCGACGGCGTGCTGGACCTGATCGCCGGCGCCGACGTGCTGATCGAAGGCTTCCGCCCCGGCGTCACTGAGCGCCTCGGCCTCGGCCCGGAGGACTGCGCGCGGCGCAACCCGCGGCTGGTCTACGGGCGGATGACCGGCTGGGGCCAGCAGGGACCGCTGGCGGACCGGGTCGGCCACGACATCAACTACCTGTCGATCACCGGCGTGCTCAACGCGGTCGGCCGCGCCGGCGAGCCGCCGGTGCCGCCGCTGAACCTGGTCGGTGACTTCGGCGGCGGCTCCACCTACCTGGTGGTGGGTGTCCTCGCCGCGCTGGTCGAGCGGGAACGCTCCGGGCGCGGCCAGGTCATCGACGCCGCCATCGTCGACGGCGCGAGCCTGCTCGCGCACATGGTCTGGGGGCTGCGCGGGCGTGGCCGCTGGAACGACGAGCGCGGCTCCAACCGCCTCGACACCGGCGCGCCGTTCTACGATGTCTACGAGACCGCCGACGGGCGCTACATGGCCGTCGGCGCGCTCGAACCCCGCTTCTACGCCACGTTCGTCACCGGCCTCGGCCTCGACCCGGCCGCGCTGCCCGGCCAGGACGACCGGGCCCGCTGGCCGGAGCTGCGCGAGGCGTTCACCAAGGCCTTCGCCGGGCGCACCCGCGACGAGTGGGCGGCTGTGTTCGATCCCCTCGACGCCTGCGTCACCCCGGTGCTGGACTTCGACGAGGCCACCGCGCACCCGCACATGGCCGCCCGGGAGATCCTGATCGACGTGGCCGGCGTGACCCAGCCCGCCCCCGCGCCGCGGTTCTCGCGCAGCGTCCCCGCCGCGCCGCGGGTTCCGCCGCGCGCCGCGGTCACCGTGGCCGAGGTCCTGGCCGGGTGGACCTGATCCCCCGCCACGCCCCCGAGCCCGATCTCGATCTCGACCTCAGACCTCGATCTCGACCAGACAACGAAGGAGGCGCCGTGTCCGTAACGGCAGCGCCGTCCAGCGGCTCCGACACGTTCCCCACCGGCGCCTGGGAGCTCCCGGACGAGTTCCGGATGCTCGCCGACACGGTGCGCCGGTTCATGGAGACCGAGGTCCGCCCGCTGGAGGACACGCTCCCCCACGACGCGGCCGGCCTGCCGCCCGAGCTGCTGAAGCCACTGCAGGCCAAGGCCCGCGCGGCTGACCTGTGGGCGCTGCAGACGCCGGCGGAGTTCGGCGGTGCCGGGCTGAGCGTGCTCGGCCAGGTCGTCGTCGCCGAAGAGGCGGCGAAGTGCCGGATGGGCGCGTTCTTCCCGGCCTGCGGGGCGTTCGGCGGCAATCCGCCGACGGTGATGTTCTCCGCGACCCAGGAGCAGTTCGAGACGTACGCCCGTCCCATCATCGAGGGTAAGGCGGGCCGGGCGTTCACCGCGATCAGCGAGCCGTCCGGCGGCTCCGACCCGGCGCGGGCGATCCGCTGCCGCGCCGAGCGCGACGGCGACCACTACGTCATCAACGGCACCAAGATGTGGACGACCCACGCCGGTTCCGCGGCCTGGGGGGTGCTCTACGCGCGCACCGGCGAGCCGGGCCGCCGCGACGGGATCACCTGCTTCATCCTGCCCAACGACGTCGAGGGGCTGACCAAGTTCCCGATCGACGTGATGACCTCCTACGCGCCGTACGAGCTGCACTTCGACAACGTCCGGATCCCGGTGGCCAACCGGATCGGCGAGGAGGGGCAGGGCTTCCGGCTCGCCTCGCAGTTCCTGGTCTCCGGGCGCATCGCCTACGCCGCCGGCCCGATCGGCATCGCCCAGCAGGCGCTGGGGATGGCGATCGACTGGGTCAAGCAGCGCGAGGTCTTCGGCTCCCGGCTGGCCGACAAGCAGGGCATCCAGTGGATGATCGCCGACAGCGAGGTGGAGCTGCGCGCCGCCCGTCTGCTGATGTACCAGGCGGCCTGGAACGCCGACCTCGGCAAGGATGTGCGGGTCGACGCGTCGGTGTGCAAGATGTACGGCACCGAGGCCGCCTACCGGGTCCTGGACCGCTGCGTGCAGATGTTCGGCGCGCTCGGCCTGTCCAAGGAGATGCCGCTGGAGCGCTGGTTCCGCGACCTGCGGGTCAAGCGCCTCGGCGAGGGCGCCTCCGAGGTCCAGAAGATGATCATTGCCCGCGAGCTGCTCCGGTGACGCGCGCATGACCGAGACCGGAACCTCGCTGCCCGCCGACGCGTCCGCGGGCGGCCTCGTCCCGGCGGCCCGCGCCGAATCCGCGCAGCTCGCCCCGGTCGGGGTCGCCCTGCCGGCACGGGAGTACGCCGAAAGCCGCTTCCGGCTGAGCCAGGTGATCCGCGACGAGCGCGGCGTGCGCGTCACGATGCAGCTTGGCCCGTGGCTCGACGGGCCCGACGGCGTCGCGACGATCGGTTCGCTCGGCGTCCTGGTGGACTCCGCGATCGGGATGGAGGTCTACGACGCCCGGCCGGAGAACTCCCACTCGGTCACCGCCGAGCTCTCCGTCGACGTCGTCGGCCCCCCGCCGTGGTCCGGCGGGCTGCTGACGGCCAGCGCCGAGCTGCTCGGACGGGATCCCGCCGGCGGGACGGCCCGCTGCGAGGTCCGCGACGACGCCGGCCGGCTGATCGCCGTCGGCATCGGCCGCTGCCGCTTCGTCAGCATCCCGGGCACGGCCGCGGGTTACCTCGACGGCGAGCCGCAGATGCTGCCGCCGGCCGCGCACCACTCGCTGCTGGCGGCCCTCACCCGGGCCGACGCCGGGGACGCGGCCATCGCCGGCCCCGTGCGCGACGGTGACCTGGGCCGGTTCCTCCTGCCCGCCAACCCGGCGTTCGAGAACGGCGGCGGCACGGTGCACGGCGGCATACTGTTCTGCGCCGCCGAGCTCGCCACCGAGGCGCTCGCCGACCCGGCGGTGCCGGAGCGCACGACGGCGATCCGGGTGAACTACCTGCGCCCGGCCGACCTCGCCGCCGAGGTCACCGCCACCGCCGAGCTCGTCCACCGCGGCCGCACGGTCTCGCTCTACCGGGTGACGACGGCGGGTCCGTCCGGCAAACCCGCGACCCTGGCCACCATCACCCGCGAGCGCGGCACCCCGGTGTTCTGACCCCGACCTCGCCGCCGCCCGGTGCATCCATCGGCGCCGGGCGCGGCGCGGCGCGGCGGGGCTGCTGTGGCCATGCCCGACGCTGCGGCACGCCGACCGTTCGTGACGTTCTGGCTACTGTTGGGCCATGCCTCGCGAGTGGGACGCCCGCACCTACGATTCGTTGCCTCTCCCCCACCTGTTCTGGGGTAAGAAGACGCTCGGCCGACTCACCCTGACCGGCGCCGAGACGGTCCTCGATGCCGGTTGCGGCACCGGGCGCGACACCAGCGCCCTGCTCGACCTGCTGCCCGACGGGCGCGTGATCGCCCTGGACGGCTCCGCCGCCATGCTCGGCCAGCTACGGGCCCGTCTCGCCGACCGCCTCGACCGCGTCGAGGTGATCCAGGCCGATCTGCTGAAGCCGCTGCCCGTCCACACCTCGGTCGACGCCGTCGTCAGCGTCGCCGCCTTCCACTGGCTGCCCGATCACGACACGGTCTTCAGGAATCTGGCCGCGGTCATGCGGCCCGGGGCCCAGCTCGCCTTCGAATGCGGCGGCCAGGGCAACGTCGCGAGCATCGTCCACGCCATCAACGAGGTGCTGCCGGACGCGCCCCGGATCTGGAACTTCGCCGGCGTCGAGGACACCACACGCCGCCTGCTCGCCGCGGAATTCACCGACCTCGAGGTGACCCTGACGCCAGATCCCGCCCGACTCGAACAGGGCGAGCAGCTCAGCAGCTTCCTGGCGACGGTGATGCTGGGCGCACACCTCGACCTCCTCCCCGAGGATGAGCGGGTGGCCTTCGTCGACGCGATCACCGCCCGCCTCCCGGAACCCGTCGTCGACTACGTCCGTCTCCAGGTCCGCGCCACCCGAGCCGGCACCTGACCGTTGCCCGGCCGCGACCCGGACACCGACCCCTCCTACGGCCGCATGACGGACGGCCACATCCCGGCCATGTCCCGGCCACGTCCGCCTATCCCGCCGGCTTCCACCGCCGTGGTTCCTGTGTCGTCTCCGCTCACAGCGTACGAACATGTGTTCGACATCCGGGATGTGTTGTTCTACCGTCGACCCATGGTTCTCGACGACGACCTCGGGGACGGCCCTGACCCGCCGGCCTGTCACTGCTACGGGCCCCTCCCCGTCGGAGCGGCGGTCATGACGCGCTGCGCCCGACTACGGCACGGACAGGCGGGCGGATGACCGGATCCCTGGTCGCGAACAATACCACGCGCTAATATGCGAACACATTCGACATTGTTGCCGCGGAAAGCGGGGTCGGGCGATGCACGGTGGACCGATTGTCAAATTCCTGGATGACGCGCACTGGTTCGACGTGACCCGGTTGGAGTATCCGGACGGGCGGATCGCGCGGATCCAGGAGGCATGGATCCAGCTTTCGCCGCGCTACGTGTGTTTCTACAACAAGTGGGATCCCGGCGCGATCACGCCTCGGCACGGACATCATGGGGATCACTCGATTTTCGTCACCCGCGGGCAGGTCTCGGACGGCACGCATGTCTGCGGCCCCGGTTCGCACATCATGCTGGAGTACGGCGACACCTTCGGCCCCTGGGAGGCCGGGCCCGAGGGCTGCGAGATGTACGGGGTGATCATGGGCGTCGGGCACCCGTTCCTGGACAAGGCCGCCTGGCGCATGTACCTCGCCGAACGTGGGATCGTCGAGCATCCCTGCCCGCCGCCGCCGCTGCCGCTGTGGTCGGCCGGGCTGAGCGTGCTCCCCGCGGACTGACCGGACCCGCGCCGCGGACAGTCCCGCCCGCGCGCCATGCCGTGACCCGGACGGTTCGCCGTGCCCCGGCCGGCCATGGCCCAGACCGCGATGCCCTGGTCCGCCCGCGCGACGGCCGGGGCACCGCAGGACGGTGCCCCGGCCGGGGGCGGGCTATTCGATCGGGTCGTCGATCGTCGGGTTACGCACGCCGAAGCCGATCTCCTTGACGTTGAACGTCGGCTTCAGGCCCGGGCGGTCCACCCACGACGGGCGCGGCACGTGGCCGGGCTCGGGGCGGGCCCAGTCGACCCAGGTGCCCCAGTCGTCGCGGGTCAGCTTGATGTCGCCGGGCGTGTACGGCTGGCCGAACTCGGCGTACCACTTGCCGAAACGCTTCATCTCGTAGGCAATCCAGTAGTCCTCCTCGGACTTGAACTGCCCGTTGCCGGCGTACTCCAGAATCTGGATCGACTCGGCGCCGACCTTGGGGCCGCCGGGCACCTTGTAGTTGTCGGCCCAGTTGATGCCCTTCCAGACCACCGTGTCACCGTCGATCTTGTACCAGATCATCGGCGTGTAGGTGCCCGGCGACCAGGACATGGTGACGTCGAGGTACTCCTCGATCTCGTCCTGGCCGTTGAAGGTGCCCCAGTAGTGGTCCTTGTACCAGGCGTCCTCGGTGAAGCACTCGTGTGCCCAGCGCTTCCAATNCTCGGCGACCGGCCCGAGTAAGTAGTAGTTCTTGAATGCTGCTTCCACTTCTTCGCGGGAATGGCTCACGCGGCCTCCAGGGGTGTGGGTGGCATTGCAGGCGCCTCGAGGGCGGTCAGGCGCGGACCGTGGTCGGGGTGTAGGCGGCCTTGAGGTGCTTGATGCCGTGGAGGAAGTTCGTCCGCAGGAACTGCGGCTCCTCGACGGCGTGAATGTCAGGAAGGTACTCGAACAGCGCCTTGAACACCACGGCCAGTTCGAGGCGGGCGAGGTGCGCGCCCAGGCAGAAGTGCGGGCCGGGGGCGCCGAAACCGAGGTGCGGCGGGGTGAGGTCGCGGCGCACGTCGAACCGGGTGCCGTCGGGGAACACCGACTCGTCCTGGTTCGCCGAGCGGTACCACAGCACGAGCTTGTCGCCCTCGCGGAACTCCTGGTCGCCGAGGCGCACCCCGTCGGCGGTGACGGTGCGGCGCATGTGCAGCACCGGCGACGCCCAGCGGACGACCTCGTCGACGGCCGTCGGCGTGACGCCGTCGATGTCGGCGGCCCACAGCGCCCGCTGGTCGGGGTTCTGGGTGAGCGCGAGCAGGCCGTGCGCGATGGCGTTGCGGGTGGTCTCGTTGCCGGCGCCGACCAGCAGGATGAAGAAGGAGGCGAGCTCCTGCGCCGTGAGGTTGTCGCCCTCGGCGGCGACGAGGAGGCTGATGAGGTCGTCGCCGGGGTTCTTCAGCCGGTCGGCGGCGAGCTCGCGCAGCAGTTCGGCGAAGTCGTCGCCGACCCGGGACAGGTTCTTCGCGACCCCACGCGGGCTCTGGTCCGGGACGTACTCGGGGTCGCTGGCGCCGAGCAGCTTGTTCGTCGACTCGAAGATGAACTGCTCCTGGCTGCGCGGGATGCCCATCATGTCGTTGACGATGCGCAGCGGGATCAGCGCGGCGACCTCGGTGACGAAGTCACACTCGCCCTTCTCCGCCACCGTCCCGAGGACCTCCCGGGTCACCTCGCCGACGTTGGCGCGCAGCGCCTCCAGGTTCTTCGCGGTGAACCCGCGGGAGATGATCCGACGCTGCCGGGCGTGCTGCGGGTTGTCCATCGCGATGATGGAGCCGAAGAACTCCCGCAGGTCCAACGGCTGGTCGAAGATGTTGGTGCCCTGCCCGGAGCAGAAGTCCTCCGGCCGGCGGCTGACCTCCATCACGTCGGCGTAGCGGGTCACCGCGTAGAAGCCGCGGCCCCGGACGTTGCCGGCGAGGTCGAGTTCGGGGAAGTACGGGCGTTCCCCGGACGCGCGCACGCTCGCGAAGTAGGCGTCGCGTTCGGCCGCGGGCCGGGTCCACCAGTCGAGATCGTCCAGGTCGACGTCAGCGATCAGGCTCATGGCCGGTTCTCCTCGTGCTGTGCGGCGGCACCGCGGGACGGATGCGGCGCGCTCCGGTGGTCGTTCGGACGGGTGGCGGCGAGCTGGGGCGGCGAGCTTGAGTGGCGGCGAGCTGGGGGGGCGGCGAGCTCGAGGGGGCGGTGAGGCGGGTGCCGGATCAGGCGGCGTCGGCGGCCGGGTAGCGCAGCACGCCCCGCAGGTTCGTGCCCGCGCGCAGGTCGTCGAACGCGTCGTTGATGTCGTCGAGGGGGTAGGTCCGCGACACCATCACGTCGAGGTCGACCTGGCCGACGCTGGACAGCTCCAGCAGCTTGGGGATGTCGGCGCGCGGGTTGCCCGAGCCGTAGAGCGTGCCGATGATGCGCTTCTCGGTCAGCGTCAGGTCCATCAGGTTCACGTCGATGGACGTCTCCGTCGCCGGGTGGATGTTGGTGACGACAAGCGTGCCCCGCTTGGCCGTCATCCGCAGGGCCTTCTTGACCAGCTTGCCGTCCCCGACGCCCATCGCGCAGATGAACACGTCGGCGCCGCGGTCCCAGGTCGCCTCCGCGACGACGGCGGGGGCCTCCTGCCAGGAGGTCGCGACGTGGGTGGCGCCGAGCTCGAGGACCTTGTCCTTCTTCGTCTCGACCGGCTCGATCGCGACGATCACCTTGGCACCGGCGAGCTTCGCGCCCTGGATGGCCGCGCCGCCGATGCCGCCGACCCCGGCGACGACCACGGCGTCGCCGGGGCGGACCTGGGCGGCGTAGACCGCCGAGCCCCAGCCGGTGACGAACCCGCAGCCCAGCAGGCAGGCCCGGTCCAGCGGGTAGTGGTTGTCGATCTTGATGACGCTGGCCTCGTTGACCACCGTGTGGTGGGCGAACGACCCGATCAGGCAGGCGGTGGAGATGTCCTCGCCCTTGGCGTGGTGGCGGTAGCCGTCGTCGGAGATGTGCCGCCCGCTGTAAAGCTTGGCGCCGAGGTCGCACAGGCTCTGGTGGCCGGTCGAGCAGGACGGGCAGCGCCCGCACGACGGCATGAACCCGAACACGACGTGGTCACCGGGCTTCAGCCAGGACACGTGCGCACCGACCTCGCGCACGACCCCGGCGCCCTCGTGCCCGCCGATGCACGGGATGCGGAACGGCATGTCGCGGGTGACGAGGTGCTCGTCGGAGTGGCAGATGCCCGAGGCGTGGAGTTCGACCAGCACCTCGTCGTGCTTGGGCGGGTCGAGCTCGATCGTCTCGACCGCCCACGGGGCGTTCGGCTCCCAGAGCACCGCGGCCTTGGTCTGCACTGTCGTGTGGTCCTCTCGTCGCTACCGGCAGTCCGATGCTGGTCGGTGGGTCCGGTACTGGTCGGTGGTCCGGTGCTGGCCGGTGGTTCGGTGCTGGGGGGCGGCCGGTCGGGCCGCCGGGGGGTCACCCCGCCGGCAGGATGATCGACTGGTACTCGGTGTAGGCCGCCAGTCCCTCCGGACCGCCCTCGCGGCCGATGCCGGACTGCTTGAACCCGCCGAACGGGCTGCCGAGGTCCATGCCGGCGCTGGAGTTCACCCCGACGCCGCCGGCGCGGATGCGGCCGGCGACCGCCTCCCCCGCGGCGATGTCGGTCGTCCACACCGCGCCCGCCAGGCCGTAGTCGGAGTCGTTGGCGATGCGCACCGCGTCGTCGACGCCGTCGTAGGGAATCACGACCATGACCGGGCCGAAGATCTCCTCGCGGGCGACGCGCATGCCGTTGTCCACGCCGGCGAACAGGGTCGGCTCGACGTACCAGCCGCGGTCGAGGCCCTTGGGCCGGCCGCCGCCGGTGACCAGGCGGGCGCCGTCGGCCTCGGCGGAGCTCAGATAGCCCTCGACCCGCTCGCGGGCCTGGCTGGAGATCAGCGGGCCGACCTCGGTGGCGGGGTCGCTCGGGTCGCCGACCCGCAGCGCACCGATGCGGGTGCCGAGCGCGTCGACGACCTCGTCGTAGCGGTCGCGGGGGGCGAGCACGCGGGTCTGGGAGACGCAGATCTGCCCGCCGTTGGACATCGCCCCGCCGACGATCGCCTCGACCGTGCCCGCGCCGAGGTCGACGTCGGGCAGCAGGATCGCCGCCGACTTGCCGCCGAGCTCCAGTGTGCAGCGGCGCAGGTCGCGCGCGCACAGCTCGCCGATGTGGCGGCCGATGGCCGTCGACCCGGTGAAGCTGATCTTGTCGACGCCGGGGTGGCGAACGAGATGCTCGCTGGCCGCGGCCTCGCCGGGAACGATGGACAGCACGCCCGGGGGCAGGCCCGCCGCCTCGGCCGCCTCGGCGAGCAGGTAGGTGTGCAGGGGGGTCTGGGGGGCCGGCTTGAGCACGACGGTGCAGCCGGCCAGCAGGGCCGGGGCGAGCTTGAGCGCGGCGACGAACAGCGGCGCGTTCCACGGCACGATCGCGCCGACCACGCCGACGGGCACCTGCCGCACCCGCACCGGGCCGCCGAAGCCGCCCTTGCGGGTCGTCTCCCACTCGTGGCTGCGCCCGATGCCGCTGTAGGTGGCGAACACGGCGGTGGCGATCCCGACCTGACCGATGGTCGACCACGCCCGCGGCGAGCCGACCTCCGCGGAGATGAGATCGGCGAACTCCTCCGCGCGCGCCCGGATCGCCTTGCCGAGCCGGCCGACGATCTGCGCGCGCTCGGCCGGGTCGAGAGCCGGCCAGGGGCCGGCGTCGAAGGCGCCGCGGGCGGCGGCCACCGCCGCGTCGACGTCGGCGATCGAGGCGCTCGGCACGCGCCCGATCGGCTCCTCGGTCGCCGGGGAGAACACGTCGATCACCCGGGACGAGGCCGGCGGCACCCAGCCACCGATGAAGAGATTCTCGTGGGTGTACAAGGAGGTCTCTTTCCCACTGATGATCAGGTCGGGCGGCCGGGCCACGACCGGACCGGCCCGAGGAGGACGACGCCCGGGCTCCCGCCCGACCGTATGATCACTTAATTCTGGCGTTCATGTCACCGATGTGCAAACAGTACCCGCGCGGACTACGCACCGGCCGTGTTCGCCGGGGTTCGCGCGGCGAAGTGCTGCAGGACCGGGCCGAGCAGCTCCGGGGTGGACCCGTGCAGGACCAACTCGTCGGCGCCGGCGTCGAGGTAGTCGTCGAGGCGGGCGGCGCACTCGCTCGCGGAGCCCACCGCGGCGGCGTCGGTCAGCCACGACGGGGGCAGGGTGCCGGCGACGTCGAGGAGCTGGTGGCGGGTGAAGACGTTGTCGGCGGACCCGCGCAGGCCGGCCATCAGCGGGTGGGAGCGCAGCGCCGCCAGCGGCTCGACGCCCCACTCGTTCACCCCGGCCAGCCGCTCGCCGAAGCCCGGGATCTGGAAGTAGGTCACCGCGCGGGCACCGACCACGGCCGTCTCCTCCTCGGGCGTGAGGTCGGGGGCGACCACGACGGTGGCGTAGACCTTCACTGTCGACGGATCGCGCCCCGCCTCGGCCGCGGACTTGCGCACGATCGCCACCGAGCGGGCGACGGCCTCCGGGGTGAGGAAGGGGTGCAGCAGCGCGCCGTCGAAGTGCGCCCCGGCGAGCGCGAGGCTCTTCGGGCCGATCGCGGCGAACACCAGCTCCGGCGGCGCGACGTCGGGCAGGTCACCCAGGCGCATGACCGGGAAGCGCCCGGCGGGACCGTCGTAGGAGACCTTCTCCCCCCGGCACAGCCGGCGCAGCATGTCGGCGGAGTCGACGAGCACCTGGTTGGTCATCGCCGGCAGGCCCACGGCCTTCCACATCGGGCCGACCGAACGCCCGAAGCCCAGCGTCAGGCGCCCGCCGCTGAGCGCCTGGGCCGTCATCGCGGTGGAGGCCAGCACGACGGGGTGGCGCACGAGGAAGTGGGTGATGCCCGAGGCGATGCGCACCCGGCTGGTGGCCTGGCCGATGGCGCCCGCGAGCACGCCGAAGTCCTTCGTCCCCCACCGCTCGCTGAGCCACACGGTGCCGAGCCCGAGGTGCTCGGCGGTCTGCGCCTGGCCGATCGCGGGCCGCGGATCCGCGACCCGGCCGGGCAGGACGTAGGCGCCGAGGCGGTCCGCCACCCGGGCAGCACCGGTCAGATCGCGGTCCCTGTTCGTCGTCATGCCCCTATTCTGACATCCGTGTCTAGTATTTGGGCGATCAGCCGGTCCGGGCGGTCGGCAACCGGGACACGCGGGCGGAAGGAGTCAGGATGGCCACCACGGCACAGCGGGATCTCGAGGCGACCCGGGAGGTCCTGCGGGGGTGGCTGCGGGACCGGCACGGCGCCACCGACGTGGAGATCTCGCCCCTGACCTCGCCGAAGGCCGGCTACTCCAACGAGACCCTCTACCTGCACCTGGCCTGGACCCCGCCGGACGGCCCGCGTCGCGGCGAGGACCTCGTCCTGCGCATCGAGCCCACCGGCCACCAGCTCTTCGTGACCCCCGACGCGGTCCGCCAGGCCCGGATCATGCAGGCGCTCGCCCCTCACCCGGGCGTGCCGGTGCCGACCATCTGGTATATCGAGCCCGACCCCACCGTGCTGGGCTCGCCGTTCTACCTGATGGGCCGGGTCGACGGCCGGGTGCCCGGCGACGTCCCGAGCTGGCACGCCGAGGGCTGGACGGTCGAACTCAGCCCGGCGCAGCGGACCCTGATGCACGACAACGCGCTGGCCTCCCTGGTCGCGCTGCACCGCATCGACGTGCGCGACGGCTTCGACTTCCTGACGCCCGCGGGCACCGGCACCGCGCTCGACCGCTACCTGGCTGGGCTGCGCGACTGGCACACCTGGGCGCAGCCGAGCCTGCGCTGGGAGCCCGAGACCGTCGCCGCCGCCGTGGACCACCTGCTGCGCGAGCGCCCCGACGACTCCTCCGCCGGCATCGTGTGGGGCGACGCCCGGGTCGGCAACATCAGCTTCGGCGCCGACCTGTCCGTGCGGGCGATGTTCGACTGGGAGACGGCCACCGTCGGCCCGCCCGGCATCGACCTCGGCTGGTGGCTGATGTTCGAGGACTTCCTCTGCGAGGCACAGCGGCTGACCCGCCTGGAGGGCGTGCCCGACCGGGCCGCGATCATCGCCCGCTACCAGGAGCTGTCCGGCCGGCCGGTGGAGCACATCGACTACTACGAACTGCTCGCCGCCACCGTGATGACGCTGATCAACAGCCGCCTCGGCGTGCTGCTGATGACGAGCGGCGGGCTGCCGGAACGGGTCGCCTCCGCCTACGCCCGCCGCACCATCAGGATGATCCGTCGCGGCCTCGACCGCGTCGCCGCCTGAGCAGCGCCACCCGGGGACGGCCGCCCGCAGAGACATGACAGCAGCGTTAGAAAGTTGCTCTGCCTCCTGCTAGCGTGCAGCACGTCACGGTGGCGCGGCAGGCAGCACGCAGCACGGCGCCGCCGCCCGGCGACGGGCCGACCAGATCGCGACCCCGGGCGCACCGCCTGACCACCTCGACCGACGACCCGACGGAGCAGTGATGAGCGCACCCAGCGAGGCGGGCGCCGCGTGGGAGTTCCCGATCGAACGCGGCAAGATCCGTGAGTTCGCCCTCGCCATGCAGTCCGAGGCGCCGGAATACCAGCACCCGGACGCCGTGGTCCCGCCGACGTTTCTGATCAACGCCAACCGCTGGGCGCCCGAGGGTGCCCGCGTGCCGCACGGGTTCGACCGCCGCCGGCTGCTGCACGGCGAGCAGGAGTACATCTTCCACGGGCCGCCGCCACGCGCCGGGCAGACCCTCTACGCCGCCGAGCGCCTCGCCGAGCGCTACGAGAAGCCGGGCCGGCGCGGGGGCACCATGAAGTTCGCCGTCATCGTCACCGAGTTCCGCGACGAGGCGGGCACCCTGGTCGCCGAGGGCCGCGCGACCTACATCGAGACCGCGAAGGCCACCAAGTCCGCGGAACCGGCCAAGTCCGCGGAACCAGCCAAGACCGCGGAGTCGGCGGCGGCCGCGCAGCCGGCGCCGGTTACCGAGGAGAAGGCATGACGGCCCCTGGCACCACCCTCGCCGACCTCGCGGTGGGTTCCTCCCCCGAGCCGCGCGCGTTCGGCCCGCTCACCCGGCAGATGTTCGTGCGCTACTCGGGGGCGTCGGGCGACCTCAACCCGATGCACTACGACGACACGTTCGCCCAGCGCGCCGGCTACCCGTCGGTGTTCTCCCAGGGGATGCACCAGGCGGCCCTGCTGGCCACCTTCGCCACCGACTGGCTGGGCGCGGAGAACGTGCGCCGTTTCCACGTCCGCTTCCGCGAGCAGGTCTGGCCGGACGACGTGCTGACCTGCTCCGGGGTGGTCACGGCCATCGAGGAGCAGCCCGAGGGCCGGCTGGTCTCGGTGGACCTGAGCTGCGCGCGTCAGACCGGCGGCGTGGCCATCGCCGGCGCCGCGGAGTTCCTGCTCCCGCACTGACGGCGGACGCCGGCCCGCAGGATCGACCGCTCGACGCTGGGCCGCTCCCATCCCGGCCGGGATCGGCCGGGATCAGCCGGGTGGCGTTACCCCAAGACTCGGTGGCGCCTGCTCCGAGAGTCAGCCGACCTCGGCGACGGGCGCGGCCGGGGATCCGCGGTCCGGCATCAGGGCGACAGCCGGACCGCGGATCCACCTTCCACCCGCGACCCCCACTGACGATCAAGATGTTCCCCCGAACCGCACCACGCACCCGGACCCCGACCTTCGGCTTCGGCTTCGGCTTTTGGATCATGGTGTTCCGCGGAACCGCGCCCCAGTCCCCCGCCCGCGCGGCTGTTCGCCGGAGCCCGGGCCGAGCCCCAGCCGCCTANTTACTGACGGTGACGNTCGAGGGGGGTGAGAGCGGGGGTGTGCGNGGGGCCGGCGTCCCGTGGTTCTTTGCTATGGACATATTTGCTATGGACATAGCGGACGCCAAACCGGCCACAGGGACCACGGTGGTCGCTCTCCCACGCATCCACCCCGAACACCCATCCGTCGCCGCCACGCTCCGCGATCGCCGCCGCCGCCGCGAGCAGGTGACACGGTCATGCAGATTCCGTGGAGCCGGAACCGGACGGGATCCGCTCGGACCGGGCGCGCCGAGCTACAGACCAGTTACGTGCCTCGTCGGGTCGGGACCGCGTCTGATCGGCTAGCACTGCGCGCAGCTCTCGGCGGGCGGGCCGGCGGCGGGCGGCCGCGGGTTGAACAGGGTGCCGAGAGCGGCGAGGGCGCCGGGCACCGGCCGGTAGTAGGCCCAGACGCCGCGCTTGTCCCGGCTGATCAGGCCGGCGTCGACGAGGACCTTCAGATGGTGGCTGACGGTCGGCTGGGTCAGTCCGAGGGGCTCGGTGAGTTCGCAGACGCAGGCTTCGCCGCCGTCGCGGGCGTAGATCATCGACAGCAGTCGCAGCCGGGCGGGGACCGCGATGGCCTTCAGCACGGCGGCGAGCTGGTCGGCGTCGTGCGCGGACAGGGGCGCGGCGGCCAGCGGGGTGCAGCAGGCCCCGAGCGCACCGGCCGGGTCGCCGCCGGCCTCGTCGGGCCGGCCGGTGGACGCCGTGGCGGGGGCGGGCATCGAGGTCGTGGCCATGGGGACCAGCATGCCACGAGAGATTGACAGTGGTCTATGTCCGTGGGCATGCTCCGTCCGGCAGGCATAGACGAGTGTCGATGTAAGCGAGGTGGTCGGGATGGCGCGGGTGCAGTTGGCGTTGAACGTGTCCGATGTGGACGCGGCGGTGGAGTTCTACTCGAAGCTGTTCGGGGTGGCGCCGGCGAAGCGTCGGCCGGGGTATGCGAACTTCGCGGTCGACGTGCCGCCGTTGAAGCTGGTGCTGATCGAGAACCCGGACGCCCGCGGCAGCGGGGTCGCGGGAGCACTGAACCATCTCGGCGTCGAGGTCGAATCCACCGAGGAGGTCACCGCCGCGACGACCCGGCTGGCGGGGGCCGGGCTGGAGACCGCGGTCGAGGAGAACACCGCCTGCTGCTACGCGGTACAGGACAAGGTGTGGGTCGATGATCCCGACGGTGCGCCGTGGGAGGTCTACACGGTGCTCTCCGACGTCGTCGATGGGTCGATGCCGACGCTGCGGATGGTGGAACCGGGCGGCGGCCCGGGGTCGGCCTGCGCCTGCGGACCGGGGGTGGACTGCGGCCCGACGTCGGACCCCGCCGGCGTCGAGGGCGCCGAACCGGCGCCCGCCGGCGCCCGCTGAACCCCGTGGCGGACAGTGAGTCGGGTGGTCGGCCGGCGCTGGCGCGGCGGCTGGCCGCCGAGGCGGTGGGCAGCATGCTGCTGGCCGCCCTGGTCGTCGGGTCGGGGATCGCCGCGGTCCAGCTCAGCCCCGACCAGGTCGGGTTGGAGCTGGTGGAGAACGCCGCGGCGACCGCCGCCGGCCTGTTCGCGATCATCCTCATGGTCGGCCCGGTGTCCGGGGCGCACTTCAACCCGGTGGTCAGCCTCGTCGACGCCGCGTTCGGCGGCCTGTCGTGGCGCGACGCCGCCGCCTACCTGCCCGCGCAGGTCGCCGGCTGTGTCGCGGGGGCGGTGCTGGCGAACCTGATGTTCGACCGGTCGGCGGTGTCGATCGCCTCGCACCACCGGGCGTCGGGGGCGCATCTGCTTGCCGAGGTCGTGGCCACCGCCGGACTGATCCTGCTGATCTTCGCGCTGGCCCGGTCCGACCGGGCCGAGCGGGCCCCGGCGGCGGTCGGCGCCTACATCGGCGCGGCGTACTGGTTCACCAGCTCGACGAGCTTCGCGAACCCGGCGATCACCGTCGGGCGGATGTTCTCCGACAGCTTCGCCGGCATCGCCCCCGCCTCCGCCCCGGCGTTCATCGCCGTCCAGGTGGTCGGCGGGGCGGTCGGCTACGGGCTGGTCCGGCTGTTCTACCCGCCCACGGTCGCGCCGGGGCGCCTCGTGAGCGACCCGCGTCGGCAGGCCGACGCGCCACACCCATCCCGCGAACGGAGCACACTTCGATGACCGCGAGACCGTCGGTGTTGTTCGTCTGCGTCCACAACGCCGGCCGCTCCCAGATGGCCGCCGGCTGGCTCACCCACCTCGCCGGCGACCGCGTCGAGGTCCGCTCGGCCGGCTCCGCGCCCGCCGACCAGATCAACCCCGCCGCCGTCGCGGCCATGGCCGAGGTCGGCATCGACCTCACCGAGCAGGCCCCGAAGATCCTCACCGTCGACGCGGTCGAGGCCTCCGACGTCGTCATCACCATGGGCTGCGGCGACGCCTGCCCGATCTTCCCGGGCAAGCGCTACGAGGACTGGAAACTCGACGACCCCGCCGGCCAGGGCATCGACGCCGTGCGCCCCATCCGCGACGAGATCCGCGCCCGCGTCGACCGACTCCTGGCCGAGTTGCTCCCCGCCGGCACCTGACCGAGGCGAAGCGATGAGCGGGCCGCGGCGCTGTACCCGGATGGCAGCCGCGGCCCGCGGGCCGATTAGCCACCGACCCCTTCCATTTCTAACAGATCTGTCACCAGATTCCGAGCCGCGCCGGCTCATCTCACATTTCCACCGACGCCGTCACCCTGCGAAGCCGGCCCCGCCAGGGCGCCCGCCGCGCCAGCGCGATCCCGCTACCACCGTGATGCCTCGGCGGGCGAACGGGCCGGGAGCCGTCGCCTTCCGCGGCCGGCGGAGCGGGCCGACGTCCCTCGACCCCTGCCGCCTAGCGGCAACAAATCTGACACAACGACTATGCAGCGTCCGGCACGCGCCGCCGGGAGGGGGCTGACGAACGAGAGCCCGTGCCGGCGGGGCACTCCCGCCGGCACGGGCTCGTCGCGGCCGCTACTCGACACAGCCGCTACTCGACACAGCCGCTACTTGTCGCAGCCGCTACCCGACACAGCCGCTACCCGACGCAGATGGCGCTTGCGCCGTGGGGAGCGGTGAGCTTGCCGTTCTTGATCACGCCGTACCAGCCGCACGGGGTGGAGGTCGCCGGCTTGTCCTTGGTGTAGGTCGTCGGCGGGATCAGACCACCGAGGGTGTTGTTCGCGGGCAGGGCGTAGAGCCCGGTGTAGATGTCGGCGGAGGTCGGGCTGGGCCCGATCTTCGCGGCTGCCTTGCCGAAGGTGACCCCCGCGGCCCAGCCGGCGCTGGCGCTGGCGTTCAGCGGGGTGCTCGACTTGTAGGTCTTCATCGCCTGCAGGAAGTCCGCCGACTCCGGCGCGCCACCGAACCAGTTGAACGAGTCGTTCGCGATGTAGGCGCCGTTGTAGTTGGCGTTGTCCAGCAGCTTGTCGAGGAAGCTCTGCCCCGGGGAGATCAGCTGCGGCCGGTAGTTCTGCTTCGCGCAGTCCGCGACGAAGCGCTCGCTGACCTCACCCGAGCTGTTGAGGATGATCGAGTCCACCCCGGCCGAGCGCATGTTGAGGCACTGGGAGGTGTAGTTGGGCGACGACGACGAGATCGCCAGGCCGGAGGCGAACTGCAGCCCGAGCTTCGTAGCGATGCCGCCGGCGAGCGTGAGTCCCTGCGCGCAGGCGGGGACCTCGGCGCAGACGACCATGCCGAGCTTCTTCTTACCGGCGATCTTGGCGGCGTTCACCTCGGACACGACGTAGTTGACGGCAGTGTCGGAGGTCGGGAAGAAGTTCGGATCGGTCAGCCACAGCGCCGCGGTGGCCGAGCCGCCGATCACCGGAATCTTCTTGTCGTCGATGTACTTCTGCCAGGACGACTCCAGCCCGGACTCGTGCGTGCCGACGAGCGCGATCACGTGGTCGTTCTCGACCATGCCCTTGACGGCGGCCAGGGACTTGGCCGGGTCGTTGGCGTCGTCGCGGACGACGACCTTGACCGGGTGCCCGTTGATCCCGCCCCGGTCGTTGGTCCACTGCGCCCAGGCCTGCACGGCGTCCGCCGTCGCCTTGGAGATCACGCCGGCGAAGCCGCTGAACTGGCCCACCGTGCCGATGACCAGCGGGCTGCCGGTCGGTGCCGGCGACTTCGGGGCCGCCGGAGCCGCCGAGGCGCCGCCCCCGGACCCGCCCGAGCTGCCACCGGAGCTGCCGGAGCTGCCGCACGCGGCGACCGCGAGGACCAGGGCCACGAGACACACGGCCGGTCGTAATATCTGGCGCTTCACACAGGTGCCCTTCTTCTTCAACGGGTTGTCAGATCCAGCACCTCCCCCCACGCCATGGGCATGGGCGGAGAAAAGGGGATGCCGCGGACGGAGGCGTCGGCGCTCCGCGGGCGCCACGGTCGGTCGCGACGCGGTCAGCCGCCGGTGGCGTCGGCGGTGCGGTTGGCGCTGGCCGTGCGGTCGGTCGCGGCGGTGACGGCGGCGGTGGTGGCGGTGGCGGTGGTGGCGGCGGTGGTGGCGGCGGCGGCGGTGGTGGCGGCGGCGGCGGCGGCGGCGGTGAGGGTGATCGCGCGTTCGGGGCACGATCCGGCGGCGCGCCGGGCGCCCTCGACGCGGTCGGCGGCGACCGGGCCGTCGTCCGTCACCTGGCCGTAGCCCTCGTCGTCGTCGTGGAAGACGTCGGGGGCGAGCATGTAGCACAACCCGTGCCCGACGCACAGGTCGCGGTCGATCGTGACCCTCACCGCGCCGCGCCCGGGGTGAGGACGAGGGGAAGGGCCTCCAGGCCGACGGTGCCGCGGGGGAACTTCACCGTCGGCGCGAACCCGGGCGCGATGTCGTAGTGCGGGATGAGACGGTGCCACTCCTCGTAGACCAGGCGCATCTCGAGGCGGGCGAGGTGGGAGCCGAGGCAGCGGTGCACGCCGACGCCGAAGCTGGCGTGCGGGTTGTCGCCGCGGTGGAAGTCGATCCCGTACGGATCGGGGTAGCGCGCCTCGTCGCGGTTGCACGCGGCGATGTAGGCGGTGACCCGGGTGCCGGCGGGCAGCGTGCGCCCGCCGAGTTCGGTCGCCGCGGTGGTGATCCGCGGTACGAACGGCGCCGGCGGGTCGAGGCGGAGCAGCTCCTCCACGGCGGCGGGGACGAGGGCGGGATCGTCGACGATCTCCTGGCGGCGGTCGGGGTTGCGGGCGAGGCGTTCCATCCCGAAGCCCAGGGCGTCGGTCACCGTGTCGAGGCCGGCGAGGACGAACAGGAAGCACAGGCCGATCACCTCGGCGTCGGTGAGCGCGTCGTCACCGTCGAGGCAGAGCAGCTCGCTGAGCACGTCCGGGCCGGGAACGCCGCGGCGGGCGGCCACCAGCTCGGACAGGTAGGTGAACAGCTCGCCGGCGTGGCGCAGGTCGGCCTCGTCGGTGCTGATCGCCCCGGACGGGTCGCTCAATGCGAGGATCGCGTCCTTCCAGGCGACAAACTGGTCGCGCATGTCCAGCGGGAGACCGAAGAAGGTCAGGAAGGCCTGCACCGGGAAGACCGACGCGACGTCGGCCACGAAGTCGCATTCGCGGCGCGCCGGCAGCGGCGCGATGAGCTCGGCGAGCTGGCGGCGTAACTCCGGTTCCAACGGCCTGATGCTGCGCGGGCTGAAGAAGGGCTGCAGGATGTGCCGGTAACGGGCGTGCTCCGGCGGGTCGAACGCGATCGGGACCAGCGGGAGCGGGCTGCCGAGGCTGTCGAAGGCCTGCCGGGAGGAGAACACCGCCGGATTGCGGAACGCGGCCTCGACGAGGGCGTGATCGGTGAGCGCGACGTCGGGTTCGAGCTGGACGATTCCCCCGCGTTCGCGGATGAGCCGCCACGCGGCGTCCCGGTCGTCGCGAACGGGCAGGTCCTCGAAGGTGAAGGGCTGGGCTTCGCCGGCCGACATGTGGCCTCCCTGGGTCCGTTGATCCGCTGGTCCGCTGGTCCGCCGGGGCCGCTCAGAACGCCGAGCGCAGCGCTCCGCCGTCGACCGGGATGAGCTGCCCGGTGACGTAGCCGGCCCAGGCCGAGCAGAGGAAGGCCACGACGGCGGCGATCTCCTCCGGGCGNCCCGGGCGGCCGACGGGGATGCCGGTGCTGAACTGGGTCATCATGTCGGCGGGCGCGAGGCCGCGCTGCGCCCCGACGCCGCCGACGTAGTCCCACATGCGGTCGGTGGCGATGAAGCCGGTGCCGATGGTGTTGACGGTGACGCCGTCGCGGCCGAACTCGTTGGCCAGCGAGCGGTTGAGCGTCACCACCGAGGCCCGCACGGTGTTGGCGAGGATGTGCTTGAGCTCGGGCGGCGGCTCCTTGGCCGCGCCTGAGCCGATGTTGACCAGCCGCCCCCAGCCGCGTTCCCGCATCGCGGGCGCGACCAGCCGGGTGAGGTGGATGACGCTGAGGGTCATCTCCCGGAAGGCGCGGGCGAAGTCGTCCCCGGTGAGGTCGAAGAAGTCGCCGGGGCCGGGGCCGTGGACGTTGCTGACCGCGATGTCCGGCGGCCCGAAGTGCTCCCGGGCCTCGGCCACGACCCGCTCGATCTCCTCGGCGACCGTCATGTCCGCCGCCACGCCGTGCGCGACGCCGCCGTTCTTGCGGATCGTCTCCACGACCTCGCCGACCGCCTCGGCGCCGCGGGCGGTCACGACGACCCGCACCCCCTCGGCCGCCAGCAGTTCGGCGACCGCGCGCCCGATGCCGCGGCTGCCGCCGGACACCACCGCGACCCGATCCGCGATCCCGAGATCCACAGCGACCTCCCCGGACGTCTACACGCTGCCAGATTCGTGAAGCATGCCACATCTCTCCGGGTGAGGAAACTTATACGGAGAAGCGCATTTGAGTGCCCTTTTCAGGTGACGTATTCGTCAGATGACCCGCACTATCCGGCCAGGTGCACAGCAACGCGGCGCCGGCCCGCGTACAGGCCGGCGCCGCGCGTCTCTCAGGTGCCGGCCCCGGCGCGGGCGAGCAGCTCGCGGCGGACCGCCGCTTTGGAGATCTTGAGCATCGAGCCCTGGGTTGGCAGCTCGTCGGTGAGCTCGAGCTGCTCGGGCAGCTTGTAGCGGCCCAGCCCCGCGGCGAGCAGGTGGCGTTGCATCTCGGCGAAGTCCAGGTCGGGCTGGCCGGGCACCCGCTCCACCACCGCGCAGACCCGCTCGCCGCGTTCGTCGTCGGGCAGGCCGACCACGGCGACCCGGGCGACCAGCGGGTGCGTGCCCAGCAGGTCCTCGACCTCCCGCGCGGAGATGTTCTCGCCCTTGCGGATGATGATGTCCTTGATCCGGCCGGTGAGCTTGATCCGGCCGTCCGGGCGGACCAGCCCCAGGTCGCCGGTGCGTAACCAGCCGTCGACGAACGCCTCCGCGGTCTGCGCCGGATCCCGGTAGCCGGCGCAGACCTGGGGTCCGCGGATCTGCAGCTCGCCCTCCTCCCCCGGGTCGGCGACGGTGCCGTCGAGACGGGCGGCCCGGATCTCGATGCCGCGCACGGGCGCCCCGTCGGTCCCCCGGCGCAGCTCGACGTCGTCGTCGGGGTAGCCGACGGCGATCATCGGGACCTCGGTCATCCCGTAGGCGGGGATGTAGGTCACCTCGAGCTCGGCGGTGATCTGGTCGAACATCGCCGGGGGGGTGGGGCCGGCGCCGCCGCCGAGCTGGCGCAGGTCCGGCAGCAGGCGGCCGGCCCCGCGCCGGCGCTGCTCGCGCAGCAGCAGCTCCCCGAACGCGACGCTGCCGCCGCACAGGTTCACCCGGTGCCGGCGGAACAGCTCCGCCAGCGACGACGGGTCGAACCGCTCGACGGACAGGGTGCGGATCCCGACGGAGAACATGAAGCAGAACAGGTTCGGCCCGCCGATGTGCGCGATGGCGAACTGCATCGCGAACACCGTGTCGGCGTCGAGCCGCATCCGCTCGGCGTAGCCCCGCCCGCCCCACATCAGCGACTCGTCCGAGTGCAGCACGCCCTTGGGCTCGGACGTCGTACCGCTGGTGTAGAAGGTCCAGCGGGCCTCGCGCGGATCGGTCGGCGCCGCCGGCAGGATCGCCGGGTCGCCGTCGGGCAGGTCGTCGACACCGACGACGACGATCCGCGGCCGGGGGGCGTCCGACCAGTCGAGCCCGGAGACCATCTCGACGTAGTCGAACCCGTTCCAGGTGCCGGGCAGCACGACCCACTCGGCGCCGGTCTGGCGCAGCGCGAAGCCGACCTCCCGGCCCCGCACCGCCGGGATCACCGGGTTCTGGTGGGCGCCGAGGCGGGCGAGCGCCAGGCACACCAGCAGGGTCTCGATCCTGGTCGGCAACTGCCAGGTCACCCGGGATCCCGGGCCGATCCCGAGCTGGTGCAGACCGGCGGCCACCCGTTCGGCCCGGTCGCGGAACTCGCCGAAGGTGATCCGGCGATCCCGCTCGTCAACGATCATCAACCGGTCCGGGGTGAGCCGGGCCCGCCGGTCGCACACCTCCCAGAAGGTGAGGTCGTCGATGGGTATCACGGCCGCTGCGGACGTCGTCACGGCTGCCACTCCTCTCTGCGATCGGTGCCGGCTCCCCGGTCGGTGCCGGCTTCCCGATCGGTGCCGGTGTCGCTCGTCATCCGCCGTGGTTCGGGGCGACGCCCAGGTAGTGCTCGAAGACCTCCTCGGCGACGTCCTCGGGGCGTCCGTCGAACACGATCCGCCCCTTGGTCAGCACGCAGACCCGGTCGGCCGCGGCGAGGGCGCGGTGGACGTACTGCTCGACGAGCAGCAGCGACGTTCCGGCCTGGGCGATCCGGTCGAGGAACTNGTAGATCTGGTCGACGATGACCGGGGCGAGCCCCATCGACACCTCGTCGACCAGCACGACGGCGGGTTCGTCGAGGTAGGCGCGCATCACCGCGAGCATCTGCTGCTGGCCGCCGGAGAGTTCGCCGGCCGGCTGGGACAGCTTGCTGCCGAGGATCGGGAAGTTCGCGACCGCGCGCTCGACCGCGTCGTCGACGTTGCGTTTCCAGGTGTGCAGGACGAGGTTCTCCCGCACGGTGAGCGACGGGTAGACGCCCCGGCCTTCCGGGATGTGGCACAGCCCGCCCCGGGCCCGCTGGTAGGGCCGGGCCCGGGTGACGTCCCGCCCGTCGAGGATCACCTCGCCGCGGGTCGGGCGCAGCAGGCCCGAGGCCACCCGCAGCAGCGTCGTCTTGCCCGCGCCGTTCGGCCCGAGCAGCGCGACCACGCTGCCGCGCGGCACGGTCAGCGAGACGTCGTGCAGCACGGCCGACGAGCCGTAGCCGGCGTCCAGCCCGCGGACCTCCAGCACCGGAGTCGCCGACGGGGCGGCGGCACCCTCGCCCTCCGGGCGGGTCTCGGTGACGGTCATGAGCTCACCTCCTGGGACACGGTCTGGCGCGACGCCGCCGCCGGCTCGGCCGGCTCGGACTGGCCGGCCGGCTCGGACTGGTCGGACTGGTCGGACTGGTCGCCGGAGGGCGCCTCGGAGCCGAGGTAGGCGGCGCGCACGGCGTCGCTCGCGGCGACCTCGGCGGGTGTCCCCTCGAAGATCGGGACGCCGAAGTCGAGGACGTAGATGTAGTGGCAGACCTCCATCACCAGCGCCATGTCGTGCTCGATGAGCAGGACGCCGACGTCGCCCTGGCGGATCACCTCGGCGAGCACCTCACCGAAGCGGGCGGTCTCCAGCCGGTTCAGGCCGGACGACGGCTCGTCGAGCAGGAGCATGTCGAACGGGCCGGCCAGGCAGCGGGCGAGCTCGACCAGCCGGCGCTCCCCGGTCGACAGGATGCCGACGGGCCGGTCCAGCAGATCGGTGATCCCGCAGGTGGCCGCGGCGCGTTCGACCGCGTCGGCGACGACCTTGCGCTGCGAGCGGGTCCCGGCGAGGTGCCGCCAGGGCCGGACCCCGGCCATGGACGCCTCCCGGCCGAGCACGATGTTCTCCCGCACCGACATCGAGTCGAACAGTTCCATCCGTTGGAACGTCCGGCCGAGGCCGCCGCGGGCCCGCGCCGAAGGGGCGAGGCGCGACACGTCCGAGCCGTGCAGCCGTACCCGCCCGCTGCTGGGGCGGACCAGTCCGGAGCAGGCGTTGAACGTCGTGGTCTTGCCGGCGCCGTTGGGCCCGATCAGCCCGGTGACCCGGCCCTGGGGGGCGATCAGCGAGAAGCTGTCGACGGCGAGGTTGCCACCGAAGCGGACGCTGACCTTCTCCACCTGGATGCCGCTGTCCGGCGCGGCGGCGACCGCCTCGGGCCGCTCGATGGAGATCGCCGCCACCTCGGCCGCCGCGGTCGCGTCGAGGGGCAGCACGTCGACGGGCAGCTCGTCCGCGCCGACCGGCGGCGTGGCGCCCGGCTCGCCGGCCGGTGCGCTCCCGGCCGCCGTGGCCGTCGCGGCCTCGGCTGGCCGGCCGCCGAGGCGGTCGGCCAGCCGGCGCAGCGCGACGTTGCGCGGCGGCCCCCCGCTCAGCGACACCGCGATGGCGGAGACGCCGAACAGGAAGTTCAGCCAGTTGGTGGTGTTCTCGTTGGTGATGTAGGCGCTGGGCAGAACCATGCCCGCCGCGGCGAGGAAGGCGTACCACGGCTCCCCGCCGAGGCTGATCACCAGGACGGCGAGGATCACCAGCGAAGAGAACGAGGAGAACGACGACCCGGTGACGGCCGAGACCGACCCGCCGTAGAGGCCGCCGTAGATCGCGGCGACGAAGGCGGACAGGCAGAACACGAGCACCCGGGTGGTGTTCACGCTCGCGCCGTGGGTGGCCAGCGCCGTCGGCGAGTCGCTCAGGCCGCGCAGCAGGCGCCCGAGCCGGCTGCGGTGCACGCCCACCACCAGGGCCGCGACCAGCACGACGAAGATCAGGACAAGGTAGTAGTACCCGCGGTCGCTCTCGAAGGCCGACAGGCCGGGGCGGGGCACCCGCACGCCCGACGTGCTGGACCCGAACAGGATCTTCAGCGGGTAGCCCATCTGCTCCAGCGCGATACCGAAGCCGAAGGTGGCCAGGGCCAGGAACACCCCGGACAGCCGGATCGCCGGGATCGCGATGATCGCGCCGACCGGGATGGCGACGAGGCCCGCGAGCAGCAGCGCGACCAGCCAGGGCAGGCCGAGGCCGGTGGTGAAGTGCCCCATGGCGGCGGCGCCGATCGCGGCGAACGCGGCATGGGCCAGCGACACCTGGCCCGAGGTGCGCACCAGCAGGCCGAGGGAGAGGAAGAGGATGACCTTCAGCAGCGCGTCGGTGTAGGTCGGGACGCGCGCGCTGCCGACGAGGAACGGCACGGCGACGGCGAGCGCCGCGAGCACGACGGCACCGCTGGCCTGGATGCGGGCCGGCGCCCGCCAGGTGTCGGTGACCAGCAGCCGGGCCGACAGGCGCCGGTCGACCAGCCGCCGGCGCGGGGTGAGGAGCAGGACCGCGAACAGCACGAGGAACGGGGTGCTCGGCGGCAGCCCGGTCAGCAGCGCGTTCGGGTGGGTGACCGCGCCGTACTTGGTGAGGATGGAGGCGAGCACGCCGACCACGAGGCCGCCGCCGTAGGTCAGCGGCAGGCTGGAGAAGTAGCCGAGCGCGGCGGCGCCGAACGCCTGCACGACGAGCAGCGTCAGCAGCAGGGCGTCCAGGCTCAGGCTGGGGGCGAGCAGAACGCCGGCGAGGCAGGCGAACGTGCTGCCGATCACCCACGACCAGCGGCGCACCGCCACCGGGTTGGTGCCGGCGGAGTCGAGCAGCTCCGGATCGTCGACGACGCCGCGCATCGCCAGGCCCAGGCGGGCGAAGCGGAAGAACAGGTACAGCCCCGCGGTGGCGACCAGCGCGATGGCCGTGATGATGATCTGGTCCCAGGTGACGACCGTCCCGGACAGCGTGAACGCCGAGCCGGTCGGCAGGAACGTCGGGAAGGTCTGGCTCTGGGCGCCGTAGCGGGCGGTGAAGAAGCCCTGGACGGCCAGGATGATGCCGATGGTTGCAACGATCTTGTAGACGACCCGGACTTCGGCGAGGCGGCGTGCCATCAACTCGAGCAGAAGTCCGAGGGCGGGTCCTACGACGCCGACGCTCAGCAGTGCGGCGAATCCCCAGGGGAGGTCGTGTTGGACCCGTAAGAAGTAGAAGGTGTAGGCGGCGGTCGTGGCGACCGCCCCGTGCGCAAGGTTGAAGATCCCGGATGTCTTGTAGGTGAGCACCAGGCCCGTGGCCGCCAGCCCGTAGACGGAACCGGAAACCAGGCCGATGATCACAAAGGGTAAGAGGTCGTTCATGCGATCGGCCACCCTGCCGACCGGGAACGCACACCTCGGAAGATCATTCCGACACTCCCGTCAGATTCTGCCTCAGACCGAACCCACCACAGGGGCCGGACGGCCCGCCCGGTCGGATGCCCACCCGAACGACCAGACCGCCCACTCGATCGTGTGGCCGGAATCATACCGTCAGATTGTCTGTCGACCAGAGGCTTGGCGCGTTCTTCTGTTGCAGCGGGTGTCCGACCTGCTCGCAGGGGCATCGAGGCCCCCGGCGAGGGCGGCGCGACGGCGACGCGTCGGGTGCGGCGGAGCAGGTGACGGAAGAGTTAGAACGGCCGGTCGTTCGGCGCCGCCGCGTGACCGGCCAGGCCCCGACGGCCCGGGATGCCGAGCCGTCGGGGGTGCGGACAGGGAGCCGCCCGGGGCGGGATACCGGGCCGTCCGCGTCCGGCGGCGATCAGCGCGCGGCGGCGCGGATGGTCTCGCGCAGGGAGCCCAACGTCGCCGCGAGGGCCGTCGGCTCGTGGCCACAGTGCGCCATGCAGTTCGCGCAGCGCGGGTCCTTGCCGCGGCCGTAGGAGTCCCAGTCGGTGGTGTCGAGCAGCTCCTGGTAGGACTCGGCGTAGCCGTCGCCCATCAGGTAGCAGGGCTTCTGCCAGCCGTACAGGGAGTAGGACGGGATTCCCCACGCGGTGCACGGGAAGTCCAGCTTGCCCTCGAGGAAGTCCAGGTAGAGCGGCGAGTGGTTGAGTCGCCAGCCCTTCCGGCGGCCTTCCGCGAACGCCTTCCGGAAAAGCTCCCGGGTTTCCTGGACACCCAGGAAGTTCTCCTGGTCGGGGGCCTTCTCGTAGGCGTACGCCGGGGAGAGCATCATCCCGTCGACGTTGAGGTCGTTGTTGAGGAAGTTCAGGACGTCGATGACGTTCTGCGGCGTGTCGGTGTTGAAGAAGGTCGTGTTGGTGGTCNCCCGGAANCCCCGCCGCTGGGCCTCCTTGATGTTGTCCACGGCCTGGGCGAACACACCCTTCTTCGCCACGATCTCGTCGTGACGTTCCTCCAGGCCGTCGATGTGCACCGCGAAGGACAGGTACGGCGACGGGGTGAGCTTGTCGATCTTCTTCGGGATGAGCAGCGCGTTCGTGCACAGGTAGACGAACTTCTTGCGCTTGACCAGGCCCTCGACGATCTTCTCGACCTGCGGGTGCATCAGCGGTTCACCGCCCGCCAGGCACACCACGGGGGCGCCGCACTCGTCGACCGCGGCCAGCGCCTGCTCGACCGGCATGCGCTGTTTCAGCACGTCCGCCGGATGCTGGATCTTGCCGCAGCCCTCACAGGCCAGGTTGCACGCGAACAGCGGTTCCAGTTCAAGGGTGATGGGGAACTTCTCGCGCCGCAGAATCTTCTGCTTCGCGAGATAGGCTCCGACTCTGATCGCCTGACGTGCTGGAATGGCCATTTTCACCCTCCTGGTGGTTGATCTCGATCTCGCCGGGTGGGTGGAGCAGTGCCCTGCCGGGACCAGTCTAGGTCCACAATCCATCCGGTTCGCGGCCGAGTACCGGTGAGAGTTATGTAACCGACGAGGTACGACCCAACCCAGCCCGCCCACACCCGAAAGGGTCAATCGACGAATAGCCCGGTCAGGAGGTCCGCCGGGTCGCCGGGTGCTCGTTCGGCTCCGCGTTCGACGCCTGGTCGAATGTGCTTGTCCACCGCACCCTGAAAGCTCGCCGCAGGACGACGCCGGCGCGCCGGAACGCAAACTCGCCGGGCCTGGTCCGGCCGTGGCCCGCGCTGGCTACGCTGCCCACATGACGGCGAACCGGCGCATCGTGCTCGCTTCCGGGTCACCGCGGCGGCGCGAGCTGCTGGCCCGGCTCGGCGTGTCCTTCGAGGTGGTCGTCAGCGGCGTCGACGAGTCCACGACGACCGCGACGGCCCCCGAGCTGACCGTCGAGCTCGCCGAGCGCAAGGCCCGCGCCGTCGCCGCGCTGCGCCCCGAGGACCTCATCCTCGGCAGCGACACCGTCGTCGAGGTCGACGGCCGGATCCTCGGCAAGCCCGCCTCCCCCGCCGAGGCCCTCGCCATGCTGCGCAGCCTGCGCGGGCGGACCCACCGGGTCGTCACCGGCGTCGTCGTCCTCGACGCGGCGAGTGGCACCATCCGCGGCCGCGCGGCCGTCACCGCGGTGACGATGCGCGACGTCCCCGACGCCGAGCTCGCCGCCTACGTCGCCACCGGCGAGCCGATGGACGCCGCCGGCGCCTACGCCATCCAGGGCGGTGCCGCCGCGTTCGTCACCACCGTCGACGGCGCCCTCGACACCGTTATCGGCCTGCCGACCGCCGTCGTCCGTGACCTGCTCACCGCCGCCGGCACCGCCGGCACCGCCGTCCCCGCCCCTGCCGCCAACCGTCCCTGAGCCCCACCGCCGAGCACAGCGTTGCGCGAGCACAGCGTTGCGCGGGCAGGCACCGGGACCGGGACCGGCGATGGATGTTCCGCGGAACCGCGCCACGCCACGCCATGCGGCGTTCTACGTGCGCGCGCTCACGGCCGTCGCCGCGCTGCCGGCCGCATCCGCGCTCGCAGTCGCGCCCGGCGCCGGGTCGGGCTCGGCGTGCGGACCGCGGCGGACGGAGGTCAGGACGACCACGGCGCCGACCAGGGCCGCGACCGCCGCCCACAGTGCGACCCGGTCGATGCCGGCGGCGTAGCCCGCCCGGACCGACGGTGCCGCCCGCAGCCGCGCCGAGAAGACGGCTCCGAACAGCGCGATGCCCAGGGTCATGCCGAGCTGGCGGAAGGTGTTGACGGCACCGCCGGCCATGCCTGCCTGCCGCGGCGGCACCGACTCGACCGCGGCGGAGACCAGCACCGGCGTGGTCAGGCCGACGCCGACGCCCACCACGGCGAGGCCCGCGAACAGCGCGGACTGGCCGGAGCCGGTCCCCACGAACAGCCGCAGCAGCGCAGAGCCCGCGGCGACGCAGAGCAGCCCTACCCCGATCGGCAGGCGCGGCGCGAACCGGTGGGTGTGGCGACCCGCGACGGCGGCGACCACGAATGCCGTCCCGGCCAGCGGCATCAGCGCCAGGCCGCCGCGCACGGGGCTGAGGCCGAGGACGTTCTGCAGCCACAGCGAGACGTAGACCAGGCCGCCGAACGCCGCCAGCTGGAACAGCAACGCCCCGGTCAGCAGACCCGCGAAGGACGGCCGCCGCAGCAGCGCCAGGTCCAGCATGGGGCGGGCGGTCAGCCGTTCGGCGACGAGGAAGCCGACGGCGGCGAGCCCGGCGACGACGAACGCGGCCACGGCCAGCCGGTCGTCCCAGCCCTGTTCGCCGCCTCGGATCAGCGCGTACGTCACAGCAGCCGCAGCCAGGGTGAAGGCGATCGCACCGGGCAGGTCGAGGCGGCCGGCTTTGCGGGACCCGGCCGGCAGCACCCGCAGGGTCAGGATCATCGCGACGACCGCGATCGGCAGGTTCACCAGGAAGATCGCCTGCCAGCCGAGGCCCTCGGTGAGCAGTCCGCCGGCGATCGGCCCGGCCGCGGCGGCGGCGCCGTTGACCGCGCCCCACACGCCGAAGGCCACCCCGCGGTCCCGACCGTGGTAGGTGGCGGCGACCAGCGCGGCGGAGGTCGCGAACATCGCGGCACCGCCGACGCCCTGCACCGCGCGGGCGGTGATGAGCACGGCGGCGTTCGGTGCGAGCGAGCACGCCAGGGACGCGGCCGCGAAGACGACGAGCCCGGCCACATACAGCCGGCGGTGGCCGAACAGGTCGGCCAGCGAGCCGACGGCCAGCAGCAGGGCGGCCAGGGCGAGGGCGTAGATGTCGATCACCCATTGCAGGGAGGTGAAGGACGCGTGCAGGTCGTCCGCCATCCGGGGCAGGGCGACGTTCACGATGGTGACGTCGACCAGCAGGATGAAGGCGCCCAGGCAGATCGCCGTGAGGGGCAGCCATTTGCGCATGTCGGGGAACTCCGTTCCGGGGGCGAGGGCCGGGTGGCGGCCGTGACGTCGTCCGACCGCGGGGCGCCGAGCACCGGCGGCCGGACAGCCGGTCGAGCAGCGGCGGCCGGACAGCCGGTCGATCCGTGGTGCCACCGTCCACCGGGCCGGGCCCGAACCCCAGCCATCGGCGCCGGTGCGGCGGAATCCGACAGCGGCTAGCCTCCATGGGTGGAATCCGACGTGTCGTGGTCTTCGGGAGACGATCTGGACCGGCTCGACCGGCGGATCATGCATGCCCTCCAGATCGACGGCCGGGCACCGTTCGCGCGGATCGGCGAGGTGCTGGGCGTCTCCGACCAGACGGTGGCCCGCCGCTACGCCCGGCTGCGCGGCGCGGGGACGCTGCGCGTGCTGGGCCTGGTCGACCCGTTGCGCGTCGGGCTGACCGCGTGGCTCGTGCGGGTGCGGTGCACCCCGGACGCGGCGGCGTCCGTCGGGGAGGCGCTGGCCCGGCGCACCGACACCCGGTGGGTGAGCCTGATCTCCGGCGGCACGGAGATCTCCTGCATCGTGCAGGGCGCCGCCCCCGGCCAGGACGACACGCTGCTGTTGCAGCAGCTCCCGCGCACCCCCCGGGTCGTGCAGGTGTCCGCGCACGCGCTGCTGCACGTCTTCTTCGGCCGCGACCTCAGCCCGCTGACCCGTACCGGGCCACTCGGGCCGGCCGAGACCGCGGCGCTCGCCCCGCCCGACGCGCCAGCGCGCCGCTCGACCGAGACCACCGAGATCACCGAGATCACCGAGGCCCCCGTCCGGCTCAGCCGCGACGATCAGCGGCTGTTCGACGCGCTCGCCATGGACGGCCGGACCTCGGCGGCCGAGCTGGCCACGGCCACCGGGTGGTCACAGACGACGGTGCGGCGCAGGCTGGCGGAGCTGCGGTCGTCCGGCGCGCTCTACTACGACCTGGACTTCGATCACGCCACGCTGCTGGGGCACCTGCAGGCATCGTTGTGGCTGGAGGTCGAGCCGGCCCGGCTCGCCGAGGTCGGTGCCGCGCTCGCCGAGCACGAGGAGGTGGCGTTCGCCGGGGCGACCACGGGCACGGCGAACCTGTACGCGGCGGTCGTCTGCCGCGACGCCGGCGCCCTCTACCGTTACCTGACGGGCCCGGTCGCCGCGATCCCCGGCATCCGCCGCCTCGAGACCGCCCCCATCCACCGCACCCTCAAGGGCGCGGGCCCCCACCGCGGCACCCACCGCGACGCCCGCCGCACCGACTCGCCCGCCTGAGCGCTCGTCCTGCCAACCAGCCCCACGGTGAACGCCGTTGACTTGTGGTCTGCGTCACTCTACTGTCAACCCCTGGTCAGCTTCGCCGATGTGGGTGACTCAGGCGTGAAAGGAAGTTCGATGACGTCCCTTGGACTCGATTCCTACGTTGTGACCGACAGCTTCTTCGGGGTGCCGTACATCGACGAGGACGAGCAGCGCAGCGAGCCCGTCGAGCATCGTTATATCCACGGCGGTTTCGAGGGAACGAGCACCCGGTTCGCCTTGTGCTATCCGCCCGCAGCGAGATGGCAGGGCCGCCTTTTCCAGCCGCTGGAAGGCGCCAACGCCGGCCACGAGAATGTCAACACCGGCCCGCTGGGCCAGGTCACCGGCGGGCTGGAGATGATTTTCCGGATGGGCGGCTACGCCGTCGAGTCCAACATGGGTCACATCGGCGACGTCATGGATCCGAAGGCCGGCCCCGATCCGACGATCTACGGTTACCGGGCCGCCGCCGAGTCGGCCCGGTTCGCCAAGTTCGTGGCCGCCCAGATCTACGGCGCGCCGACCGCCTACGCCTACGTGTACGGCGGCAGCGGGGGCGCGCGGCGCTCGCCGCTGTGCCTGGCCTACGCGCCCGACGTGTGGGACGCGGCCCTGCCCTACATGGGCGACGCCCAGGACGGCGACTACGGCGACCTGCGACTACTGCGCAACGGCACGCCCAATTTCAGCTCCATGTTCAACGTCCAGCGCGTCCTCGGAGACAAGATCCACGACGTGATCGACGCGATGTGGCCGGGCGGCAGCGGCGATCCGTTCGCCGGCCTGAACACCCATCAGCGCGAGGAACTCGCGAACGTCTACCGGATCGGCTATCCGCGCGGCGACGAGTCCTTCATCGCCCAGNCGATGGGACAGATGTGGCTGTGGTCGTCGATGGCCACGCGCCTGCAGGCCGACTATCCGGAATACTGGGAGAACTTCTGGACCAGGCCCGGTCATGTCGGGTTCGACCAGCCCGAGCTCGTGCGCGACGACCTGATCGAGCTGGACACGACCGTCAGGCGCGTCCTGTACGCGAAGGACCTGCTCGAGGACCCGACGCTGCAGACGGCGGAGCTGGGCCAGGTGCGCGCGCTGGCGGCGCTGTTCGCGGCCATGAACAACATGTGGCACATCCCGATGGCGGTGCAGCTCGACGAGGTTCCCACCGGCTACATCCTCGGGGCCGGCGTCGAACTGACCAGCGGCGCAGCCGCCGGACGCAAGCTCTACGTCCTCAACGGGCACCGGGACGTCCTGCTCGTCGACAGCGACGGCGAGGCCGCGAACCTGCGTTTCACCGGGGTCGAGCCGGGCGACCGGATCCGGGTCGACAACCACGCCTTCCTCGCCTACTGCTACTACTACCGCCACCACCTCCTCCCGTGGGAACCNGAATACGACTTCCTGCGGGTCGACGGCCAGCCCCTCTACCAGCAGTACGAACTACCGGAGATGTCGCCGTTCATGGGCGTCAAGCACACCGGCCGCATCGAGGGCAAGCTGCTGTGGGTCCACCACACGCACGATTCGTCGCTCTGGCCGCCGCAGGGCCTGGGCTTCAAGGCGAACATCGAACGCGAGTACGGCGTCGAGCTGGCCCGCACGAAGTTCCGGCTGCGCTGGACCGAGAACGCCGAGCACGTGCCGCCGAACATGGCCGCCTCGGTGCCGGGCCGGGCGAACACCACCTACCTGGTGGACTACCAGCCGATCATCGAGCAGTCCCTGGCGGACCTGATCGACTGGGTGGAGAACGGCGTCGAACCGGTGGACACCGAGTACGACTACCGCGACGGCGCGATCGTCCTGCCGGCGACGGCCAAGGAGCGCCGCGGCATCCAGCCGGTCGTGTCGGTGACGGCGAACGGCGGCTCCCGCGCCGAGGTCGCGGTGGGCGAGGCGGTCACGCTGTCCGCCCACGCCGAGACGCCGCCCGGCGCCGGCACGATCATCGGCCTCCGGTGGGACTTCGACGGGCAGGGCAGCTTCCCGCGCACGGAGGACCTCGACGGCTCACAGGCCGAGGTGACCGTGACCACGACGCACGCCTACGACGCGCCCGGCACCTACTTCGCCACCGCCCTCGTCGAATCCCACCGCGACGGTGACGTCGCCGCCACCTCGCGCCGCATCCCCAATCTGGCCTCGGCCCGCATCATCGTGCGCTAGCACCCACACTCCCAGGTCCGAGCCCCGACCCCGACCCCGACCCCGACTTCGACTCCGACTTCGACTTCGACTTCGAGGATCGTGGTGTGCATGGGAGCGGCGCCCTCTGTCTCCTCCACAGGGATAAATCGGACGCGCAACCCTGTGGAAGGACCATGGAGGCGCTCTCCCACGCATCCGCCGCGGACGCCCGAGCCGTCGCCCGGCGTTCCGCGATCGTCGGAGCGGCTCGCGGCGGTCAGCCCGCAGACCGTGCCGCCGGAGACACTGTGGTCACTGTGGTCACTGTTCCGGACAATTTCCGGGAAACCTCCTCGCTTGGCGGCGACGCGCCCCTAAGCTGTCGTTCCGGCAGATATCACGATGGCCGCCGCATCACAGCATGACCGGCGGCAGATCGCATCGAGTTCCAGTCTCCTCACTCTGTTCCGACGATTTCTCGCGTGCGCGCTGGGCCGTCCAGCTCGATTCCAGCTCCGGCCTTCCGCCGCTGTCTCTGCCACTGCCACTGCCACTGCCACTGCCACTATCGCCGCTGTTTTTCCCACCGGGAAATCCGCGGCGCGGAAGAACGCTGCCCGGAAACGGGCTGCGGCGCAGCAGTTCCCGCCGACTCCCCTGACCTGGAGATGCCCATGGCAAGCGTGCACGACGACGCCGAGACGAAGCTCGCCGAGATCGCGACCGGGCCGGCGGGCGGGCCCACCGACCTCCCGCCCGCCATGACGCGTCCGGCCCCCACCGAGGCCGACCTGCGCCCGGCCCTGTCCCAGGCGGCGAGCTTCGCCCCCCTGCGGGCCGAACCCCGCGAAGGCGTCGGCCGGCGGTTGCTGCGTGGCCGCGCGAAGTCGGCCGAGCTGCTCACCAGCGACGAGTGGATGTACTACCTGTCCGACAGCACGTCGATCGGGCGGATCTCGATCCCCGGAACCCACGAGTCCTGCGCCCGCTACGGCAAGGGAAACATCTTCGTGCCCTGCCAGACGCTCGACGTCGCCGACCAGCTCGACCTGGGCTGCCGGTTCCTCGACATCCGCTGCCGGGTCGTCGGCAGCGGCTCGGACCGGTCGTTCGCCATCCACCACGGCGCCTACTACCAGAGCATCATGTTCGGTGACGTCCAGCAGAAGTGTGCGGACTTCCTCTCCAGCCACCCGTCCGAGTTCATCCTGATGCGGGTGAAGCAGGAGTACTCNAACGAGAGCGACGAGACCTTCCGAGAGATCTTCAACAACAGGTACCTGCGGTCGTACTACTACACCGACGGCGACATCCCGACGGTGGGCCAGGCCCGCGGGAAGATCGTGCTGCTCGGTGATGTGGCGGGCCTCGGCGGCATCAACTACGGCGGGCCGGACCTCGTCATCCAGGACGACTGGGGCAACAGTGACCCGAGCGTGAAGTTCGACGAGATCTGGGCCCAGGCGAACGCGTCGGTCGTCTACCGCGAGCCGGGCGACGACCGCCTCTACGTCAACTACGTGAGCGCGAACGACCCGCCGTGGATCGCGCCGGACGGCTACGCCGACCTCATCCAGCCGCCGCTCTACGACGCGATCTGGGGCAACATCGAGCAGTGGCGCACCGTGGGCCAGTTGGGCGTCATGCCGCTCGACTTCTTCGACTCCGACGACGGCTGGAACGAGGGGCTGATCAGCGGAATCGTCTACTGGAACTACAACTGGTAGTGCCAGTGGCCTTCTAGATGGAGAAGTCCTCGCCCTGCCAGACGCCGGCCTGGGGCAGGCGGATCGGCGGCCGCTGCCCGGCACCGTCGCCGGACGCGGCACCGGCCGCACCGTCCGCGCCGGCCGTGACGGTGGCGCCGGCACGGGCCGCCTCCAGCCGGTCGACGCGGGTGAGCAGCGACTGCAGGCTGATGCCGACCAGGTCGGGCATCCGGTCGTCGTGGGCGGGCTGCGGGCGGCTCGGGCTGATGACCTGGCCGGGGACGCCGACGACGACCGAGCCGGGCGGGACCGGGCGGACGACGACGGCGTTCGCGCCGATCCGGCTGTCGGCGCCGACGGTGAACGAGCCGAGCACCTTCGCGCCGGCGCCGATCACCACCCGGTCGCCGATCGTCGGATGACGCTTGGTGGCCTCCAGGCTGGTCCCGCCGAGCGTCACGCCGTGGTAGATCGTCACGTCGGCGCCGACCTCGGCGGTCTCCCCGATGACCACGCCGGTGGCGTGGTCGATGAACACGCCCTCGCCGATCCGGGCGGCGGGGTGGATGTCGACGCCGGTCAGTGTGCGGGTCAGCTCGGCGCCGACCCGGCTGAGCAGCGGCATCCGGTGCGTCCACAGCCAGTGGTTCAGTCGGTGGCCCCACAGGGCGTGCACCCCGGGATAGCACAGCGCGACTTCGAGGGTGGAGCGGGCGGCGGGGTCGCGATCCCGTGCCGTGCGCAGATCCCGGCGCAGCGTCGCCAGCACGGCTCAGTCCCCCAGGCCGGCGAACAGCGGCGTCGACAGGTAGCGCTCGCCGAAGTCGGGCAGCACGACGACGACCAGCTTGCCGGCGTTCTCGGGGCGGCCCNCCACCGTCAGCGCGGCCGACACCGCAGCCCCGGCGGAGATGCCGACCAGCAGGCCCTCCTCGCGGGCGAGGCGGCGGGCGAGCTCCATCGCGTCGTCGGCCTCGACCTGGATGATCTCGTCGACGAGCGAGGTGTCGAGCACGCCGGGCACGAAGCCGGCGCCGATGCCCTGGATCGGGTGCGGCCCCTTCACGCCCCCGGACAGCACCGGCGACGCGGCGGGCTCCACCGCGACGAACCGCGCCGACGGCCGGCGCGCCTTGATGACCTCGGCCACCCCGGTGATCGTCCCGCCGGTCCCGACGCCGGCGACGAGGATGTCGATCTGCCCGTCGGTGTCGCGCCAGATCTCCTCGGCGGTCGTGGCCCGGTGGATCGCCGGGTTGGCCGGGTTCTCGAACTGCTGGGGCATGAAGTAGCGGGAGTCGCTCTTGGCGAGCTCCTCGGCCTTGGCGATGGCTCCGGCCATCCCCTCGGGGCCGGGGGTGAGCACCAGGTCGGCGCCGTAGGCGCGCAGCAGCATCCGCCGCTCGACGCTCATCGTCTCGGGCATCGTCAGCACGCACTTGTAGCCGCGGGCCGCGCACACCATGGCCAACGCGATGCCGGTGTTGCCGCTGGTGGGCTCCACGATGATGGTGTCCGGGCCGATCGCGCCGGCCTGCTCGGCGGCGTCGATGAGCGCCAGCCCCAGCCGGTCCTTCACGCTGTGCGCCGGGTTGAACGACTCCAGCTTGGCGACGACCTGGGCCCCGACCCCGTCGGTGACCCGGCGCAGCCGCACCAGCGGCGTGTTCCCGACCAGCCGCGTGATGTCCTCGGCGATCCTCATCGACGTTCTTCTCCTCGGTCGGCGCCCCTCATCGTCACTGGGCCAGGGTATGTCCCGACTCCGGCGCGGAACCGTCCATGAGCAATAAGGCACCATCGAGCACCCGGATCGCGGCAGCGGGGCCCACCGGCACGGCAGCCGGCACCCACCGGCGTGGCGACGCCGCGGCGGCGTTGCGCGATGGGGGGACGTCCGCGGTCCGGCCGGGATAGTTTCGAGCCCGTGGCGCGGATCCGGCGGCGAGGGTGCGGCGCAGGCGGTCTGGACGCCGGGGCTCGGCGTCGAGCGGGCGGGGGCGGGGGCGGGGGCGGGGGCGGGGGCGGATGAGGATCGCGCTGTTCGTGACCTGCCTGGTCGACGCGCTGTACCCGCGGGTCGGGCAGGCCACCACCGAGCTGCTCGAACGCCTCGGTCACGAGGTCGTCTTCCCCGCCGGGCAGACCTGCTGCGGGCAGATGCACACCAACACCGGCTACGCCCGCGAGGCGGTCGAGCTGGTCCGCCACCACGTCGACGTGTTCGACGACGCCGACGTCGCCGCCGACGTGATCGTCACCCCGTCCGGATCGTGCGCGGGTTCGGTGCGCCACCAGCACGCCGCACTCGCCCGCGACGCCGGCGACGATGCGCTCGCCCGCCGCGCCGAGGCGGTCGCGGCCCGCACGTACGAGCTGTCCGAGCTGCTCGTCGACGTGCTCGGGGTGGAGGACGTCGGCGCCTACTACCCACACCGGGTCACCTACCATCCGACCTGCCACTCGCTGCGGGTGCTGCGGGTGGGTGACCGGCCGCTGCGGCTGCTGCGCCAGGTCGCCGGGATGACGCTGCTGGAGCTGCCGGAGGCCGAGACCTGCTGCGGGTTTGGTGGCACCTTCGCGGTGAAGAACGCGCCGACGTCGACGGCGATGCTCGCCGACAAGATGCGCCACGTCCTCGGCACCGGCGCGGAGGTGGCGACCGCCGGCGACGCGTCCTGCCTGATGCACATCGGCGGCGGCCTGACCCGGCTGCGGGCCGCCACCCGCACGGTGCACCTCGCCGAGATCCTCGCCAGCACCCAGGCGACCCTCCGATGAGCGAGCCACACCGTACGGGTCCCCGTGGGGCCGGCGGTCCGACGTGCGGCGGTCAGGCGGGAGCCCGGTGACGGCGGCGTTCCTCGGGATTCCCGCGCCGCCCGGCGTGGGGCAGCTACGCGGCGACCGGCCCTTCCCCGCCGCCGCGCGCGACGCTCTCGCCGACAGCCAGCTACGCCGCAACCTCGGCCACGCCACCGGGGTCATCCGCACCAAACGGGCCGCGGCGGTCGGCGAACTCGACGACTGGGAGCAGCTCCGCCTCGCCGGCGAGGCGATCAAACGGGCGACGATGGCCCGCCTCGACGACCACCTCGTCCGGTTGGAGGCCGAGGTGACCGCCCGCGGCGGGACGGTGCACTGGGCCCGCGACGCCCACGAGGCGAACGCGATCGTCACCGGCCTCGTCCAGGCCACCGGCGCGACCGAGCTGGTCAAGGTCAAGTCGATGGCCACCCAGGAGATCGGCCTGAACGCCGCGCTCGCCGACGCCGGCATCACCGCGCACGAGACCGACCTCGCCGAGCTGATCATCCAGCTCGGCGACGACGTGCCCAGCCACATCCTGGTCCCGGCGATCCACCGCAACCGCGCCGAGATCCGCGAGCTGTTCCTGCGCGAGATGCCCGGCGTCGACCCGTCGCTCACCGCCGAACCGCGCCGCCTGGCGATGGCCGCCCGTGCCCACCTGCGCCGCACGTTCCTGCGGGCGCGGGTCGCCGTGTCGGGGGCGAACTTCGGCGTCGCCGAGACCGGCTCGCTCGTCGTGGTCGAGTCCGAGGGCAACGGCCGGATGTGCCTGACGTTGCCGGAGACGCTGATCACGGTGATGGGCATCGAGAAGGTCGTGCCGAGCTGGCGGGACCTGGAGGTGTTCCTGCAGCTGCTGCCCCGCTCGTCGACCGGGGAGCGGATGAACCCGTACACGTCGACCTGGACCGGCGTCACCCCCGGCGACGGGCCGCAGGCGTTCCACCTGGTCCTGCTCGACAACGGCCGCACCGCTGCCCTCGGCGACGCCGTCGGCCGCGACGCGCTGCACTGCATCCGCTGCTCGGCCTGCCTGAACGTCTGCCCCGTCTACGAACGCACCGGCGGCCACGCCTACGGCTCGGTCTACCCCGGCCCCATCGGCGCCGTGCTGTCCCCGCAGCTCACCGGGATCCATTCCGGCAGCGACGACAACGCCTCGCTGCCCTACGCCTCCAGCCTGTGCGGCGCCTGCTACGACGTCTGCCCGGTGCGCATCGACATCCCGTCGCTGCTCGTCCGCCTGCGCACCGCCCACGTCGACGCCGCCCGCGACCGCCCGCTGCCGACCGCGGAGGCGCTCACGATGGCCGCCGCAGCCTGGGTGATGTCCTCCCCCACCCGCTTCGCCGCCGCCGAGACCGCCTCCCGCCTCGGCCGGCTGGCGGGTCGCGCCACCGGCCGGCTGTCGTCGCTGCCCCCGCCGCTGTCGGCATGGACGTCCAGCCGCGACGCCCCCCGGCCCCCCGAGGAGACCTTCCGCCAGTGGTGGTCCCGCACCCGCGGCGGCCCCGCGCATCCGGCAGGTCAAGCGAATCCCCCGCCACCGGGCGGTTTCGCGGGGCCGGCGGGTTCCGCGGGGCCGGCGGGTTCCGCGGGGCCGGATGGGTCGGCGTGAACGCGCGCGAGGAGGTGCTGGCCCGCATCCGGGCCGCGAACGCCAACGCGGGCGTCGGCCTCGGCGGTGGAGTGCGTGGACCAGGTGCGGACGACGATGGTGACATCCCCCGCGAATACCACCGAGGCGGCGGACCGGCGCCCGGCAGCCCGCCGCTGCTCGATCTGCTGCGCCGCCGGCTCGTCGACTACCGCGCGTCCGTTGTCGACGCGGCCCCCGGCGACGAGCCGGCGGCGATCCGCGCAGCCCTGGCCGCCGCCTCCGCCGAACACCCACGCGGTTCCGCGGAACACCCACCCCCGTCCGCCGATAATCCCCCCGGTTCCGCGGAACACTCACCCCGCTCCGCGGAATATCCGCCCGATTCCGCGGGGCGGGGAGGCGGGGCGGTGCTCGTCCCACCCGGGCTGCCGGCGGGCTGGTGCCCGGACGGCGTCGTCGACGGCGGCTTCACCGCCGTCGAGCTTGACGGGTTCGCGGCGGTGGTCACCGGCTGCGCGGCGGCCTGTGCGCTGACCGGGACGATCGCCCTCGACGGCTCCCCCGACCAGGGCCGGCGCGCGATCACCCTGGTGCCCGACGTCCACGTCTGCGTCGTCCGAGCCGACCAGGTCGTCCACGGCGTCCCCGAGCTGCTCGCCCGCCTGGACCCGACCCGCCCGATCACCCTCATCAGCGGCCCGTCGGCCACCAGCGACATCGAGTTCGACCGCGTCGAGGGCGTCCACGGCCCCCGCACCCTCGCCGTCATCCTCGTCACCGACCCGACCGACCCGACCGACCCGACCGACCCGACAGTCTGACGCCCCACCGCGCTCCACGCACCGGCCTTGTCCGCCCGGCGGGTTGGGTACCCGCCGTGCTGGCGGGACTGAATTTCCCGTTCGTCGTCGAGGAACCCGACGAGCTTCGCGATCTGCTCAGCTCACTGGCAGAACGACTCGCCGCCGCCACCACCGACAGCGGCACCGGCACCGGCACCGTTCACGTCGGTCCGGCGACTTCCATCTGATCAGGCGGTCGCCGGCGCATCCGCGGGTCTGTCACATCGGACGGCTGGGACTCGACGTATTCGCAGAGCGCGGTGGCGCGGACGAACCAGGCCGCGCCGCCACACGAACGATTCCCAGGCGAAAGGCCAGGCAGGTATGAGGATCGCGGTTTTCGGGGCGAACGGGCCCACCGGGCGGCTGGTGGTGCGGCAGGCCCTCGAGGCAGACCATGAGATCGTCGCGGTCACGCGACGACCGGCGGAGTTCCCGCTGATCGGCGAGCGGCTCACCGTCGTCAGGGCCGACGTCGCCGACGAGCCCGCCACCGCGCGGGCCGTCGACGGAGTCGACGCGGTGCTGAGCACCGTCGGCGTGCCGTTCGCGCGGGCGCCGATCACGGTCTACAGCACCGCCGCCACCACCATCACGAACGCGATGATCCGGTTCGGCGTGAAGCGGCTGGCCGTGGTCAGCTCCACCGCGGTCGAACCTCACCCGCACAGCGAGGGCGGGTTCCTGCTCAACCGGGTCATGCAGCCGCTGCTCGCCCGCACGATCGGCCGGAGCACCTACGCGGACATGCGGGCCATGGAGCAGATCGTGCGCGACAGCGGCCTGGACTGGACGGTCATCCGATCGTCCGGCCTGTTCGACGCCGACCACGTCTCGCCCTACGAGGTCAGCGACGGCCCGCTGGACGGCGTGTTCACCAGCCGCGCGGACCTCGCGCACTGCCTGCTGGCGCAGGCGACCGAGGACCGGTTCGCCGGTCGGACGATCGAGATCACGACCAGCGAGGGCGCCCCGACCCTGCTCCAGGTGATCCGGCGGGAGGCCTTCGGCCGCGACTGACCCACCCGCCCCGCCCTCCCGCCGGCCCGGCGCCGGCTTGGGCTTCCCTGCCGGTCCAGCGCCTTTCCCACTGTCGCGATCCCGGCAGGGATGATCACGGATCTGGCTGGTGCAGCGCCTCGGAATTCCGCTCCCAGGCCCGGTTTCACCCTGCGTGACGTCGCGATGGGCGCTGCGCGGGCGACGGCGCGCGGCGGATGCGTGGGAGAGCAGCCGCCTGGTTCTTCTGTATGGTTCGGCGTCCGATTTGTCCCTACAGAGCAACCACGTGGCGCCGTTCCCCTGCACAGCCGTTTGCAGCGGCCCTGCGGTGGTGTAACCGCCCAGGTCAGCACGTTGATCCTTTGTCGCACTGAGTGAATGGAGCGCCGCGTCTCCAGGACTGCCGCCTCGGCTCGGCCGGACGGCCATGGCGGCGGTCCTTGCCGGTCCGGAGGGTTTCGCGTCCGATAGATCCCGCCGGATGAGCAGGGAAGTTAGATCCCGCCGGATGAGCAGGGAAGCGGGGCGGTCAGGGGCGGGCGGCGGCTACCTGGGCGCGGACCTGGGGGATGACCTGGTCGGCGAAGATCTGGAGGTGTTCGACGGGGGTCTCGCGGTCGCCGAGGACGAACGTGTCGAAGTCCAGTTCGAGGGCGAGGGCGGTGAGCTCGTCGACCCACTGGCTGGCCGGGCCGACGAGGAAGCCCTCCGAGCGGTCCTGGAGCTTGTGGCCGAAGAAGGCGTTGTACAGGCGCGGAACCGCGGTGCGCGACCGGCCGGCGGCGGCGAGCTCGGTGTCGAAGTGCGCCGCGTCGGCGCGGACGGTGTCCAGGTCGAGGCGGTTGCCGTTGGGGATCCAGCCGGCGCCCACCCCGGCGGTCAGCCGGCGCATCAGCGGGCCGCCGCTGCCGATCCAGAGCTGGATCGGCTCCTGCGGCGGGAGCAGCGGCTGCGGATGGTCGAGCTGGTAGTACTGGCCGGCGTAGGTGACGTCGGCGTCGCCGGACCACAGCAGCCGGATGACGTCGATCGCCTCGGCGAGCCGCTCCCGGGCCTCGCGTGGCTTCCACCGCGGGCCGCCGATCGCGGCGATCTGGTCCCACAGCCCGCCGGTGCCGAGGCCGAGGTCGAGCCGGCCGGGGGCGAGGCGGTCGATCGTCCACGCCGTCTTGGCCAACACCGCCGGCGGGCGCAGGGCGAGGTTGACGACGTCGGTGAGCACCCGGATCGACGACGTGCGGCCGACCACCGCCGACAGCAGCGCGACCTGGTCGACGTAGTCGGGGTTGTAGGGATGGTCGGGCACGGCGATCAGGTCGTAGCCCAGCTCCTCGGCCTGCGCGGCATGGTCGAGCAGCGCGCGACCGGCCACGGTGCGGGGGAACAGGAAGGTGCCGAACCGCAGCGGTCGGTGGTCGAGCGGTCGGTCGTCGTCGGTCATCGGTATCTCCTATGCCGCGCTGAGCGCGGTCTCCTTGCGGACGAGGGGAGCCACTTCCTCCGCGATCAGGTGCATGATCTCTTCGGTGCCCGCGGCCCCCAGGCCGTTGTCGATCTGGAGGAAGTGCAGGTCGTGGCGGAGGTCCTGGTGCATCCCGATCAGCCGCTCGGCGACGTACTCGGGGGTGCCGACGAGGATCTGGCCGGTCGGGCCGGTCAGCTCGTCGAAGCCCTGGTCGAGCAGGCGCTGGGCACGGTTGTCCTGGCGCAGGCCCTGGTTGCGCTGCGCGGCGGCGTTGACCGTCTGCTCCCAGTAGGCGCGGTACTCGCGGCGCACGCGTGCCTCGTCGTGGTCGACGACAACGGTGGACAGCGAGGCGACCCGGGCCCGGCTCGGGTCGTGGCCGGCGGCGGCGAACGCCTCGCGGTAGTGGTCGGCGAAGTCGGCGTAGGTGCCGGCGCGGAACCCGGCGACCAGGACGGGCAGGCCCTTGCCGGCGGCGAGCTCGACGGAGTCCACGTTGCGGGTCGCCCCGAGCCAGACCGGAAGCTGCGGCTGCACCGGCCGCGGGGTGACGTGCGCGTCGCTCAACGCCGGGCGGGAGGTGGCGGGCCACGCCGGGATGTGCCCGGTGCGCAGGATCTCCAGGAGCAGGTCGAGGTGCTCGCGCAGCAACGTCCCGCGGTCCGGGTCGTCCTGGCCGATGAGCAGCCGGGAGGCGTTCGCGAAGTTGCCCTTCCCGGCGACGATCTCAACACGCCCCCCCGAGAGGACGTCGAGGGTGGCGTAGTCCTCGGCGACGCGGACCGGGTCGAGCAGGGGAAGCAGCGTCACCCCGGTCATCAGCCGCAGCCGCTCGGTCTGTGCGGCGATGGCGGCGAGGATGACCGGCGGTGCGCTCGTCACGAAGTGCGGGTCGCCGTGGTGCTCCCCGACGGAGAACGCCTCGAAGCCGAGCCGCTCGGCGAGCACGCCTTGGGTGACGATCGACGCCAGCCGCTCATGCTCGGTCGGCGTCTGCCCGGTGCGCCGGTCTGTGGAGACGCCGCCGAGCGTGTTGATTCCCAGTTCCACCAGATGCCCTCGATCGTCGTCGGTACGTGTTCGGAGGCGACGGGCCCGCGCCGACGAAGCCTCGTCAGTGGATCAGGGCATGACGCTCAGCTTGCCATCAGCTGCTGGAACCCGCGCCCGTCTCGCCGTTTTGCCTGGACTGTAACCTGCGCCGCCCTTTGTGGGCCATCTCTACCCTTTCGGTTGACAAGTACGTCATGGCATGAAACCTTCACCCGGACCCGGGGACGCCGGGAGTGGATCATGTAGGAGTTTTCGATGTATCAGCGGGGATCAGTCCAGCGCAGGATCGGCGGCCGCGTGCGCGGCGCCGTTGCGGTCGCCGTCGCGGCCGGCCTGGCGGTGACCCTCGCGGCCTGCGGCTCGGATTCGGGTGGCGGGTCGAGCGCGGCGGCCAGCCCGGCCGCGGCCAGCGCGTCGAGCGGCCCCGACCTGTCCGGGGTGACGCTGCGGGTGGCGACCTACCCGGCGGCCATCGGCGGCGACGAGGCGCTGCTCAAGGCGGCCGGCCTGCTCGACACCCCGTACAAGGTGCGGTTCCAGACCTACCCCGACGGCGGCGCGCAGACCGGGGCGGTCAACCAGGGCAGCGCGGACCTCGCCCGCGGCAGTGGCGTCGCGAACGTGCTGATCGCCGCGGGGGGTACCAAGCCGAACTTCGTGTCCGTCGCGACGCTGCGGCTGCCGACGTCGCTGCAGTGGACGGTCGCGAAGAAGGGCATCACCTCGATCGCCGACCTGCGGGGCAAGAAGGTCGCGTACACCAAGAACACCACCACGCAGTACTTCCTGCTCAAGCAGCTCGCCAGCGCCGGACTGACCTTCAAGGACATCCAGCCGGTGCCGCTCACGCCGGCCGACGGCCTGAGCGCACTGCTCGGCGGCAGCGTCGACGCGCTGGCCGGGTTCGGCAAGACGGTGCAGGTCGCGGTCGCCAAGGGCAACCCGATCCTGGCCGACGGCGGTCCGATCCTCAAGGGCAGCCTCGGCGGCCTCGTCGGCGCCTACAACGCTTACACCTCCGACCTCGACGACCCGGCGAAGTCCGCGGCGATCGCCGACTACATCGGTCGGATCGAGGCGTCGTTCGCCTGGACCCGGGCGCACCCCGCCGAGTGGGACAAGATCACGGCTACGAACACCAACCAGCCGCTGGAGTCCGTCACCGCCAACTTCAAGGCCTCGGAGAACAGCGCGAACTCGGCCGTGGGCCCCGTCGACCCGAAGGCACTGACCGACCAGCAGGCCATCGCCGACACCTTCCAGGCCGCCGGCCTGCTGCCCGGCAAGGTCAACGTCGCCGGCAGCTACAACACGAAGCTGAACCCGGCGATCGCCGCCGCCATCGCCTCCTACAAGGCCAAGTTCCCGGCGAACTTCGCCGTCACGACCGTCAAGTGAGCGGACGATGGGAGACCCGCGTGCCGTGGCGACCGTGACGCAGCCCGAGGGCGCATCACCCGGAAGCCCGCCCGCTGCCACGCCGGCCACGCCGGCCACGCCGGCCGCTGAGGCCACGCCCACTACTGAGGCCACGCCCACCGCTGTTGTCACGCGTGCCGCCGCGGGTTCGCCCGCGGCGGCACGCGGGCGGCGGGTGACCTTCAGCGCCGGCGGCGCGGACCGGCGTCGGCGGCGGTGGGTTCCCAGCCTGGTCCGCCGGGCGATCGTCCCGATCCTGCTCGTCGCGCTGTGGCAGGTCGGCAGCTCGTCGAGCTGGTGGTCGACGGAGGTCCTGCCCGCGCCGTGGGACGTCGCCCACGAGTTCGTCACCCTGTGGAACAACGGCCAGCTCCCGTCGAACCTGTGGGTGTCGGTGCGCCGGGCGTTGACGGGCGCGGCGATCGGCATCGCCGTGGGCCTCGCCCTGGGCGTGGCGGTCGGCCTGTGGCGGCCGGTCGAGGAGGCCATCGACGCCACCCTGCAGATGCTGCGGACGATCCCGTTCCTGGTGATCCTGCCGCTGTTCATCCTCTGGTTCGGCGTCGACGAGACCCCGAAGATCCTCATCATCACGATCGGCACGGCGCTGCCGATGTACATCAACACGATGTCGGGCGTGCGCACGGTCGACCCGCGTCTGCTGGAGATGGGCCGCCAGTTCGGCCTGAACCGGCTGCGCCTGATCGCGACCGTCGTCCTGCCCGGGGCGACACCGAGCATCCTCACCGGCGTGCGTTACTCGCTCGGCCTGAGCTGGCTCGCGCTCGTCGTCGCCGAGCAGATCAACGCCCAGAAGGGCCTGGGCCTGCTTATCTACAACGCGCAGTCGCTGTTCCAGACGAAGATCCTGATGGTCGTCGTCGTCGTGTACGCCGCCCTCGGCCTGATCACCGACGTGATCGTGCGCCTCGCCGAGCGGCGCCTGCTGGCCTGGCGCGGGAGGTGACGCGGGTGAACGCCGTCACGGTGCGCGGCCTGCGTCGCGCGTTCGGCTCGCACGTCGTGCTCGACCGGCTCGACCTGTCCATCGCCGACTCGGAGTTCGTGGCCCTGGTCGGCCGCAGCGGCGGCGGCAAGACGACGTTGCTGCGCACCCTGGCCGGTCTCGACCCGGTCGCCGAGGGCAGCGTCGAGGTGCCGGCGCTGCGCTCGGTGGTGTTCCAGGAGCCGCGGCTGCTGCCCTGGCGCCGGGTGTGGCAGAACGTCGCGGTCGGCCTGCCGCGCTCCCGCCGCCGCGACGAGGCGTCCCGGGCGCTGGCCGAGGTCGGTCTCGCCGATCACGCCCAGGCCTGGCCGCTGACGCTGTCCGGCGGCGAGGCGCAGCGCGTCGCACTCGCCCGGGCGCTGGTCCGCGAACCCGAGCTGCTGCTGCTCGACGAGCCGTTCGGCGCCCTCGACGCGCTGACCCGCATCCACATGCACGATCTGGTCCGCCAGCTCCACGAGCGGCACCGCCCGGCCGTGCTGCTGGTGACGCACGACGTCGACGAGGCCCTCGAACTCGCCGACCGGGTGATCGTGCTGCGCGACGGCCGCCTCGACGAGGAGATCGAGACCCGCGAGCTGTTCGACGACCGCCGCGACCCGCGCTTCGAGCAGGCCCGCGCCCGGCTGCTCGGCCTGCTCGGCGTCACCGACACCCACGTCGCCGACCCCTCGGCCGTCGCCGACGTCTAGACGCGGCTCGACTATCGGGTCCGAACCAAGCTCGTCGCCCCGGGTCGTCTGCTGATCCGTCAGCGCTGCACGGTCGCCCGCACCCGGCTATCCCCAGCCGGGTCTGCGGCCAGACTGCGGCCAGATGGTGCCGAGGCTTCGGTACGGTTTTCGGGCGCGAAACCGTACCGAAGCCTCGGCACGATTTCGCGCACAAACGGTCACACAAAGACGCGATGGATGTGGCGNCTGGTGGGCAGGCCGAGCCCCGAGTTCCCCTCCCTCGTCCCATCAGATCCTCGTGGCCGAACACCACCTGGGACGGCCGCGCAGGACCGGGCAGCTCAGGCGTCCGGCGGAGACAGGCCCTGAGCCAGTAGCGCGGCGAGGGCATCCGGGTCGACGAGGGTGTGGTCGGGCTGGTCGAGCAGCGGTGCCATCGACGCGGCGAAGGTGAGCAACTGGGCCGCGGCGACCTGCTCCGGCGTCGGGACGTCGCACCCGAAGATCCGGGCGAGCCGGCCGGCGATCACGGTCGCGGCGGCGTCGGTGCTCTCCATCGCCCGCCGCCGGATCTCCTCGTGGACGGCCAGTTCCTGCAGGACGATGCGATGCACCGGCGACGGCCGGCCGAGCACGACGGTGAGATGCCGCCACAGCTCGGCGATCGCCCGGCGCGACTCCGCCCGCTCCGACGAGGGCACGTCGGGCGCGGGCAGATCGGGCGCGGGCAGATCGGGCGACGGCACGTCGGACGGGGCCAGATCGGGCGCGGGCAGGTCGAGTTCGCCGAGGGTGGTCACCCGATCTCGCTGCACGACCGCGAGCAGCAGGTCCATCTTCGTCTTGAAATGGTAGAAGATCAGCCCGTGCGGCACGCCGGCCGCCGCGGCGATCCGGGCGGTGGACGTCCGGTCGAACCGGTGCTCGGCGAACAGCACCTCCGCGGCGGCCAGGATGCGCTCCCGCGCGCTGAGTTCCGGCTCCCCCGGCGGGGCCACGCTCGGCGTGGTTGCCCGGCCCGCGCCGGCACTCCCCTCGCCGCGCCCCACGTCAGACCTCGGCCTCAGAACTCGGTGTTGCCGGCGTCGGGGGCGATCTCATGCGCGGTGATGAACTTCGACTCGTCCGAGGCCAGGAACAGCACGGTGTCGGCGACGTCCTCGGGCTCGGTGCCGTCGACCGGCAGCAGGTTCATGAACATGGGGCCGAGCCGATCGTAGCCGGCGATCCCCTCCTCGATCCGCTCCCGCATGCTGCCGGTCCCCATCGGCGTGTTCACGCCGGTCGGGTGCACGCTGTTGACCCGGATGTGGTGCTGGCTCAACTCCGCCGCGAACGCCTTCGCCATGCCACGCACCGCGAACTTGCTCGTCGTGTACGGCACCATGAACGGCTGCACTTTCAGCCCCGCCGCCGAGCTGATCAGAATGATCGAGCCCCCGCCGGCGCGCACCAGGTGCGGCGCGCCGACCATCACCGTGTTCCACACCCCGGTGACGTTCGTGCTGATCGTGTCCTCGTAGATCTGCGGGGTCACCTTGTCCCACGCCCGGGGGATGCAGATCCCGGCGTTGGCGACGACGACGTCGAGCCGGCCGAGCTGCGCCACGCCGTCGTCGACGATGGCACGCAGGGCCTCCAGGTCGCGGACGTCCACGATCCCGGACACCACGCGGCGCCCCGTCTTCTCGATCAGCGAGACCGTCTCCGCCAGGTCCTCCGGGGTCGCGGAGAGGTAGTCGACGCTCGGCAGGGGCGCACAGACGTCGACCACGATCACGTCGGCGCCCTCCTCCGCGAGCCGCAGCGCGTCCGCCCGCCCCTGCCCGCGCGCGGCCCCCGTCACCAGCGCGACCTTGCCCGCCACCCGACCGCTCATCGCCGTCTCCGATCCCACGTCACAGCGCCCGGCCACCGCCGACCCGACACTTGGTNGAGTACTCACTCAGCCTACGACCTACCTCCCCTTTCACGTCAATGACGCACAATGGGTGCTCCTCCCGTGACGTCGCTGGACATAGCTGCCCACGCCCAACCCTCCGTCACTCGTCCGCCCACCGCCGAGACCGCCGCCCGCGCCGAGCCGGAGCCCTCCGCGTCCGATTTATCCCTCCAGCTGGGCGAGGAGTGGGTCGTTTCGGTAACTATGGGATGGTTGTCCGGTGACCGTCGGGGGCGAGGGGGACGCGCTCGACTGCTTCGTGTCGTACACCGAGGACGGTCGGGCCTGGGCCGAATGGATCGCCGGGGCGTTGGAGCGCGCCGACCTGCGGGTCCTCATCGAGTCATGGGATCGGGTGGCCGGCACCCATCGGGTCGCCTGGCTGGACCGGGCAACCCGGCAGGCCCGGTACACGATCGCCGTCGTCTCGGACGGCTACCTGAACTCCGCGGACGCGGTCGCCGAATGGGGCGCGGCCTGGTCGCCCCGCCTGGCCGACGGCGATCGTCGGCTGCTCGTCGCCCGGGTGACCGACCGCCCGGTGCCCGGCCTGCTCGGCCAGATCGCGCCGATCAACCTGTTCGACCGCGGCGCGCTCGCCGGCGAGACCGCCCTGCTCGCGGCCGTGCGCGGCGGCGAGCCCGCGCCGCCGGAGGGGGGCCGCGCCGCGCGTCACCCACACAGCCCGATCCACCCCGGTGACCTGCCGGCGGTGTGGAACGTGCCGTCGCCGCCCGCCGCGTTCGTCGGACGCGGCGAGGCGCTCGACCGGCTCGACGCGGCGCTGGCCCGCTCCCCGCTGGTCGCCGTCACCGGACTCGCCGGCATCGGCAAGACCAGCGTCGCCACCGAGTACGTCCGGGCGCACCGCCGGGACTTCGACGCCGTCTGGTGGGTGCCCGCCGGGCGCCCCGCACTGCTCGGCGACCGGATCCGCGCCCTCGCGCCGGCGCTGGGACTGCCCGAGCACGCCGAACCGGCCGCCGTGCTGGCCCGCCTCGACCGCGCCGACGGCCGCTGGCTGATCGTCCTCGACGACGCCGCCGGGACGGCGCTGCCGGACTGGCTGCGCCCCAGCGAGACGGGCCGCCTGCTGCTGACCTCCCGCAACCCCGACTGGGACCGCCTCGGCCAGGTCGTCGCCCTGGCACCGCTGGACCGCGCCGAGTCGATCGCCCTGCTCACCGACCGGCTGCCCGCCGTCGACCTCGCGGTGGCGGCGGGCATCGCCGCCGAACTCGCCGACCACCCGCTCGCCCTCGACCAGGCCGCCCACCGGATCACCACCGGCCGCCTGCCCGCCGAGGTCTACCTGCAGGCGCTGACCGACCAGCCGGCCCGCCTGCTGGGCCAGGGCGAGGTGCCCGGCCGCCCCGGGACCACCGCCGCCACCCTGTGGGACGAGCCGATCCGCCGGCTGTCCGCCGACTCCCCCGCGGCGGCCGAACTGCTGCGCCTCGCCGCCCACGGCGACGCCACGCCCCTGCCGCTGCACCTGCTCACCGCCGACCCGGACGCCCTCGACCACGCCGAGCTGCGCGCCGCCGCTGCCGACCCGCTCGACCTCGCCGACACGATCGGCGCCCTGGAACGCTCCGCCCTGGCCCACCGCGACGGCTCCGCCGTGACGATGCACGCCCTGGTCCGCGCCGCCGTCCGCGCCGACACCGCCCCCGAGCACGCCGACCAGCTCACCGACTCCCTGCGCCGGATGCTGCACGCCNCCCTGCCCGCCGACGTCGCCGGCAACCCCGCCGCCTGGCCCGCCTGGCGCGAACTCCTCCCCCACACCCTCGCCGTCCTCGACACCGCCGCCGACGCCCGCCCCGACACCGGCCCCACCCCGGCAAAGACCGGCCCCACCCCGACCGAGGCCGACGCCGCCACCGTCGTCGACGGCCCGCACGCGGCCTGGCTCGCCGAGCACGCCGCCGCCTACCTGCTCGAACAGGGCCAGCCCGAGCAGGCCCTGCCCCTGGCCGAACGCGCCGCCGCCGCCCGCGAACACCTCGCCGGCCCCGACCACCCCGACACCCTCACCGCCCGCGAAACCCTCACCCGCGCCACCCTCGCCGCGGGCCACGTCGACGACGCCGGCCGCCTCGCCACCCGCACCCTCGCCGACCGCACCCGCCTGTTCGGCCCCGACCACCCCGACACCCTGGAATCCCAGGCCACCCTCGCCTGGGCCTACCAACGCGCCGGCCACCTCGACCACGCCACCACCCTGTTCGAACGCACCCTCGCCGCCCGCACCCGCGTCCTCGGCCCCACCCACCCCGACACCCTCGAAAGCCGCCACAGCCTCGGCGGCGCCTACGACGACACTCCCGGACGCGGCGACGAGGCGACCCGCCTGCTCCGCGACACCCTCACCGACCGCCGCCGCATCCTCGGCACCGACCATCCCGCCACCCTCAGCACCAGCCACCAGCTGGCCATCGCCTACCGCCGCCTCGGCTCCCCCGGCGACGCCACGCCCCTGTTCGAGCAGACCCTCACCAACCGCACCCGCGTCCTCGGCCCGGACCACCCCGACACCCTGCACACCCGCCACCAACTCGGCATCACCCACCGCCAGGCCGGACGCCTCGACGACGCCACCCGAGAACTCGACCGGGCGCTGACGGACCGCGACAGGGTTCTCGGCCCCCAGCATCCCGACACTCTCGACAGCGCGCATGGCCTTGCCCGCACTCACCTACGCGCCGATCGACCCGACCAGGCGGTCCCCCTGTTCGACCGTGCGCTGGCTGGTCGTGAGCGGGTCCTTGGTTCCGACCATCCCGACACGACGGAGAGCCGTGAAGGACTCGCCGCAGCCCACCTTGGGCGGGGTCGGGCCAACGACGCCATACCTCATCTCGAACAAGTCCTCGACCGCCACGAGCGTGTCCTCGGCTCCGCGCATCCGTACACGCTCGACATCCGGGGCGCTCTGGCCGGCGCCTACCGCCACACCGGGCAGATGGAGGCGGCACTGCCTCTGCTTGAACGGTTGCTCGCCGAGCGGAGCCGGACGCACGGTGTCGCAGACGACGGCACCCTGCGCACCGCCGAAGGACTCGCTGACGTCTACCGCTTCAGCGGCCGGCTGAGGCAGGCCGTCGACCTCAACGAACGCGTCCTGGCCATCCGCGAACAGGTCGTCGGCCCCGGACATCCGGATACCCGTACCAGCCGGCAGACCCTCGCCGACACCTACCGTCAAGCCGGCCGGCCCGCCGACGCCGTGCGGCTCTACCGCGCCGCGCTCGCCGACTCATTGCGCGAACACGGCCCGTTTCACCAGGACACCGTGTCTGCTCGCCGCGCCATTGCTGACATCAACAGCAAGAGCCGCCGCGAGACGCCGCCACTGGACCAGCCGACCCGGATCGAGCCGAGGCTCGACCACTGGCGGTAGTCAGGGACGGTCCACGTCCAGTCACTCCGGTCCGGCAGACCCGCCTCTCTCGGTCGACTCGCTTGCCCCGGTCGATCCGTCGGCCTCGGGCGGCGAGAACCGATCAAGCTTGTCCAGCTTGCGATACAGCTCCTCGGCGGCAGTCCCGCGCTCAGCTCGGACATCGTCCGACGCCGCGTGCCCCTCCTCACGCCGCCGCGCAGACTCCTCCTGTGCCTCGGAATGCAGGCGTTTCTCTGTCTCCTGCCAATACTCACTGAGCTGCTGCCGGCCCCACTCTCTCTCCTGCTCAGCGGCACGCTGACTGGCCCACTGCTCGCTCATGCGAGCGTTCCAGGTGCGACTGAACGAGCCGTCCCAGTTGACCGGGCGCAGGGACTTCGGGACCTCGTCGGTCGACACGGCCGGGCCCGGCTCGGCGTCCGTCTCCGGAGCCGCCTCCGCCGACCGCGTTGTGCCGCCTTGCGCTGCTGGATCGGTGTCGGGCGTCGGCGGACCAACTTCCGGATCACCTCCGGTCCCGGCGTCACCTCTAGGGTCAACGGATTCCGCGGACATCGCCGTCCTCTCCCATCTCAGGGACCTTGCCGCGCACGGAGATCGGACTGCCCCTCGTACTGCCATCCCTCCAGGGATGATCAGTCACGGTGGATGGTCACGCCAGCATGTTACGAGGTACCCCGTCGCCGCGATCTCGCTACGGATGACACAGACCCGAAACGATCATGGTAGCTCGTTCCGGGATCACCCTCCCCCTCCACCCGAGTATCCGCCCCGCGACCGTCACGGAAGTTGCGCTGCCTTCTCCGCAGTGTCACCAGCTCCTCCGCGCCCCTCCGGGATCACAGATTCGGCACCTTCTGCGTCAAACCCCTGGTGCGCCGAGTCTGGTCGATGAATCATTCAGGTGAAGGGGGTGATCTTTTGATTCAGAAGGTCGGCCGCGACACCCCTCCACCGGGACGGTTCCGGCGGATCCAGCTTGCTGCCACCGGGGAGACGCTCGATCTGTCCGACCCCACCCTGGGTCGACCCGACGGTCTTGAGCTGTGGGATCGGGCGGCAAGAGAGGTCTCCAGCCGTGACTCACCCACCGCCCGGTGCCTCTTTCCGCAGTGCCAGGGCGCACCGCTAATCCTCAAGGTCTTCAAGAGCACTGGGACCCGCTTCGCCGCGCACTTCCCTGGTGAGGGATCGGGCGGAAGCCACAAGATCGCCAGCCTCATCGACACGCAACACGAGGGACTGCTGACTGTCTGGGGCAGCGTCTTCGACCACGTCGGCCGGCCGGTCACCTCCCGGGAGCGCAGCCAGGACGGCGGAAGGACTTTTCCGGATCTGGTCGTCGCCGGCGTGGTGCAGCCGACGAGCATTGAAGTTCAGCTTACCCAGAAGAAGGACCATCTGGACCGCACTCGGAAAGCTGCCGAGCTGGGCATTACCGCCGTGTGGAACTCCGGCCCGAAGGTCGACCTGAAGGACCGGGTCCCTGAGCTCCGGTTCACCACCACCATCTCCGACGTACTCGCCGCCCGACATCCGCAGGACCTTCGACTGCTCGGCGTCCGCCAGCTCACCCGGGCCCGTGAGACCGACGGCCGTGGGTTCCTTTTCCAGCCGTCGCCGTTACCCATGCCGATGGGCGACATTGCCGAACAGCTGCCTGACGGAGAGCTGGTGCCGATCTCGTTCGGTAAGGCACGAATCCTCGTGTCGAGACAGCAGGCGGCCGATTTCGCGGCCGACGAGACGACGACTGTGCCCAACAGACGGGAACGGCCGGCAAAGTCACCCAAATCGGCCGTCCGCCGGCACGTGCAGCTGGCCACCCGACACCCCACCGAACTGATCCTGACGAGGATACCGACGCCCCTGCCACCGGCCTCACCCAGCTCACACCTGGAACCGTGCTCGGCCTGCGGTATGCCGACTCCTCTGCGCAGCGAGCGCGGATGGCCGTGGGACCGACTGTGCGCGGAGACTTACCTCGCCGGGCATCCGGGCGAAGCATTGTGATCATGGGCGATCCGCACCCGCGGTCATTGTGTCTGCGACAATCTGGCACCGTGATCTCATGGCTGAGAAGACCTTGGCGGCGGTTTCGGACGGTTCGATGTCCCAGCAGCAGGAGCAGGCACTGATGAGGGCGATCCTGCGCCACCAGGTGGGGGTCGATCCCGACGGACTCGGACCCATCCTCGGTCTTGCGGCGGTCGGGATCGTCAACAGTGCCTGGCGCAACAGCCCGGTCGAGGACTGGCACAGCCAAGGACGGTTACATGACGGTGACATGTTGCGGATCAACGCACACAGTAGCTGGCGGGTACGGGAAATCGTCCGGCGCTGGCGCCATGACCTTAGGCTCGCGCCACATTTTCGGGTGGAGCAGTGCGATGTGCTTGACCACGGTGCGGTTGAATGGCTCGCTGCCCGGATCTGGCGATGGCTGGTAAACCCCACCAGGCACCTGCCGACCGGAGGGACGCTCGCTGAGCTCGCAGGCAGCGATCTGAACGAGTATCGCGACCATGCCGATGAAGCCATGGGCGGCTTCGCAACGACGGCCGAGGAGCACGGGGTGCGGTACGCGTTCTGGCGTGCGGCGGGTCACGGCGGGCTGGCCTGCCGACACTGGTGGGGAACACCATCGTGGCCTGGGCTGGTCGACCGGTTCATGCACGCACTCGATAGCCCTGACGATCCGCACTGGCGGGACGGCGCTCATTGGCAGGCACTCGCGGGAGCAGCGCCCACACAGGCTGTCGACCGTGCCGGCCTGCGACGCCTGCTGATGCGGCGACCATGGACTCTCGATTCCGATACGGCGCAATGGGTCGTTGACGCCGGAATAGGCTTTCTCCTGGGTCGGTTGCCGGAGCTGCCCCACGACATTCAGAACATGGGCCCACAATGACGGGCCAACCGGTCACAACTTGCGGTAATTTCGCCGGAAAAGCGACTCCTTGGCTAAGGGCGGTCACGGCAGATGCCGGCGAGGTCGCAGGTGGCGCAGGCCTGGCACCAGGTCTGCTGGCGGGGCAGGTTGTTGATCCGTAGGGCGTCACCACCTTCTTTGATCTTGGCCTGGATGTTGCTGAGGAGTTGAATGTCGACGACCTCCCGGGTACTCGCGGCGCGTTTGTCGAGGTTGAGGACCTCGACAAGATCGGCACGGGAGCCGGTCAGTTCCTGGTAGCCGAGGGCGTATATATGTGGCTCTTCGAAGTTAGGCGGGGTTGAGGCATCCGCGGGCTCGACGGGTGGTTGCGCAGCGTGTTCGTAGGCGCTGGTTGGTGGGGTTGCGGTATCCGTAGGCGTTGCGGGCGTCGAGTTTGACGACGCGGTTGTAGCCTTCGCTGGCGGCGTTGGTGATCGTGGTGTGGAGGAACGTTTCGATGCAGGTCCACCAGGTGCTGACGGTGGTGGCGAGGCGTTCGAGCTCGGGGACGTCGGCGTCGGCGCACCAGGTGTAGAACCTCGCGAGCCGGTGGGAGATCACGGTGCGGTCGGGGTGGGTGCCGGCGAGAGCGAGCAGTGCGCGGAGCTCTTCCTTGG